>NZ_JBIBKW010000001.1:1071176-1207197 GCF_042959465.1 Streptomyces sp. NPDC007901 | reverse complement strand
CTCGCCGAGGCCTTCACCCGCCCCGCGATGATGCGCACCCTCGCCCAGATCGGCTTCCAGCAGTCGTACACGTACTTCACCTGGCGCAACACCAAGCAGGAACTCACCGAGTACGCGACCGAACTCGCCGCCGAGACCGCCTCCTACATGCGGCCGAACTTCTTCGCGAACACCCCGGACATCCTGCACGCCTACCTCCAGCACGGCGGCCGACCCGCCTTCGAGGCCCGCGCCGTGCTCGCCGCCACCCTCTCCCCCACCTGGGGCATCTACAGCGGCTACGAACTCTGTGAGAACACCCCGCTCAGGGAAGGCGGCGAGGAGTACCTCGACTCCGAGAAGTACCAGCTCAAGCCCCGCGACTGGGCCCGGGCCGACACCGAGGGAATCGCCCCGCTCGTCACCCGGCTCAACACCCTGCGGCGCAGCAGCCCGGCCCTGCGGCAGCTGCGCGACATCCACTTCCACCATGCCGACAAGGAGGAGGTGATCGTCTACAGCAAGCGGAGCGGATCGAACACGGTTCTGGTGGTCGTCAACCTCGACCCCCACCACACCCAGGAGGCCACGGTCTCGTTGGACATGCCGCAACTCGGCCTGAACTGGCATGAGTCGGTACCGGTGCGCGACGAGCTCACCGGCGAAACCTACAACTGGGGCAGGGCCAACTATGTGCGCCTGGAGCCGGGTCACCGGGCCGCGCACATCCTCACCGTCCTGCGACCGTCCCCGCGGATCGGAGGGTCACCCACACAATGATCGTCAACGAACCCGTCCCGGACACCTTCGAGGACACGCCTGCCAAGGACCGGGACCCCGACTGGTTCAAACGCGCCGTCTTCTACGAGGTCCTGGTGCGCTCCTTCCAGGACAGCAACGGCGACGGCATCGGCGACCTCAAGGGCCTGACCGCGAAACTCGACTACCTGCAGTGGCTCGGCGTCGACTGCCTCTGGCTGCCGCCCTTCTTCAAGTCCCCCCTGCGGGACGGCGGTTACGACGTCTCCGACTACACCGCCGTGCTGCCCGAGTTCGGTGACCTCGCCGACTTCGTGGAGTTCGTCGACGCCGCCCACCAGCGCGGCATGCGCGTCATCATCGACTTCGTCATGAACCACACCAGCGACCAGCACCCGTGGTTCCAGGAGTCGCGCAAGGACCGGAACGGCCCGTACGGCGACTACTACGTGTGGGACGACAAGGACGACCGCTACCAGGACGCGCGGATCATCTTCGTCGACACCGAGGTCTCCAACTGGACCTACGACCCGGTCCGCAAGCAGTACTACTGGCACCGCTTCTTCTCCCACCAGCCGGACCTCAACTACGAGAACCCGGCCGTCCAGGAGGAGATCCTCTCCGCGCTCCGCTTCTGGCTGGACCTGGGGATCGACGGCTTCCGGCTGGACGCGGTGCCGTACCTCTACCAGAGCGAGGGCACCAACTGCGAGAACCTGCCCGCGACCCACGACTTCCTGAAGCGGGTCCGGAAGGAGATCGACGCCCAGTACCCGGACGTGGTGCTGCTGGCGGAGGCGAACCAGTGGCCGGAGGACGTGGTCGACTACTTCGGCGACTACGCCAAGGGCGGGGACGAGTGCCACATGGCGTTCCACTTCCCGGTCATGCCACGGATCTTCATGGCCGTGCGCCGGGAGTCCCGCTACCCGGTCTCGGAAATCCTCGCCAAGACCCCGGCCATCCCGTCCGGCTGCCAGTGGGGCATCTTCCTGCGCAACCACGACGAGCTGACCCTGGAGATGGTCACCGACGAGGAACGCGACTACATGTGGGCCGAGTACGCCAAGGACCCACGGATGCGCGCCAACATCGGGATCAGGCGGCGGCTGGCCCCTCTCCTCGACAACGACCGCAACCAGATCGAGCTGTTCACCGCCCTGCTGCTCTCGCTCCCCGGCTCGCCGATCCTCTACTACGGCGACGAGATCGGCATGGGCGACAACATCTGGCTCGGCGACCGCGACGCCGTCCGCACCCCCATGCAGTGGACCCCCGACCGCAATGCCGGCTTCTCCTCCTCCGACCCGGGGCGGCTGTACCTGCCGACCATCATGGATCCCGTCTACGGCTACCAGGTCACCAACGTCGAGGCGTCCATGTCGTCGCCCTCCTCGCTGCTGCACTGGACCCGCCGCATGATCGAGATCCGCAAGCAGAATCCTGCCTTCGGACTGGGGTCCTACACCGAGCTCCAGTCGTCGAACCCGGCGGTGATCGCGTTCCTGCGGGAGTACGAGGACGATCTCGTCCTCTGTGTGCACAACTTCTCCCGGTTCGCCCAGCCCACCGAGCTGGACCTGCGGCGCTTCGACGGACGCCATCCGGTGGAGCTGTTCGGCGGGGTGCGGTTCCCGGCGGTCGGCGAGCTGCCGTATCTGCTGACCCTGGCGGGGCACGGCTTCTACTGGTTCCGGCTGCGCGCGGACGCGGCCCAATAGAGCTCGATCGACGAGAGCCCGGGCGGGCCCGGTTTCCCCCGGCCCGCCCGGGGCACGCATCACTCACGCCCCCGACGATCCGGGGAAAGGACGTACCGCCATGGCGGAAACGGTCACCCCCTCCACGCCCCCTCTGCTCGCCTCGCTCGACCCGCTCCTGCGCGACTGGCTGCCCCGGCAGCGCTGGTTCGCCGGCAAGGGCCGCCCGGTCACGGGCTTCGCCATGGTGGCCGAGACCGAACTGCTGCCGTCGGACAGCCGGGTGGGCCTGCACCATCTGCTGGTCCGCGCCCACCAGCCGCCCGCCCCCGCCGAGGCCGGCGACTGCTACCAGCTCCTCATAGGCGTGCGCGAGGCGCTGCCGCCCCGGCTGGCGCCCGCGCTGATCGGACATGTGGCCGACGGCCCGCTGGCCGGACGCACGGTGTACGACGCCCTGTACGACCCCCGGCCCGCCGAGATGCTCCTGGAGGCCCTGCGCACCCGGGCCCGCATCGGCGGGCTGCGCTTCGAGCGCGACCCCGGCCAGGAGATACGCGACGGGCTGGTGGCCCGGCTGATGACCGGCGAGCAGTCCAACTCCTCGGTCGTCTACGGAGATACGTTCATCCTGAAGCTGTTGCGCCGGGTGGTGCCCGGCGTCAACCCCGACCTGGAGATACCCCTGGCGCTGGCCCGCGAGGGCTGCGCCCGGGTGCCCGCCCCGACCGCCTGGCTGCGGGCGGAGCTGGGCGGGGAACCGTACGTGCTGGCCGTGCTCCAGCCCTTCGTGCGCGGCGCGACCGACGGCTGGGAGCTGGCGCTGCGCGAGCTGGCCAAGGGCGAGGACTTCACGGCCGAGGCGCGGGCGCTGGGCCGGGCCACCGCCGAGGTGCACACCGCGCTGGCCCGGGCGCTGCCGACCGTCACCCTCGGGCACAGCCAGCTGGAGTCGCAGGTCGCGGGCATGGTCGAGCGGCTGGAGGCGGCCGCGCAGGCGGTGCCGGCGCTGCGGCCGTACGAGGACGGGCTGCGGTCCGCCTTCCGGGCGCCGGCCCAGCTGGCCGCCGAGGGCAGTACCTGGACCGCACAGCGGGTGCACGGCGATCTGCATCTGGGGCAGTGTCTGCGCTCGCCGTCGGGCGAGTGGTCGCTGATCGACTTCGAGGGTGAGCCGGCCCGCCCGCTGGCCGAGCGCCGCATGCCGCAGCCGCCGGTGCGGGACATCGCCGGGATGCTGCGCTCCTTCGACTACGCGGCCCACTCCGTGACCCCGGCCGACCCCGGCTGGGCGCGCCGCTGCCGGGCGGCCTACTGTTCCGGCTACGCCGAGATCACCGGCACCGACCCGCGCACCGATCCCGTCCTGCTGCGGGCCTACGAGACCGACAAGGCCGTCTACGAGGTCGTCTACGAGGCCCGGCACCGCCCCGACTGGCTGCCCGTACCGCTGTCGGCCGTACACCGCCTGGCCACCCCCGACCCGAACTGATCCCGGGAGACGCGTCCGTGACCTCCAAGAACCCCGTGTCCGTAGCCGACGGCGACCGCGAACGGCTGCTGCACGGCACCCATCACGACCCGCACGCGGTCCTCGGCGCGCACTCCGTCCCGGGCGGGGTCGCCGTGCGCGCGTTCCGCCCGTACGCCCGCGCGGTGACGGTCGTCGCCGGCGAGGATCTGCGCACCGGACTCCACGACGACGGCGACGGCTTCTTCTCCGCCCTGCTCCCCCTCACCGAGGTGCCGGTCCACCGGCTGCTCGTGGAGTACGACGGGACGGTCCAGGAGACCGAGGACGCGTACCGCTTCCTGCCCACCCTGGGCGATCTGGACCTCCATCTGATCGGCGAGGGTCGGCACGAGCGGCTGTGGGAGGCGCTCGGCGCGCACCCCACGACCCACCAGGGCGTCGCCGGCACCCGGTTCGCGGTGTGGGCGCCGAACGCGCGGGGCGTGCGGCTGGCCGGCGGCTTCAACTTCTGGGACGGCACCGGCTATCCGATGCGTTCGCTGGGCTCCTCCGGGGTCTGGGAGCTGTTCGTGCCGGGCATCGGCGAGGGCGAGCTGTACAAGTTCGACATCACCCGCCCGGACGGTTCGCGCACCCTGCGGGCGGATCCGATGGCCCGCCGTACCCAGACCCCGCCGGACACGTCGTCGATCGTGGAGGCGTCCCGTCACGAGTGGACCGACGGGCAGTGGATGGCCCACCGGGGCGACACCCCCGTCCACGAGTCCCCCTTCTCGGTCTACGAGGTGCACCTGCCGTCCTGGCGCCCGGGCCTGACCTACCGCGAACTGGCCGAGCAACTGCCCGCCTACGTGCGGGACCTGGGCTTCACGCACGTGGAGCTGATGCCGGTCGCCGAGCACCCCTTCGGCGGCTCCTGGGGCTACCAGGTCACCGGCTTCTACGCGCCGACGGCCCGCCTCGGCACTCCCGACGACTTCAAGTACCTGGTCGACGCCTTGCACCGGGCCGGCATCGGCGTGCTGATGGACTGGGTGCCGGCGCACTTCCCGCGCGACGACTGGGCGCTGGCCGAGTTCGACGGGCGCCCGCTGTACGAGCACGCGGACCCGCTCCGCGCCGCCCACCCCGACTGGGGCACCCTGGAGTTCGACTTCGGCCGCCGCGAGGTGCGCAACTTCCTGGTCGCCAACGCGGTGTACTGGTGCGAGGAGTTCCACATCGACGGGCTGCGGGTGGACGCGGTCGCCTCGATGCTCTACCTCGACTACTCGCGCGAGCCGGGCCAGTGGACGCCGAACGAGCACGGCGGCCGGGAGAACCTGGACGCGGTCGCGTTCCTGCAGGAGATGAACGCGACGGTCTACCGCCGGGCGCCGGGTGTCGTCACGATCGCCGAGGAGTCGACGGCCTGGGAGGGCGTCACCCGCCCCACCGACTCCGGCGGTCTCGGCTTCGGCCTGAAGTGGAACATGGGCTGGATGCACGACTCGCTGGAGTACATGCAGCACGAGCCGGTGCACCGCAAGTACCACCACCACGAGATGACCTTCTCGATGGTCTACGCGTACAGCGAGAACTACGTCCTGCCCATCTCCCACGACGAGGTCGTGCACGGCAAGCGCTCGCTGGTCTCGAAGATGCCCGGCGACTGGTGGCAGCAGCGCGCCAACCTCCGCGCGTACCTGGGCTTCATGTGGGCCCACCCCGGCAAGCAGCTCCTGTTCATGGGGCAGGAGTTCGCCCAGGGCGCGGAGTGGTCGGAGGCGCACGGCCCGGACTGGTGGCTGCTCGACCCCGGCTACGGCGCCGAGGCCGACCACCGGGGCGTGCGCGACCTGGTCCGCGACCTCAACACGGTCTACGGCGCGACCCCGGCCCTCTGGCAGCGGGACACCGACCCGAGCGGCTTCCAGTGGGTGGCCGGCGACGCGGCCGAGGACGACGTCTTCGCCTTCCTGAGGCTCGACGCCGACGGCACCCCGCTCCTCGCCGTCGCCAACCTCTCTCCCGTGGTCCGCCACGACTACCGCCTGGGCGTCCCGGACGAGATCCCCGCCTGGCACGAGACCCTCAACACCGACGCGGCCCGCTACGGCGGCAGCGGTGTCACCAACCCCGACCCGGTGAAGCCGGAACACCACCCCTCCCACGGCCGCCCCACGAGCATCCGCCTGTCCCTGCCCCCACTGGCTACGGTGTGGCTGCGGCCTGCCTGAGCCCGTCCGGCAGGCCGCCGGTGTGCAGCACCCCCAGTCGCTGGGTCGCCCGGGTCAGGGCCACGTACAGGTCGCTGGTGCCGTACCGTCCCGGTTCCACCACCAGGACGGAGTCGAACTCAAGACCCTTGGCCTGGCGCGGGTCGAGGAGGACGACCGTGTGGGTGAGGTCGGGTTCGGCGCCGGCCGTGACGCCGTCCAGGCGGGCGGCCAGGGAGCGGTGCAGGTCGCGCGGGGCGATCACCGCGAGGCGGCCCTCGGCGGGGGTGAGTTCGACGACCGCCTTCGCGACCGCGCTCGGGAGATCGTCGGCCGCCCGCCGGATCCACGGCCGTACGCCCGTCGAGCGGACCGAGCTCGGCGGCTCGAAGTCCGGGTTCTCCGCGCGGACCACGGCCGCCGCGAGGTCCATGATCTCGGACGGGGTGCGGTAGTTGACGCCGAGGCGCGTGTGGTCCCAGCGGTCCTCGACATAGGGGTGCAGGATCTCCGACCAGGAACCCACGCCCGCCGCCTCCGCCGTCTGGGCCGGGTCTCCGACCAGGGTCATCGAGCGGGTCGGGCTGCGCCTCATCAGCAGCCGCCAGGCCATCGGGGAGAGTTCCTGCGCCTCGTCGACGATGATGTGGCCGAACGCCCAGGTGCGGTCGGCCGACGCCCGCTCGGCCGCGCTGCGGAAGTCCTCCTCCTCCTGGCGCTCGGCGAAGCGCTCGGCGTCGATGATGTCGTGCGCGGACAGCACCTCGGAGGCCTCGGGGTCCCCGTCCTCCTTGTCCTCGAACTCGTAGGTCCGGGAGGCGTAGGAGACGTCGAGGACGCCCTGGGCGTAGGCGATCTGGGTCTCGCGCTCGCGTTCCGCCCGTGCCCGGGCGACCCGCTCGTCGACGCCGAGCAGTTCGGCCGCCTCGTCCAGGAGGGGGACGTCCGAGACCGTCCAGGCCCGGGTCACCGGGCGGCGGATCGCGGCCGCGTCCTCGGCGCTGACGTACGCCTCGGGGGCGGCGAGGAAGTCGGCGACCAGGCTCCGCGGGGTGAGCAGCGGCCACAGCTGGTCGACGGCGGACCAGACCTCGGGGTTCTCGGCGAGTTCGTCGCGGATCTGGGTGATGTCGGAGGCGTCGAGCAGGCTGCTGCCGTCGAAGGGGTCGGTGCCGACCCGCTCGGCGTAGAGCTCGGTGAGGGTGTTGAGGATGTGGCCCTCGAAGTACTCGCGGGCCACGTTGTGCGGGAGCCGGGCGGCGCGGGTGCGCTCCCGGGCCATGTTCACCAGGCCGTCGTCGAGCATCAGCACCTCGCGGTCGTGCTCGATCGTGACGACCGGGTCGGGCAGCGCCTGCCGGTCGCGTACGACGGCGGCCAGCACGTCGGCCATGTCTGCGCGGCCCTTCACGGCGGCCGCCTCGGGGCTGTCGGCCGCCGTCGCCCTGACGCCCGGGAACAGTTCGCCGACCGTCGCCAGCAGCACACCCGTCTCGCCGAGCGAGGGCAGCACCTCGCCGATGTAGCCGAGAAAGGCGGGGTTGGGGCCGACGATCAGGACGGCACGCTTGGCGAGCAGTTCGCGGTGTTCGTAGAGGAGGAAGGCGGCGCGGTGCAGCGCGACCGCCGTCTTTCCGGTCCCCGGGCCGCCCTCGACCACCAGGACCCCCCGGTGGGGCGCGCGGATGATCTCGTCCTGCTCGGCCTGGATGGTCTGCACGATGTCGTTCATCCGGCCGGTGCGGGCCGAGTTGAGGGCGGCGAGCAGCACCGCGTCGCCGGACGGGTCCTCGTGCCCGGTGCGCTCCCGGTCGCCGAGGTCGAGGATCTCGTCGTGCAGGGCGGCGACCCGGCGGCCGTCGGTGGCGATGTGCCGGCGGCGGCGCAGGCCCATCGGGGTGTGGCCGGTGGCCAGGTAGAAGGGGCGGGCGACCTCGGCACGCCAGTCGACGAGGACCGGGGTGCGCTCGGTGTCGTCCAGCCGCAGCCCGATCCGCCCGATGTGGTGCTTGGTGCCGGAGGTGAGGTCGATGCGGCCGAAGCACAGCGAGCCGTCCACGGCGTTCAGTGCGGCGAGCAGCCCGGAGCGCTCGGCGACCAGGATGTCCCGCTCCAGGCGGGCCTGCATCGGCTTGTCGCCGAGGGCGAGGGCGTCCGCGACCGAGTCCTCGGTGTCGCCGCGCAGGGCGTCCACCCGTGCGTACAGTCCGTCGATGAATTCCTGCTCGTGTCGCAATTCATCGTCTGGAAATTCGGTGTTTGACAATTCCGCTCCCGCCCGGATATACTGTGCCCACTGAACTTCTTCGCGCCTCGAGCGATTTCATCATCGTCTTGAAGTCGCGAACTCTTGAATATACGCAAAGAAATCCCCCGAGCGCAATTGCCCGGGGGATTCTTCGTATAAGCGGTCGGTTCAGTCCAGTACGTCGGACAGCTCCTCCAGCAGCCGCCGCCTGGGCCGGGCACCCACCATCGCCTTCACCGGCTCACCACCCTGGAACACCATGAACGTCGGCATCGACAGCACCTTGTAGGCGTTCGTCGTCTCCGGGTTGGTGTCCACGTCCAGCTGCACCACCTTCAGCCGGTGGCCCTCCTCCTGCGCGAGCGCGGTGAGCACCGGCCCCATCTGCCGGCACGGCGGGCACCAGTCGGCGGTGAACTCCACCAGCACCGGCAGTTCCGCCCCGATCACCTCCGCCGCGAAGTCCGCGTCCGTCACCTCGGTCACACCCGCCGCCTTGATCATCGCCTGGACCCTCCCAGTTCGCAGGTCGGCTCCGGACCCCCCGGAACCAGCGCCTCGGCGGCCAATTCGTCCCGTGCCCGCTCGGCCCGCACCAGCTGGGCCCCGACGGTCGCCCGCACGGCCTGCAACTCGCCGATCAGCGCGTCCAGCTCCGCCAGCTTGCGCCGGTAGACCGCGAGCGAGGCGGGGCAGGTGTCGCCCTCCGGATGCCCGGCCCGCAGGCACTCCACGAACGGCCGGGTCTCCTCCAGCTCGAACCCGAAGTCCTGCAGCGTCCGGATCTGCGTGAGCAGCCTCAGATCGCTCTCGTCGTACGTCCGGTGACCGTTCTCGGAACGCCGCGCGGGCAGCAGCCCGCGCGCCTCGTAGTACCGCAGGGTGCGCGTGGTGGTCCCGGCCCGTGCGGCCAGCTCGCCGATTCGCATGTCCACGACCGTACGACTTGACGCCGACGTCAACGCAAGCTCGGCTCGACCCCCGCGGATTCCTCGACCTCCAGCAGCGAGGCGCTGTGCCGCTCCTCCTCGAAGGCCCGGCGCCCGCCGCGCAGCCCGAACAGCCGCTTGGCGAGGGCGATATAGAGCACCGCGAGGATGTTCAGCACCAGAGTGGCGATCTTCAGATAGCTGACTTTCTCGGTGAGCTCGTAGATCTCCAGCGGCAGAAAGGCGGCCGTGGCGACCACGGTCAGGTATTCCGCCCAGCGCTTGGCGTACCAGAGGCCGACCGCCTCGACGAGTTCGATCAGCGCGTACGCCAGCAGCAGTCCCGCCACCAGCAGCAGCGTGGAGTGCTTGTAGCCGAAGGCCTTCTGTATGGAACCGACGACCGGTGAGTGGTCGAGGTCGTAGTGGAAGTGCCGGAAGACCGGCCGGAAGGTGTCCAGGTACTCGTTGAACAGCCGGCGCACCGCGTCCTGGCTGTTGGAGAACTTCCACACCGCGACCGCGACCAGCACGATGAACACCCCGCGCACGGCCCGCTCGATCGCGAGGAAGCGCAGGATGAACAGGTCCCGCAGCACCTTCCCGCGCGGCACCAGCGGGGCGTCCTCCGCCGGCCCCGAGCCGTGCGGCTCACCGAGCACGAAGTCCCCGCAGCGCAGACAGCGCCACACGTCCCCGACCGCGGTCTGCGCGTGCAGCCGCACCCGCAGCCGCGGGTCGTCCGGGGCGTAGGTCACATGTCCCTTGCGCGCGCAGTGCCGCCGATCCCAGTCGATCTTCATCCCCCGTGCCTCCCTGCGGACGTGCCGTTCGTGTTCCGGTGGAACAGGAACGGCACGTTAGTGGATACGGCCGGCAAGCGGGCGGGAGGGCACTGCCGGTGGACATGCCTCCGGGCGGCTGAGCAACGGGGGAGTTCTCAGCCGCCCGGAGAGCGGTGACCGGACGGCCGGCCCGGGTTCAGGCCGGGCCGGACGCCCGGTGGTATTCGGGAGCCCTACGCCTTGGCCAGCTCCTCGCGCTGCTCGGGCAGTTCGGGCGTGGTGCTCCGGCCCTCGTCCAGCAGCGTCGTCTCGTCGAAGGGCAGCTCGCCCGCGAGCACCTGCTGCACCCGCGCCTTGTCGATGTCCTTCGTCCAGGTACCGATCAGGACGGTGGCGACGGAGTTGCCCGCGAAGTTCGTCAGGGCGCGGGCCTCGCTCATGAAGCGGTCGATGCCGACGATCAGGCCGACTCCGTCGACCAGCGCGGGCTTGTGCGACTGCAGACCGCCGGCCAGCGTGGCCAGACCGGCGCCGCTGACGCCCGCGGCGCCCTTGGAGGCCAGCAGCAGGAAGAGCAGCAGCGGGATCTGCTCGCTGATCGACATCGGCGTCCCGAGGGCGTCGGCGATGTACAGCGAGGCCATGGTCATGTAGATCATGGTGCCGTCGAGGTTGAAGGAGTAGCCGGTCGGGACGGTGATGCCGACCACGGCCTTGCTGACGCCCAGGTGCTCCATCTTCGCGATGAGCCGCGGCAGCGCGGACTCGGAGGAGGAGGTGGACAGGATCAGCAGGAACTCCCGGGCGAGGTACTTGAACAGCGTGAAGATGTTCAGTCCGGCGACGATCCGCAGCAGCGCGCCGAGCACCACGAAGACGAAGAGCACACAGGTCACGTAGAAGCCGAGCATCAGCACGGCGAGACTCTTGAGCGCGTCGAGCCCGGCGGAGCCGACGACGGCGGCGATCGCACCGAAGGCGCCGATCGGCGCGGCCCACATGATCATGCCGAGGATGCGGAAGACGAGCCGCTGGATGTGCTCGACACCGCGCAGCACCGGCTGGCCCACCGATCCCATGGCCTGCAGCGCGAACCCGGCGAGCAGCGCGATGAGCAGCGTCTGCAGCACCTGGCCCTCGGTGAAGGCGGAGACGAAGGTCGTCGGGATGATCGACAGCACGAAGTCGACCGGGCCGAGCGCCTCGGAGTCCACCTGGCTGTGCCCGGTGGCCTTGAGGGCCTCGGTGAGGTGCAGCCCGTCACCGGGGTGCAGGATGTTGCCGACGACGAGGCCGATGGAGAGCGCCACCAGCGACATCACCAGAAAGTAGCCGAGCGCGATACCGCCGACGGCGCCGACCTTGGCGGCCTTCCGTACGGACCCGATCCCGAGCACGATCGTGCAGAAGATGATCGGCGAGATCATCATCTTGATCAGATTGACGAATCCGGTACCGAGGGGCTTGAGCTCGACGCCGGCGTCGGGCCAGATGAGCCCCACGACGATACCGAGCGCCACCGCGGCGATCACCGCGATATAGAGGTAGTGGGTGCGGTCTCTCTTCACGGTGGGTGCGGCTGGGGCCGTAGGCGTCGTCATCACGGCTCGCCTCCTTGACGTCATCGTCGTTACGACCGGCGTGCGGCTCACGTCCGGGGGATGTGGGGGATGCCGTGACTATCTCCCGTTCTGTGAGGGCGGTCACCCTTCCGTTCATTTAGTTCGCACGTAACCCGGGAGGCACACTGCTGACATGCGCTTCCCGTCCGTCCCCCGCCCCCGCAGCCTCGCCGGCCAGCTGTTCGCCATGCAGGCCGTGCTGATAGCGGTGCTGGTCGCCGGTTACGCGCTGTTCACCTACGTCAGCGACCGTCACCAGGCGGAGGAGGCGGCGACCCGGCAGACGACGGCGGTGGCCCGGTCGGTCGCGGACTCGCCGTCGGTCCGCTCGGCGATCCACACCCGCGACCCGTCGGCCCGGCTGCAGCCGTACGCCCTCCAGGTCATGCGCGGCACCGAGGTCGACTTCGTCACGATCATGAGCCCGGGCGGGATCCGCTGGACCCACCCCGACAAGAACGAGATCGGCAAGCACTATCTGGGTCACATCGAGGCCGCCCAGCTGGGCCACACCTACAGCGAGACCTACAAGGGCACCCTCGGTGTGTCGGTGCGCACGGTGACCCCGGTGAACGAGAACGGCCGGGTGATCGGCCTGGTGAGCGCCGGCATCAAGGTGGAGGCGATCAGCCGGCGGGTCCAGGAGCAGGTCACGGCGCTGCTGGGAGTGGCGGCCGGAGCCCTGGTCCTGGGCGCGGTCGGCACCTACGTCATCAACGCCCGCCTGCGCCGCCACACCCACGGCATGAACGCGGCCGAGCTGAGCCGGATGCACGACTACCACGAGGCGGCGCTGCACGCGGTGCGCGAGGGGCTGCTGATGCTGGACGGGCAGTACAGGGTGGCGCTGATCAACGACGGCGGGCAGGAACTGCTGGGCGTGGGCTCGGAGGGGGACGTGGTGGGCCGTTCGGTGGCCGAGCTGGGCCTGCCGGCACCCCTGACGGGTGCGCTGCTGGCCTCCGAGCCCCGGGTCGACGAAGTGCACCTGACGGCGGACCGGGTCCTGGTGGTGAACACCTCGCCGGTCTCGGGCGGCGAGCGCCGCGGCACGGTCGCAACCCTCCGCGACGTCACCGAACTCCAATCCCTCATGGGCGAGTTGGACTCGGAACGCGGCTTCACCCAGGCACTGCGCTCGCAGGCCCACGAGGCCGCGAACCGCCTCCACACGGTCGTCTCCCTGATCGAACTCGGGCGGGCTTCGGAGGCCGTCGACTTCGCCACGGCCGAGCTGGAGCTGGCGCAGGCGCTGACGGACCAGGTGGTGGCCGCCGTCAGCGAACCGGTCCTCGCCGCCCTGCTGCTGGGCAAGACCGCCCAGGCGAACGAGCGGGGCGTGGAGCTGGTGGTCTCGGACGAGAGCCGGCTGGATGACGGTTTGCTACCGGAGAGCCTGTCGGCGCGCGATCTGGTCACCATCCTCGGCAACCTGATCGACAACGCGGTGGACGCGGCCCAGGGAACGGTACGGGCGCGTGTGACGGTCACCGCGTACGCGGACGACGACGCCGAACTGGTGATGAGGGTGACGGACACGGGTGCGGGGGTCGACCCCGCCCACGCCGAGTTGGTCTTCCAGCGCGGCTTCTCGACGAAGCCGGCCGGCCCCGGCGGGCGGGGCCTGGGACTGGCACTGGTCCGGCAGGCGGTGGCACGGCTGGACGGAACCCTGACCGTGACGGAGGCGGCGGAGGGCGGCGCGGTGTTCGAGGTGCGGTTGCCGCTGCGGGCGGCGGCGGTCGGGGGTGACGTGTGATGGCCGAGCCGATTCGGGTCCTGGTGGTCGAGGACGACCCGGTGGCCGCGGACGCCCATGTCCTCTACGTCGGACGGGTCCCGGGATTCGTGGCGGTGGGCAAGGCGCACACCGGAGCGGAGGCCCGCCGCATCCTCGACCGCACCCCGGTCGACCTGCTGCTCCTGGACCTCCACCTGCCGGACGTCCACGGCCTCCAGTTCGCCCGCTCCCTGCGCGCGGCAGGGCACCAGGCGGACGTCATAGCGGTGACCTCCGCCCGGGACCTGGCCGTGGTCCGGGAAGGCGTCTCGCTCGGCGTCGTCCAGTACGTCCTCAAACCCTTCACCTTCGCCACCCTCCGCGACCGCCTCATCCGCTACTCGGAATTCCGCGCGGCGGTGGGCGAGGCCAGCGGCCAGGACGAGGTGGACCGTGCCCTGGCCGCCCTTCGCGCCCCTACCCCTGCGGCACTCCCGAAGGGCCTCAGCGCCCCGACCCTGGAACGCGTCACCATCGCCCTGCGCGAGTCGAAGGAGGGCCTGACCGCCGCGGCCCTGGCAGAGAGCGTGGGCATCTCCCGCATCACGGCCCGGCGCTATCTGGAGCATCTGGTGGAGGCGGGCCGGGCCGGGCGGAGTCCGCTGTACGGGCAGGTGGGGAGGCCGGAGTTGGTTTATCGGTGGGGGAAGCGGTGAGACCCTCGGCGGCCCCTGCCGCGTGAGCGTCAACGGTACGGCGTCAGGCCGGGGTCCGTGCCGGTCTCGCCGGCCTCATGTACAGCAGGACCTGCACTCCGAGCCCCACCACGGCGAGCGCCTCCAGCACCGACAGGCCGACCAGCAGCCCGCCGCCGTGCCCGCCCGCCCAGAAGACCACCAGCGCCGCCAGCGGCACCGCGCAGAACGCCGTCAGATCGATCACGGCCTGGACGGTCTTGCGGGTCCGCCGCCGGACGTCGGTCCGGTGGTAGGCCTCCCAGCCGAAGGTGGCGAACTCCGGTTCGGCGGAAGCGAGTCGAGCCAGCCGAGGCCCCAGCTCGTCCCGCACGTAGAGCCCGATCGCCGAGATCTTCTCGTCGTTGACCAGGTACGTCCACCCGAGCACCACGCACACCGGCGGCAACGCCAGCAGCATCGACGGCTGCTTGGCCTGCGCCGCCGCTGCGATGACGGCGGCCACCACCCCGAGCGTCACGTACAGCAGGTTGTCCCGGAACCCGATCCGCGCCTTCTGCTCGTCCTTGACCGTCTGGTACTCGGCGAGCAGCAGCTGTCCGACAGTGACGCCCTGTTCCGACATACCGCGCTCCCCCGCCCAACGGTCCGACCGCCCCCCGACGACCATACCCACGCCCCGGCAGGCGACGTGCCGCTACCGTGGACAGATGCCCGCGAAGCGACCACGTCCCACCGCCACGGCCGTCGTCCTCACCGCTCTTCCGGAGGAGTACGACGCCGTCCGCGCCCATCTGGTCGACGCCGAGGAGATCGTCCACCCCAACGGCACCCGGGTCGAACTCGGCCGGCTGGCGGACGCGTCCGGGACCGTGGCGCTCGCGGAGCTGGGCGTCGGCGCCCTGACCGCAGCCTCGCTCACCACGCAGATCGTCGACTGGCTCACGCCGGAGGCCGTGCTCTTCGTCGGCGTCGCGGGCGGGCTCAAGGACGACATGGAGATCGGCGATGTCGTCGTCGGCACGAAGGTGTACGCGATCCACGGCGGGAAGCAGACGACGGACGGCTTCCAGGCGCGCCCGGAGGTCTGGCTCGGCTCGCACCGGCTGCTGCAGGCGGCGCGGTCCGCGTTGCGGGACATGCCGCAGGTGCGGGGGCACCGGAAGCCGATCGCCGTCGGCGATGTCGTCCTGGCCGACGACAGATCGGCCTTCGCCGCCCACATCCGCCACCACTACAACGATGCCTGCGCGATCGAGATGGAGGGCTCCGGCGCCGCCCACGCGGCCCACCTGAACGGGCAGTTGGACGCCCTGGTGATCCGCGGCATCAGCGACCTCGCCAACGCCGGCAAGCACACGGCCGACGCCTCGGGTTCGCAGACACTCGCCGCCGAACGGGCCGCGTCGGTGGCGGTGGGGATCCTGCGCAAGCACCAGCCCCGGGAGTCCTCCGACTCCGAGGAGGATCCCCAAGAACGGCACGGGGGCGACCACATCGACTTCAGGGGCGGCACCTTCTACGGCCCCGTCACCGGCAAGCAGACCGGACGCTAGCGGCAAGGGCACGGCCCACGGTCCGGTTCCCCAGGCGACGGCGACCCTGCCGCCGCGCCCACTGGGTTTCACCGGCCGGTCGGCGGAACTGGACCGGTTGCTCCCGCACCTGGCTCCGGACAAGGCCGACAGGGATGTCCTTCCACTCGTTGTCTTCGCGGTCACCGGGATGGGAGGCATTGGCAAGACCGCGCTGGCGGTAGAGGCGGGGCATCGGGCGCGCGGGGAGGGGTGGTTCCCGGGCGGCACGCTCTTCGTGGACCTGCGCGGGTACGACGCCGACCCGGTCACGGCAGACCAGGCGGTCCTGGCCCTCCTCGACGCGCTCGGCGTCCGGGGGACGGATCTGCCACCTACGGCGGAACGTCAGTACGACAAGTACCACGCAATCCTCGCCGAACGGCGGGACCAGATGCTGCTGATCCTGGACAACGCCTCGGATCCGTCTCAGTACCTGCCCCTTCTGCCGAGCACGGACCACCACCGCGTGCTGATCACCTCCCGGGACCGCCCCGACGCTCTGCCGGTACGCCTCATCGACCTTGAGACCCTCGACCCGGACGACTCCGTCGCCCTGGTCAGCCGCGCCCTGTACGACACCGACGAGCGCGACGACCGTCCCACCCGCGAACCGGACGCCCTACGCGAACTGACCGACCTCTGCGGCCACTTGCCCCTGGCCCTTCAGATCGCAGCTGCGATGCTGCGCCGACGCCGACACCGGAGCATCTCCTCACTGATCGCCGAGATCAAGAAAACCGGGGACCCGACCACCGTCCTCGACAAGGGCAGTCGCGGTACGGATCAGTACGGCCGTTCGCTGCTCCTCCGGCCAGTGCTGGAGACCTCGTATCGCCGACTGCCCGCTGATCAGGCTCGGTTGTTGCGGCTGCTGGCCCTGGCGCCGGGCGCGGAGACCGGCACGGAGGCGGTGGCCGCACTGGCCGACCTCGATGAGGAGAGCGTGCTGTCCTTGCTGGAGGACTTGGCCGCCACGCATCTCGTCACGCCGGTCCGGGACGGCGAGGGGGCAGCTTCGGTGGTGCGGTGGCGGTTGCATGACTTGGTGCGGGCGTATGGGGTGGGTGCGGTGGCGGGGGATGTGGGGTTGCGGGAGGAGGGGGAAGCGGCGCGGGAGCGAGTGCTGAGGTTCTATCGGCGGTGGGCGTATGCGGCGGATGGTCGGTTGCGGTGGTTGCCGGGGATGGTGGAGTCGGAGCGGTTCAGGGACCGGGGTGCGGCGTTGGCTTGGTTTGACGGGGAGCGGGCGGGGCTGGTGGCAGCGGTGGGGTGGGCGCGGGAGGAGCGTTACGCGGGCACGGCGGTACGGCTGGCTCTGTGTCTCGGGGAGTATCTCGACTGGCGGCGGTATTTCGACGACTGGCTCACTGTGGCCAGCACCGCGCGGGAGGCCGCTCACCGCACCGGGGACCATGCCCACGAGGCCATCGCGTCGGACCATCTCGGCATCGTCCTGCGGGAGTCGGGCCGGGTCGCGGAAGCTATCAAGGCCCACACCCACGCCCGCGACCTGTACCAGGCTGCCGACGACCGCCTCAGCGAGGCCATGGCGTGGAACAACCTTGGCATCGTCCTGCGGGAGTCGGGCCGGGTCGCGGAAGCTATCAAGGCCCACACCCACGCCCGCGACCTGTACCGAGATATCGGCAACCGCCATCGCGAGGCCGTCGCGTGGAACAACCTCGGCCTCGCCCTCCGGGAGTCGGGCCGGGTCGCGGAGGCAATCGAGGTCCACGCCCACACCCGCGACCTGTACCGAGATATCGGCGACCGCCACCGCGAAGCCACCGCGTGGAACAACCTCGGCCTCGCCCTGCGGAAGGCGGGCTGGGTGGAGGAAGCGATCGAGGCGTATGCCATGGCGTTGAGCATCCATCAGGAGTTCGAAGACTGGTACCGGGCCGGCCAGACCTTCCAGAACCTGGCCGACACCCACGAGATCGCCCATCACACGGCCGACGCCCGCGCCTGCTGGCTCCAGGCTGCCGACGCCTACACCCGCGCCAACGCCCCCGTCAAAGCCGCCCAGGCCCGCGCCTGGGCCGCCGAACTCGATTAACCCCCTCACCACCCCGCCCCCCACCCCGGCAACACCGCCCACATCCGCGTCCCACCCCCAGGTTCCCGCCCCTCCCCGAACCCCCACTCCCCCTCACACGCCCGCACCACGCAGCCCAGCAACCGTAGCGCGGCCCGCCTCCGCACCTCGCAGGCCTCCGCCACCCGAGGGTGACGATGCCGAGGATGCCCGTCGTAGAGGATCACCCGCAGCGCGTCCTCCCGGTACCGCAGGGACACGTACATGTCCTCCCCCGGCGTGAACCGGCAAGCGCATGCGGCCAGTTCACTCACGACCTGTACGGCCGCGTCCGTCAGACCCTCCAGCCCGTGCACCTTCAGGACGACCCGGGTGGCCGCCCGCGCGACCCGGCAACTGGCCGCCCCGGCAGGCAGCGTGAAGCTGTAGGCGAGCGTGCCCGGAGACGGCGCCGCCATCTCCGAGACCTCGTCCGCGACGACGGGACAGGACGTAGCCATGAGTAACTCCTCTTCATCAGACGGGACTTGAGACGCAAACCCGACCCCACCGGTGGCCTGTCACGCGAACCCGGGCAGGCTCGCGCGATGCACTTCCGGTGACGTCGATCCGTAAGCGACCCATCACTGACTGTAGAGATGTGAGGGGGCTTTTTGCCACCTACTCTCCGAGATTGCCACTATCGAGGTGGACCAAGCCCGCGCTCGGGAGGCAGACTTGCGCCACAACCAACGGAGGAACTGACACATGCCACCGAGGTCAACGCCCACGGAGCGACAGAAGCGACTGGGCGCCGAGTTGCGAAAGATGCGGATCGCGGCGGACGTGACCACCGACTACGCCGCCGGACTGCTCGGGCTTGACCGCACCAAGGTATCCAACATGGAAGCGGGGGCCCGCGCCATCTCCCCCGAGCGCGTGCGGGTCCTCGCTTGCAACTACGCCTGCCATGACAAGGCGTACGTCGACGCACTGGCCGAGATGGCGAGCGACCGTAAGCGGACCTGGTGGGACGCGTACCGGGGTCAGCTCCCCGCAGGGCTCCTCGACATCGCGGAGCTGGAGTGGCACGCCAAGAGCGTGCGCGTCGGTTTGTCCCTGATCATGCCCGGTCTGCTCCAGACCGACGGTTACGCCCGCACGATGTTCTCCGCCGCGCTGCCGCCCCTCTCGGCGGCAGAGGTCGAACTACGCGTGGCCCTGCGCATGCAGCGGCAGCAGGTCCTCTTCCGCGACGACCCCATCATGTACACGGGATATGTACACGAGGCCGCCCTGCGGATGGAGTTCGGCGGTGCCAAGGTGACGCGAGGACAACTGGGCCACCTGTGCGACGCGTCCGAGTGTGACAACATCAACGTGCGCGTGATCCCCTTCAAAGTCGGGGTGTTCCCCGGGGCCGGCCAGGCGGTGACCTACGCCGAGGGGCCGGTTCCCCAGCTCGACACCGTGGAACTGGACTCCGCCCACGGCCCCGAGTTCACCCACGGCCAGTCACAACTCGACAAGTACCGGGCCCACTTGGACTGGATGGAAGCCGCGTCACTGTCACCCGAGGCCTCACGCGACTTCATCCAGGTCATCGCCCGCAACCTCTGAGGAGCCACCCGATGCCTGACATCACCTGGGAAGAGCCGTTCTGCACCGAAGGCGCCAACTGCTTCCGCCTAGGCACCGACCCCCAAGGCAACGCCTACATAGCCGTCGCGGGCCAGGAGGACACCTACCTCACCGACACCCGCGAAGCCCTCCGCACCCTCATCCGGGACATCAAGGCCGGCAGAGCCGACCATCTGCTCTAGCCCCTCTAACCCTCCAACACCCCCGGCCGGAACGGCTCCACCCCGACCACCCGTCGCACCTTCACCGGCTCGATCAGCAGCATCACCCGCCGCTCTCCCGGCAGCAGCCACGGGTACCGCTCCTCCCCGATGTACTTGCGGGTCAGCCGGTCCATGGACCGCTCCGCCTCCTCCCCCTCCACGAACCGCACCACCCGCCCCCGGATCTCCACCCGGTCGTAGGGGTTGTCCGGGTCGTGGTGCGAGAGCGAGACGGCGGGGTTGCGCCGCAGGTTCTCCTCCTTCACGCGGCCGATCGCCGTGTTGACCATGACGTGGTCGCCCTCCAGGTCCACCCACATGGGCGACACCTGCGGCGCACCGTCGGGCCCGACGGTGGCGAGGTGCCAGAAGTTCGGCCCCAGCAGCCGCTCACGAACGTGCTCGTCCAGCCTGCCTGTGCGGTCCACGGAATACATGGGGGCATCCTCACCCCCTCCGTCCCCCAGCAAACCCCCGCACACTCATTGACCTGACTAGACCACTCCACTTACCTTCACACGGCAAGAGAGACGAACCCCCAGGCCACAGCGCAGTGGCCACCGAGGAGGTCGTGCCCGTGCGCCCCACCGCCGTCAGCATCCTTGCCCTCGCCCTCGTCACCTCGGCCGCCTCCCTCACCGCGTGCAGCGGTGGGTCGGGGAGCAGCCCGGACACCGTGAAGGTGTCCTTCAAGCAGTCGATGGACAACTCCGTCAAGGTGACGGACAACTACCTCGCGGACATCAAGAAGCAGTTCGAGAAGGAGTACCCGGGGAAGAAGGTCGAGCTCGTCCCCATCAAGGCCACGGACTCGGAGTACTACACCAAGCTGCAGCAGATGCTCCGGTCGCCGAGAACCGCGCCCGACCTCGTGTACGAGGACACCTTCCTCATCAACTCCGACATCACCAGCGGGTATCTGAAGCCCCTCGACTCCTATCTCGCCAAGTGGGGCGACTGGGGGCAGTTCATCGACACCGCGAAGACGGCCGCGAAGGGCGAGGACGGGAAGACGTACGGCGTGCCCGACGGCACCGACACCCGCGGCCTGTGGTTCGACAAGCGCGTGTTCGAGAAGGCCGGGCTGCCGGCCGACTGGCAGCCGAAGAGCTGGGACGACGTGCTCGCCGCCGCCCGGACCATCAAGGCGAAGGTCCCCGGCGTCACCCCCCTCAACGTCTACACCGGCAAGCCGGCCGGCGAGACCGCGAGCATGCAGGGCTTCGAGATGCTGCTGTACGGCACCAACGACGGGACCAGCGACCCCCTGTACGACAAGACGAGCAAGAAGTGGATCGCCGGAGGGCAGGGGTTCAAGGACGCGCTGTCCTTCGTCGAGACCGTGTACAAGGAGAAGCTCGGCCCGGACGTCTCCGACGCGCTCGATCCCAACTACCGGAACACGCTCTGGGGTGAGCTGATGCCCCAGAGCAAGGTGGGCATCAACCTCGACGGGTCCTGGCTGCCGCAGTCGTGGGGCAAGGGCAGCGGGCACGAGTGGTCCGACTGGTCGAAGCAGCTCGGGCTCGCCTACATGCCCACCCAGCACGGGCAGGCCCCCGGCAAGGTGAGCATGTCCGGCGGCTGGACCTGGTCCATACCCGCCAAGGCCGGCAACCCCGACCTCGCCTTCGACTTCATCAAGACCATGCAGACCAAGGCGAACGCGGAGAAGTGGTACATCGCCAACTCCGGGATCGCGGTGCGGAAAGACGTCGCGAGCGACCCGGCCTACACAGCCGCCCAGCCCGGCATCAAGTTCTTCACCGATCTCGTCGCGAGCACCCACTACCGGCCCGCCTACCCGGCGTACCCGAAGGTCTCCACCGCCATCCAGGAGGCCATGGAGAGCGTGACCACCGGTGACGCGTCGGTCGACAAGGCGGCAAGTACCTACGATTCGACGCTCAAGGACGTCACCGACGACCAAGTGGTCACCCAGTGACCGCCCGGCGCGTCGCCCGCGCCCTGCCCCGCGCCCTCCCCCTCACCCCCGCCCTGGTGCTGCTCCTCCTCTTCCTGGGCGGGCCGATCGTCTACTGCGCCTGGATCGCCTTCACCGACCTCCAGCTCACCGGTCAGGCGCACTCCTCCTTCGTCGGTTTCGCGAACTTCCGCAGGGCGTTCCACGACGACGCCTTCCTGAACGCCGTCTGGCTGACCCTCGTCTTCACCGTGCTGTCCTCGCTCGTCGGGCAGAACACGCTGGGGCTGGCGCTCGCCGCGCTGATGCGACGGGCGTCGAAGCCGGTGCGGACGCTCACCGGCGGAATCGTGATCACGGCGTGGGTGCTGCCGGAGGTCGTCGCCGGGTTCCTGCTGTACGCGTTCTTCCGGCGGGAGGGCACCCTCAACGCCATCCTCGACTTCCTCCGTCTGCCGTCCCAGAACTGGCTGTTCACGCTGCCCATCCTGGCCGTGTCGTTCGCCAACGTGTGGCGCGGCACCGCCTTCTCGATGCTCGTCTACTCCGCCGCGCTCGACGAGATACCCAACGAGATCGAGGAGTCGGCGGAGGTGGACGGCGCCGGCGGCTGGCGCCGGATGTGGCACATCACGCTGCCGATGATCCGGCGGTCCATCGGGACCAACCTGATGCTCAACACCCTCCAGACGCTCTCCGTCTTCGGGCTGATCTGGGTGATGACCCGGGGCGGGCCCGGCGGCAAGAGCCAGACCCTGCCCCTGTTCATGTACGAACAGGCCTTCCAGAACAGCATGATCGGATACGGCACCGCCGTCGCGCTGCTCCTGCTCCTCGTCGGCTCGCTCTTCTCCGTCGTCTACATGCGGCTGCTGCGTACGGAGGTGTGAGAGAAACCGATGCCCCGCAGACAACGCCGTTCCCGCCGGCTCGCCGCCGACCTCGGGCTGCTGATCGTGGCCGCCGCCTTCGTGCTCCCGCTCGCCTGGGTGCTGCTCTCCGCCGTCGATCCGCACGCCGGTCTGCGGGTCCGGATCCCGGACGGGTTCACCTTCGCCAACTTCGACGCGATCCTCACCCCGGACATCACCTACACCCCGCTGCTCAACAGCCTGATCCTGTGCGGGGGCGCCACCGCGCTCACCGTCGTCTGCGCCGCCCTCGCCGCCTACCCGCTCTCCCGCTACCGCTCCCGCCTCAACCGCCCGTTCCTGCTCTCCATCCTCTTCGCCACGAGTCTCCCCATCACCGCGATCATGGTGCCGGTGTACGCGCTGTTCGTACGGATCAACCTCATCGACACCATGCAGGGCACGATCCTGTTCTTCGCCGCCTCCCAACTCCCCTTCGCCATCTGGCTGATGAAGAACTTCATGGACGGCGTACCGAAGGAGCTGGAGGAGGCCGCCTGGACGGACGGCGCCAACTCCGCCCAGTCACTGGTGCGGATCGTGCTGCCGCTCATGGGACCCGGGCTCGCCGTCGTCACCGTCTTCGCCTTCGTGATGATGTGGGGCAACTTCTTCGTCCCGTTCATGCTGCTGCTCTCGCCGGACCAGATGCCCGCCTCGGTCAGCATCAACGACTTCTTCGGCAACCGTGGCATGGTCGCCTACGGCCAGCTCGCCGCGTTCTCCGTCATCTACTCGACGCCGGTGATCCTGCTGTACGTGCTGGTCGCGCGGCGGCTCGGTGGTGGGTTCGCACTGGGCGGCGCCGTCAAGGGATGAACAGGTCGACCGTACGGTCGAATCCGTACGTTCCCACAATCCGTGTTCCTGGCCGAACGGACCGTAGTCAACACCCCCGCGCACCCCTACCTTGTCGGCTGTGCGCCGACCCCCAGCTCTGCCGAACCAGCCAGGTCCCCCCTCCAACGCCCCCGCCGCCCGCAGACTCCGGGCCGCGCTCGGTATGGGACCCGAGCATGTGGCCCACGATCTGCGCGCCTCGTACGGGATGCCGTACGCCACGCCCGATCTCGTGCGGGCCTGGGAGCAGGGGGCCATGGCCCCCACCAGCCCCGAACTCACCGCGCTCGCGGGCGTGTTGTGGTGCGCCCCGGGTGACCTGATCGGCCGGCCGCGGACACTGCGCGAGCACCGGATCGCGCGGGGCATCGCACCGGAGGACGTGGCCATGGCCGTCGGTCTCGAACTCCTCCCCTACCTGGAGATGGAGGAGGGCGGGGACTGGCGCGGCACGGACCGCCAGTCGGCCGTCCTCGCCGACCTCCTCCACCTCTCCCTCCCGGACTTCATCACCGTCACGGGAAAGGAGGAGAAGCTGGCCGAGCTGCTCCGCAACGCGGTCACGACCCGCTGGCAGGCGTACGTCCGCCAGGTGGGCAAGCTCGTCCCCCTGGACAAGTCCTTGATCGAGCCCACCCTGCGCGAACTCCACGAGGACTACCAGGGCCGCATGACGGCAACGCTGTCATGGGGTAATTCCCTCGCGTCAGAACACGCTCGGCAACTGGGCGAGGATTTCCTGGCCCGCATCATCACGCACTTCTGGAATACGGCGAAGAAGGGCACTTCTTGAACACCCCTGCCTGGACGCGCCCCGTCAGGGGCGCGGGGCTGTATTCAATATGCGGCTCCGCCGCGTGGGCGCGACCAGCCCCCACGCACCCGCGGCCGACAACGAACCGCGGCCCTAGAAAACCGACTCCGCCTCGTCCATCCGATCCTTCGGCACCGTCTTCAACTCGGTCACCGCCTCCGCGAGCGGCACCATCTCGATGTCCGTCCCCCGCAGCGCCGTCATCCTCCCGAAGTCGCCCCGGTGCGCCGCCTCCACCGCGTGCCACCCGAACCGCGTCGCCAGCACCCGGTCGTACGCCGTAGGCGTCCCGCCCCGCTGGACATGGCCGAGGATGACCGGCTTGGCCTCCTTGCCGAGCCGCCGCTCCAGCTCGTACGCCAGTGCCGTACCGATGCCCTGGAAGCGCTCGTGACCGTACTGGTCGATCTCGCCCTTGCCGTAGTCCATCGTGCCCTCGCCGGGATGGGCGCCCTCCGCCACGCACACCACGGCGAACTTCTTGCCGCGGGCGAACCGCTCCTCGACCATCTTGACCAGGTCGGCGGGGTCGAAGGGCCGCTCGGGGAGGCAGATGCCGTGGACGCCGGCGGCCATACCGGACTCCAGGGCGATCCAGCCCGCGTGCCGGCCCATGACCTCGACGACCATCACCCGCTGGTGGGACTCGGCAGTGGTCTTGAGCCGGTCCATGGCCTCCGTGGCGACCCCCACCGCGGTGTCGAAACCGAAGGTGCGGTCCGTGGAGGAGATGTCGTTGTCGATGGTCTTGGGGACGCCGACGACCGGCAGGCCCGCGTCGGACAGCATGCGCGCCGCCGTCAGCGTGCCCTCGCCGCCGATCGGGATCAGCGCGTCGATGCCGAACTCCTCGACCATGTCGGTGGCCCGGTCGCACGCCTCGCGCAGCCGGTCCCGCTCCAGTCGCGACGAGCCGAGGATCGTGCCGCCGAGGGCCAGGATGCCGCTGACGGCGTCCAGGTCGAGGGTGCGGTAGTGGCCGTCGAGCAGACCCCGGAAGCCGTCCTCGAAGCCGATGACCTCGTCGTCGTACTGCGCGACAGCGCGGTGTACCACCGATCGGATGACGGCGTTCAGGCCGGGGCAGTCGCCGCCTGCGGTGAGAACTCCGATGCGCATGGTGGTGTGTCTCCTGCTCGCTGTCGTTGCCGGTGAGCCGATCCGATTGTTTCATGCCACGCGGGGCGGCGAAATCCTGACGGGCGCCTTATCCGGCGTCGGGGGTATTGTCAAGAGGGTTCCGCTCACCCCGGTGGGCGATTTTTATGCGGCCGCACAAGGACTACACAGAGACGGAGTGCACACGTGACGCGCAGCGTGTACGTGACCGGGATCGACCGCGGCGACGGCCGCCAGGTGGTCGAGCTGGGCGTGATGGAGCTGCTGACCCGGCAGGTCGACCGGGTCGGCGTGTTCCGCCCCCTCGTCCACGACCGGCCCGACCGCCTGTTCGAGCTGCTGCGCGCGCGGTACCGCCTCGCCCAGGACCCGGCGACCGTCTACGGCCTGGACTACCACGAGGCGTCCGCCCTCCAGGCCGAGCGCGGCGCCGACGAACTGGTCTCCACCCTCGTCGACCGCTTCCACCTGGTGGCGCGGGACTACGACGTCGTCCTCGTCCTCGGCACCGACTACGCCGACACCCAGTTCCCGGACGAGCTGTCCCTCAACGCCCGGCTCGCCAACGAGTTCGGCGCCTCGGTGATCCCGGTGGTCGGCGGCCGCGACCAGAACACCGAGTCGGTGCTGGCGGAGACCCGCAACGCCTTCCGGGCGTACGACGGCCTCGGCTGCGACGTGCTGGCGATGGTCGCCAACCGGGTCGCCCGCGAGGACCGCGACGAGATCGCCGAGCGGATCGAGGGGCGGCTGCCGGTGCCGGTGTACGTGCTGCCGGACGAACCCGCGCTGTCCGCGCCGACGGTCGCCCAGATCACCCACGCGCTCGCCGCGAAGGTGCTGCTCGGCGACGACTCGGGGCTCGCCCGGGACGTGCTGGACTTCGTGTTCGGCGGGGCGATGCTGCCGAACTTCCTTCCCGCCCTGACCCCCGGCTGCCTGGTCGTCACCCCGGGCGACCGCGCCGACCTGGTCGTCGGCTCGCTGGCCGCGCACAGCGCCGGCACCCCGCCGATAGCCGGCGTGCTGCTCACCCTCGACGAGCGGCCCAGCCACGAGATCCTCACCCTCGCCGCCCGCCTCGCCCCGGGCACCCCGGTCCTCTCGGTGGCCGGCAACAGCTTCCCGACCGCGGCCCAGCTGTTCTCCCTGGAGGGCAAGCTGAACGCGGCCACCCCGCGCAAGGCGGAGACCGCGCTCGGCCTGTTCGAGCGGTATGTCGACACCGCCGGCCTCAACAAGCGGGTCTCGGCGCCGAGCACCGGCCGGCTCACCCCGATGATGTTCGAGCACAAGCTCCTCGAGCAGGCGCGTTCCGACAAGCGGCGGGTGGTGCTGCCGGAGGGGACCGAGGCGCGGGTGCTGCACGCGGCGGAGGTGCTGCTGCGCCGGGGGGTATGTGACATAACACTGCTCGGACCCGTCGACCAGATCCGCAAGAAGGCCGCCGACCTCGGCATCGACCTCGCCGACGCGCAGCTGATCGACCCGGCCACCTCCGAACTGCGCGACGCCTTCGCCGAGCAGTACGCGCTGCTCCGCGCCCACAGGGGCGTGACGGTGGAGCTGGCCTACGACGTGGTCTCGGACGTCAACTACTTCGGCACGCTGATGGTCCAGGAGGGGCTCGCGGACGGCATGGTCTCCGGGTCCGTGCACTCGACGGCGGCGACGATCCGCCCGGCCTTCGAGATCATCAAGACCAAGCCGGGGTCCTCGATCGTCTCCTCCGTGTTCTTCATGTGCCTCGCCGACAAGGTGCTGGTCTACGGCGACTGCGCGGTGAACCCGGACCCGGACGCCGAGCAGCTCGCCGACATCGCCGTCCAGTCGGCCGGTACCGCCGCCCAGTTCGGGGTGGAGCCGCGGATCGCGATGCTGTCGTACTCGACGGGTACGTCCGGTTCGGGCGTCGACGTCGACAAGGTGCGGGAGGCGACCGAGCTGGCGCGCTCGCGCAGGCCCGACCTGAAGATCGAGGGGCCGATCCAGTACGACGCGGCCGTGGAGCCGAGCGTGGCCGCCACCAAGCTGCCGGGTTCCGAGGTCGCCGGGCAGGCCAGTGTGCTGATCTTCCCGGACCTCAACACCGGCAACAACACGTACAAGGCCGTGCAGCGGTCGGCCGGCGCGATCGCCGTCGGGCCGGTGCTGCAGGGGCTGCGCAAGCCCGTCAACGACCTGTCCCGGGGCGCTCTCGTCCAGGACATCGTCAACACCGTCGCCATCACGGCGATCCAGGCCCAGAACCCCAGTGAGAAGGCGTCCGAGCAGTGAGCCGCACCCGTGTCCTCGTCCTCAACTCCGGCTCCTCGTCGGTGAAGTACCAGCTGCTGGACATGCGGGACAGCAGCCGGCTGGCGGTGGGTCTGGTCGAGCGGATCGGTGAGCAGACCTCCCGGCTCAAGCACTCCTGCCTCACCACCGGTGAGACCCGCGAGCTGAACGGGCCGATCGCCGATCACGAGGCGGCCCTGAAGACCGTGGCGGAGGAGCTGGCCAAGGACGGGCTCGGGCTCGACTCGCCGGAGCTGGCCGCGATCGGGCACCGGGTGGTGCACGGCGGGATGTTCTTCACTGAGCCGACCGTGATCGACGACGAGGTGCTCGCCGAGATCGAGCGGCTCATCCCGGTCGCCCCGCTGCACAACCCGGCCAACCTGACCGGTATCCGCACCGCGCGGGCGCTGCGTCCGGACCTGCCGCAGGTGGCCGTCTTCGACACGGCGTTCCACACGACGATGCCGGAGTCCGCGGCCCGCTACGCGATCGACCCGAAGATCGCCGACCGGCACCGCATCCGCCGCTACGGCTTCCACGGCACCTCGCACGCGTACGTCTCCCGTCGGACCGCGCGGCTGCTGGGGAAGGCACCGGAAGAGGTGAACGTCATCGTGCTGCATCTCGGCAACGGGGCGTCCGCCTCGGCGGTGCGGGGCGGGAAGTGCGTGGACACCTCCATGGGGCTGACACCTTTGGAGGGACTGGTGATGGGAACCCGTTCCGGTGATCTGGATCCGGCCGTCATTTTCCATTTGGCGCGAGTTGGCGGAATGTCCATGGACGAGATCGACACTCTTCTCAACAAGAGGAGTGGTTTGTTCGGTCTGTGCGGTGACAACGACATGCGGGAGATCCGGCGCCGGATCGACGAGGGTGACGAAGAGGCGGGTCTCGCCTTCGACATCTACATTCACCGCTTGAAGAAGTACATCGGTGCGTACTACGCCGTCCTCGGCCGGGTGGACGCGGTGGCCTTCACGGCGGGGGTCGGCGAGAACGCGGCCCCGGTGCGGGAGGCGGCCGTGGCGGGTCTGGAGGGGCTGGGGCTCGCCGTCGACCCGGAGCGGAACGCGGTGCGCGCGGCCGGGGCGCGGCTGATCTCGCCGGCGGGGGCACGGGTCGCGGTCGCGGTGGTGCCGACGGACGAGGAACTGGAGATCGCCACCCAGACGTACGCACTGGTCGGAAATAACAGCTGAGCAGCTTAACGCCCATTTGTATCTTCCACCAGACGGAATATTCCGTAGCGAAACAAACCGATAGGATCGCCCCATGCGCCGTTCGAAAATCGTCTGTACTCTCGGCCCCGCGGTCGACACCCACGAGATGCTCGTCTCCATGATCGAGGCCGGCATGAACGTGGCCCGGTTCAATTTCAGCCACGGCACGCACGCCGAGCACCAGGGGCGGTACGACCGCGTCCGGGCCGCCTCCAAGGAGACCGGCCGTGCCATCGGGGTCCTCGCCGACCTGCAGGGCCCGAAGATCCGTCTGGAGACCTTCGCCGAGGGACCGGTGGAGCTGGAGCGCGGTGACGAGTTCGTCATCACGACCGAGGACGTCCCGGGCGACAAGACCATCTGCGGTACGACCTACAAGGGCCTGCCGGGCGACGTCTCGCGCGGCGACCAGATCCTGATCAACGACGGCAACGTCGAGCTGAAGGTCCTGGACGTCGAGGGCCCGCGTGTGAAGACGATCGTCATCGAGGGCGGTGTCGTCTCCGACCACAAGGGCATCAACCTGCCCGGCGCGGCCGTCAACGTGCCCGCGCTGAGCGACAAGGACATCGAGGACCTGCGGTTCGCGCTGCGCATGGGCTGCGACATGGTCGCGCTGTCCTTCGTGCGGGACGCCAAGGACGTCAACGACGTCCACCGGGTGATGGACGAGGAGGGCCGCCGGGTCCCCGTCATCGCCAAGGTGGAGAAGCCGCAGGCGGTCGAGAACATGGAGGGCGTCGTGCTGGCGTTCGACGCCGTGATGGTCGCCCGTGGCGACCTCGCCGTCGAGTACCCGCTCGAGAAGGTCCCCATGGTGCAGAAGCGCCTGATCGAGCTGTGCCGGCGCAACGCCAAGCCGGTGATCGTGGCGACCCAGATGATGGAGTCGATGATCACCAACTCCCGTCCGACCCGCGCCGAGGCCTCCGACGTGGCCAACGCGATCCTGGACGGCGCCGACGCGGTCATGCTGTCCGCCGAGTCGAGCGTGGGCGCGTACCCGGTCGAGACCGTGAAGACGATGTCGAAGATCGTCGCCGCGGCCGAGCAGGAGCTGCTGAGCAAGGGCCTGCAGCCGCTGGTGCCGGGCAAGAAGCCGCGTACGCAGGGTGGTTCGGTCGCGCGTGCCGCGTGCGAGATCGCGGACTTCCTGGGCGGCCGGGGCCTGGTGGCCTTCACCCAGTCCGGTGACACCGCCCGCCGGCTGTCGCGCTACCGCGCCCAGCAGCCGATCATCGCCTTCACCACCGACGAGAACACCCGCAACCAGCTCACCCTCAGCTGGGGCGTGGAGTCGCACGTGGTCCCGCTGGTGAACAGCACGGACGCCATGGTGGACATGGTGGACATGGAGCTCGCCAAGATCAACCGCTTCAACCCGGGCGACACCGTGATCATCACGGCCGGTTCGCCCCCCGGTGTCTCCGGCACCACCAACATGCTCCGCGTCCACCACATCGGCGGCACCGCCGGCAACTGACGCACCCGCGAAGGCTCTTGTACGGCGCTGAGGGCGCCCCCTGTGAAGGGGGCGCCCTCAGGTGTTGCGCGGCTCCCGAACGGGCTTGTGGGTGCGCTCAGCCGGTCGTGTACACGTGCATCCCGGGCACGTGCAGGGTGCCACCGAACTGGCCGGCCTGGGTGACCTTCACTTTGGTGAAGTAGATCAGCGGGATGTTCAGCGGCGGCGGGTTGTCCGGGTCGAACGTGATCGGGATCAGACCGAACAGGTTGCCGGAGATGGACTCCGTGTACATCACCGTGTCGCCGTCGCGGATGGTCGACGTCGAACCGGAGGCGGCCTGGACGTGGTACGTCTTGCCGGACAGCGAGTCCTTCACCGTCTGGTGCAGGTCGCCGATGTCGGTGCCGCCCGAGATGACGTACTTCAGCACCTTCTTCTTCTCGCCGCTGGCCGTCTTCACCTCGACCACACCCTGGTAGTCGGCGCTCTTCAGCAGCAGCGAGCTGGCGCTCAGGTACCAGGGGTCGTCCGCCACCGGCACCTTGTTGTCGACGCCGCTCTCGTCGTCGGTGGCGACCGGGCAGTCGTCGGCCGACGTGCTCGAGCTCGCGGAGGCGCTCGGCGAGGCGGTGTCCGTGGCGGCGTCCGCGGCCGCCTTGGTGGCGGCGTCGGCCGCCTTGGTCGCCGTGTCGGTGGTGTCCTTCACGGTGTCCGTGACCGTCTTGGCCGCTTCGGAGACGGTGTCCTTGGCGGTGTCGGACGTGCTGCTGTCCTTGCTCGACGAGGAGTCCGAGGTCGCCGAGGGCGAGGGGGTCGCGCTCTCGGTGGCCGTCGAGCTCGACGAGGTAGACGTCGTCGTGCCGCCGCTGAGGATGCCGGAGATCGCGTCGCCGATCGAGTCCAGCAGTCCGCCGCTGCTGCTGCTGCTCGCGGAGGCGGACGGCGACGGGCTCGCCGTACTGCCCGAGTCCGAGGAGCCGGACGAACCCGACGAGTCCGAGGAGCCGGACGACGAGGACGACTTGGACGCGGACGGCGTCGGAGTGGCCGCGTCGTCGGAACCTGAATCCGAGGACGAGGACGTGTCCGAGGAGGACGTGGAGTCCTTCTTGCCGTCCGACGCCGAGGCGGACGGCGTCGCCGAGTCCGTGGCGTCGTCGCTCGCGCTCGCCGAGGGGGAGGGCGAGGAGGACTCCAGGGCGGAGACACAGTCCTTGTACTCGTCGGCCGTGAGACTCTTCGAGGTCGGCGACGACGTGTTGTTGCTGTCGGCGAGGGCGAGCGTCGACGTGAAGCCCATGCCCATGAGCACGGCCGTCGGCATCGCCACGGTGGCTATCGCCTTGCCCGCCGGCATGTGGAACCTGGTGAACAGCGGCTTCTTTGGTGCCGCGTGGCGCGGCCCGGTTCTCACACGGGACTCGTCCACCCCAGTCCCGTGGGTCACCTCGTCAGCCGGCACTGTGCCTCCCGTTCGCCCCGTTCAGCGGGCTCGTTCCTGACAGGTCATTCGCCTCGTCCACGCCGTCCGCACCCGTGAAGTAGGTGACCTCGTCGGGGGTGTCGCTCCCGGCCGGGGGGACGTCGCCCTCCGGCTGCGGCTGCGGGGGGACACCCGGCGACCAGGCCACGGCCATCGCTCCGCCGACCAGGGCGAACAGGAAGCCCACGACGAAGCCGCCGAAGTTGGACACGGGCAGGGACACCAGCGCGAGCAGGATCGCGGCGACTCCCGCGAAGGTCCGTACATGCTTCTGGAACCAGAGGCTGATGCCCAGGACGACGAGCAGCACACCGATGATCAGGGATCCGGCACCCGCGGTGGTCGACATCGCGATCGTGAGATGACCGAGCTGGAGATGCGCGTACGGGAAGTACATGATCGGAAAGCCACTGAGCAAGACGAAGAGACCGGCCCAGAACGGACGCGTTCCCCGCCAGTCACGGAACTGCTGCCTCCGGTGGCTGAACTGACCGGGTGCGGCGGCAGGGGTCTCGGCGCTCATGGAAAACAGCTCCCTGGTGCGGTGTTGCTGTGGTGGTGATGTGTACCGCGCGTGAAGCACGCCCGGAGTGTGGACGGGCGGGGGTCCGTAAGGCCCCCCGCCCGTTCATTGAGTGCTCAGTAGCACTCGTGCGTTCCGGTCGACACCGACATGTGCAGACCGCTCAGCTTGAAGGTTCCGGCAGTGGTGGCCCACGCCGTCTGCTTCACGTTGGTCAGCGTGGCCGAGTCGGCCTGCTGCGCGAAGCCGTACGGGTTGGCCTGCTCGCTGCCACCCTTCATGCCCGGACCCTTGCTGGCGTCCTTGGCGGCCACACCGATGTCGATGTTGGTGAACGTCGCGTCGGCGCTCAGGTCGTCGAGGTCGATGTAGAGGTTCGACGCCTCGACCGGGGTGTCGGCGCCGGCCTTCAGCGTGAGGCTGACCGAACCGAGTATCGGGATGTTCGGCGTGACCACGGACTGGCACATGTTCTGGATCTTCGCGCTCTTGAACGCGGAGACAGCGACGGGGTGAACCGTCTTGTCGCCGCTGAGCGTGTAGCCCGAGTCAAGAGCTCCGTACTGCTCGAAGCCCGTGCCGTCGAGCCGGTCCGCGGTCACCTTGAACGACTGACCGGAAACGCTGAACGACGCGGCGAGAGCGCCCTGCGCGAGGGCGACACCTATACACGCCGTGGCGGCGACGCTGGGCACCATGACCACAGCGAACCGCTTCCATCTGGTCCCGCCACGCACCTGGGACTCCATATTTCCTCCTTCTCGGACGTACATCTCCTGGCCCGGACTCGCCCCCAACGGCGGCTCAACCGGGCAGGGATGGGAGAAGTGCTACGTCCTCGGAAGGGGAGCGCCCGAGCTCACAGGCGCGAACCGCACCTCGATCACCGGCGATCACCCCCGAGCGACAACCACTGGTCGCGCCTGACACGCATCACGCACAACCTTGCTGGACAGGCTTCGCCTCAGGGCGAAGACCCCCCTGCCCAAGAGTCGGCGCCACTGCCGCCGACTCTGCTCGGTGGGGACCCAGATGAACCCGCGGGCCCGACTGGCCGTCGGGGTACGGGAATGGACCGAGCGTCGCCGATCGTGGTGCATTCTCGCCGCCCGCACAAGGGGCTTCGTTACTGGGTAGTAACGGGCGGATAACCGAAGGACGACCCGCTGGTCTCGGAGAGCGACTCTGGGTGGCTTCGAGGGGGAGAACAAAACTGTTGATCCATGGACGGAACCAGACAGATCAACGCCCCTGATTTACTGCGAGTAACAGCGGCCGCGATTACCAAGATTTGGTAAAGAGCGGCCGCCGTGACATCTCGTCGGCAAATCTTTCACTCGGGCATCACAGGACGTGACGTTTAGCGACTGGTCAGAACAGCGCCCGCGCCAGTGCCCGACGCGCCCCCACGACCCGGGGATCGTCGGTGCCGACGACCTCGAAGAGCTCAAGGAGCCGTCGCCGTACGGCATCCCGGTCGTCCCCGGCGGTCCGCTGCACGGTCTCGATCAGCCGCCCGAAGGCGTCCTCGACATGCCCGCCCACCAGATCCAGGTCGGCGGCCGCGATCTGCGCCTCGGCGTCGCCCGGCTTCCCGGCCGCGTCCTCGCGCACCCGCTGCGGGTCCATCCCCTGCACCCGCCTGAGCAGCTCGGCCTGCGCGAGCCCCAGCTTGGCCTCGCTGTTGGCCGGGTCGTCGCTCAGCACGTTCTGGTACGCCTGGACGGCACCGCCGAAGTCACCCGCGTCCAGCGCCTGGACGGCGGCCTCGAGGAGGGCGTCGTACGGGCCGGCCGGGATCGCGGTCTCGGCCGGGGCGGCACCCGGCTGCGCGTCCGGGTCGACGACCAGCCCGGTCAGCCCGAAGCGCTCCTCGGCGACCTGGATCAACTGGTCGAGGGTGCCGCGGATCTGCTCCTCGCCGGCCGCCCCCTGGAAGAGCGGCAGGGCCTGCCCGGCGACGACGGCGAACACCGCGGGGATCCCCTGGATCCCGAACTGCTGCATCAGCATCTGGTTGGCGTCGACATCGATCTTGGCCAGCAGGATGCGGCCGTCGTACTCGACGGCGAGACGCTCCAGGACCGGGCTCAGCTGCTTGCAGGGCTGACACCACTCGGCCCAGAAGTCGATGACGACGGGGACTTCGGCGGACCGCTGCAGGACATCGCGCTCGAAGCCGGCTTCGTCGACGTCGATGACCAGATCGGCCGGGGAGACGGCGCCGACCCCACCCTGCCGGGCCGTTTCGGCGCGCGTCTGCTCGGCCTTGGCCTTGGCCTCCTGGGCCGCCTTCACCGCGGCGAGGTCGACGACGCCGCTCATGGACATGTTCCGTGGCTGCATGCGTCTATCCTCCCCCGTTCCCGCGCGTGTGTGAAAAGCGTTGTGAAAGACAGGTCTGCTGTGCGTTTTCTGCCGGCGCCGGGTCCCCACCCCACGCCTCATGGTCGTCGCCCGTTCGATCGCCCGTCCGGTCACCCTCGAGCTTTCGCTACGACCCGTAGCGTAATCCCTTCGCGGGTCCCCGCGACACCACATTCCGGTGATCTCCCTCACGGCATCACAGGAACCGCCGGTTATGGTCGTGGAATGCAGAGCCGCACCCCCGCCAGCCGTACCGGACGCCCGCGCAGCGCCGCCGCGGACGCGGCGATCCTGGCGGCGACCCGCCAGGCGCTGGTCGAACTGGGCTGGTCCAAGCTCACTCTGGGGGACGTGGCGACCCGCGCCGGGGTGGCGAAGACGACGCTCTACCGCCGCTGGGCCGGCAAGAACGAACTGGTCGTCGACGCGGTGGCGGAGCTGTTCGACGAGCTCGAACTCCCCGACCGGGGCAGCCTGGCGAACGACATCGAGGGCGTGGTGCTCCAGTTCGCGGCGATCCTGGACCGCCCGGAGGCCAAGAGCGGGCTGATGGCGGCGGTGGCCGAGTCGACCCGGGACGAGGCGCTGCGGGAACGTATCCGCGCCTCCATCGTGGACCGTCAGAAGCGGCTGGTCGTGGAGGGCCGCGAGCGGGCCCAGCGGCGCGGCGAGCTCCCCGAGCAGCCCGACCCGTGCGAGGCGGACCGCACGGCGGACCTCATCTTCGACCTGGTGGCGGGCTCGGTGGTGCACCGCGCGCTGGTGAGCGGCAAACCGGCGGACGAGGAGTGGGTGCACAGCCTGACGCGGATCCTGCTGCTGGGCCTGGCGGGCGCGGCGGGCGACGCCGAAGCCCACTGAGGCCCGCCGAGGCCCGCTGAGGCCCGCTGAGGCCTGGGGGTCAGAACCCCGCCGGTTCCGTGTACACCCCCCACTCGTCGCGCAGCACCCCGCAGATCTCGCCCAGGGTCGCCTCGGCGCGTACGGCGTCCAGCATCGGCTCGATCATGTTGGCCCCGGAGCGGGCCGCGCCCAGCATCGCGTCCAGGGCGGCGCGCACCGCACCCTCGTCGCGCGCGGACCTCCGCTCTCCCAGCACCCGCACCTGCTCCCGCTCCACCTCGTGCGAGACGCGCAGGATCTCCAGGTCGCCGGTGACGGACCCGGTGTGGACGTTCACGCCCACCACCCGCTTGTCGCCCTTCTCGAGCGCCCGCTGGTACCGGAACGCGGACTCGGCGATCTCCCCGGTGAACCAGCCGTCCTCGATGCCCCGCAGGATCCCGGAGGTGACCGGCCCGATCGGGTGCCGTGCGTCGGGGTGGGCGCGCAGCCCCCGCTCCCTGATCTGCGCGAAGATCTTCTCCGCGTCGGCCTCGATCCGGTCGGTGAGCTGCTCGACGTACCAGGAACCGCCCAGCGGATCCGCCACGTTGGCCACCCCGGTCTCCTCCATCAGCACCTGCTGGGTGCGCAGGGCGATCTCGGCGGCCTGCTCGCTCGGCAGCGCCAGCGTCTCGTCGAGCGCGTTGGTGTGCAGCGAGTTGGTCCCGCCGAGCACGGCCGCGAGCGCCTCCACCGCCGTACGCACCACGTTGTTGTACGGCTGCTGGGCGGTCAGCGAGACACCCGCGGTCTGCGTGTGGAAGCGCAGCCACTGCGACTTGTCCGACCGCGCCCCGTACACGTCCCGCATCCACCGGGCCCAGATCCGGCGCGCGGCGCGGAACTTGGCGATCTCCTCGAAGAAGTCGACGTGCGCGTCGAAGAAGAAGGAGAGGCCGGGCGCGAAGGCATCCACGTCGAGCCCGCGCGAGAGCCCCAGCTCGACGTACCCGAAGCCGTCCGCGAGGGTGTACGCCAGCTCCTGCGCGGCCGTGGCTCCCGCCTCGCGGATGTGGTAGCCGGACACGGACAGCGGCTTGTACGCGGGGATGCCGGCCGCGCAGTACTCCATCAGGTCGCCGATGAGCCGCAGGTGCGGCTCGGGCTGGAAGAGCCACTCCTTCTGGGCGATGTACTCCTTGAAGATGTCGGTCTGGAGCGTGCCGTTGAGCACCGCCGGATCGACACCCTGCCGCTCGGCGGCGACCAGGTACATGCAGAAGACGGGCACGGCCGGACCGCTGATCGTCATCGACGTCGTGACGTCGCCCAGCGGGATGTCCTTGAACAGGACCTCCATGTCGGCCGCGGAGTCGACGGCCACCCCGCAGTGCCCCACCTCGCCGAGCGAGCGCGGATCGTCCGAGTCCCGCCCCATGAGGGTCGGCATGTCGAACGCCACGGACAGCCCGCCGCCACCGTTGGCGAGGATCATCTTGTAGCGCTCGTTGGTCTGCTCGGCGTTCCCGAACCCCGCGAACTGCCGGATGGTCCAGGCCCGCCCCCGGTACCCGGTCGGATACAGCCCCCGGGTGAACGGATACTCCCCCGGCCACCCGATCCGCTCGAACCCCTCGTACACGTCCCCGTCCCGGGGCCCGTACACCGGCTCCACGGCATCACCGGAGAGCGTCGTGAAGTCCGCGCCCCGCTTACGAGCCGCGTCAAACCGGGCCTGCCAGCGTCGGCGGCCCTCCTCGATGGCGTCAGCGTCCATACCATCGAATTTACTAGGACGTCCAAGTAAATGTCGACGAAGAACCGCCGTACGGGTGTTCCGTACGGCGGTACGGCCCGGGTCTAGACCTTGGCGACGGCGGGAGAGCCCTCGGTCACCTTGGCGTCGAGCTCACGGGTGACCTTGCGCTCCACGAAGAAGGCGGCCGTCGGGATGGTCCCCGCCAGCAGCACCCACAGCTGCTTACCGACCGGCCACTTCGCCTTGGAGCCCAGGTCGAAGGCGAAGACCAGGTAGACCACGTAGAGCCAGCCGTGCGCGATGGCGACGACCCGCGTGACGTCACCGGCACCGTCGATATGCAACCCGTACTTGCCGATCATGCTCAGGCACAGCAGCACCAGCAGTACACCGGTGATATAAGCCAGGGCACGGTAGCGGGTCAGCACGCTCTTTTTCATGAGGACGAGCGTAACCACCCGTTCGGGGAGATCTTGGGCCGGGTCACCGGTGTGCCGACAGCGGGTTCAGTCCTCGTCGAAGTCGTGCGCCGAGACCCGGAGTGGGCGCAGCATCGCGAAGATCTCGGCGCATTCCTCGGAGTCGTACACGCCGAGGCCGAAGTCCATGGCCATCAGGTCGCGGGTGGCCGCCTCGACGACCTCGCGGCCCTTCTCGGTGATGGTGGCGAGCGTGCCGCGTCCGTCGTTGGGGTTGGGGCGCTTGTCGACCAGGCCGGACTTGACCAGCCGGTCCACGGTGTTCGTGACGGAGGTCGGGTGCACCATGAGGCGCTCGCCGATCTTCGACATCGGCAGCTCACCGGCCTTGGAGAAGGTGAGCAGCACCAGCGCCTCGTAGCGTGCGAACGTCAGCCCGTACGGCTTGACCACCGCGTCGACCTCGGCCAGCAGGATCTGCTGGGCCCGCATGATCGAGGTGATCGCGGCCATCGACGGTACGTTTCCCCAGCGCCGCTTCCAGAGGTCGTCGGCTCGGGCGATGGGGTCGAAGGGGAGACTGAGAGGCTTGGACACGTCACCGACCCTACCGGCCGGTCATATAGCGGTCAGCCGTGTCTCGGCTTTCGGGCACCCATGCCGTCACGGCACCCGCGGCACCGCCCGCCGGGCCGCCGCCGCCAGCCCCCAGCAGCACAGCACCCCCACCGCCCCGGCCCCCGCGACCGTGGCCCGCACCCCCCACCGCTTCCGCCGCCACCCCCGCCGGCGTCATGCCGACGCCCTGGACGGTCATCAGCCCCGCGCTGAGCACCGTCGTCGCCCGGCCCCGCAGTTCCTCGGGCACGGCCCGCACGAACCACTGGTCCAGGCCCAGCGTGTACGCCGACCGTTCCCAAAGACTGAGCGGGAGTGAGTCCTGTTGCCAGAACCCGTGCTCAGCCAACGCCCCGAACGGTGTTGGGCGTTCTGGTCCACCGCTTTCACTCCGCAGCCGGGCGGCACGGATCGTGTCCGTGGTCCGGGGATGCGGGTGCGGTTTCCCTCACACCCTGGGGTGACCGGTCGGGCCTGGACGGTCCGATGCCCCACGCGATCGCTCCGGTCGTGTGGGGGCGGTGCCGTCCGTCGCCGGATCGGGTGCCCCAGGGCGCGCCTTCCGATCGCCACGGCGGCAGCGTCGTGGCGGGTGCTCTCCCTGTTCTTTCCGGTGAGGGGCTTCTGCCAGTGCTGGGCGCCCCACCCGCTGGTGTAGGCGGGGTCGACGGCGATGACGGGGATGCCGAGTTCGGCCGCCCAGCTGACCAGCCGGGCCCGCAGTCTGGCGGTGGGCATGCCGGAGATCAGGTTGCGGAACTTCTTGCGGCGGCCGTGTTTCTCGGGGGTCTTCTCCGCTTGGAAGTCGAGGTCTTCGAGCGCGATCGCGAGGTGGTGGCGCTGGGCCCAGTGCAGCAGGCAGATCAGGGCGTGCCTGACCTGCGCGTCGCGGTGCTGGGCGGTGCCGGAGAGGTCGTAGAGGAAGCGCCGGCGCAGGAGGCCGTCGCGCTCGTGGTCCGCCATCTGCCGCCGGAGCCGGGGCAGCCCTGACCACGCCCTGACGGCCAGGCCCCCTAGCGGCGGTTCGTGCGGCGCAGGTGGTGACGGACCGCGCGCTGGGCGACCGGGCCGAGCTCGTCCAGCGCGGCGACCAGGGCGCCGAGTTGCTCCAGGGCGTCCAGGGCGGCGTGGGCGCCGGCCGGGTCGACGCCCTCGTACAGCTCGATACCGACGAAGGACGCGGCGACCGCGCGGGCGAGCCCGGCCGGGTCGGCGAACTCCCCGAAGGGCGTGGCGGCGAGGACCCGGACGAGCACCGTCTGTATCTCGGCGATCCACAGGTCGAGCCCGGCCGCCGTGGCGGGCCCGAGCGCCTCGTGGGTCTGCGCGCCGGCCAGCAGCTGCCCGAGCAGGGCGACATGGCCGCCCGTCCGCGCCTCCTCGTGGATCTGCCGCCCCACGGTGAGCAGCTCGGAGAGCGAGCCGACGGCGGCGAGGCGGGGGCGGAAGCGGTCGACGGCCTGCTCGGCGCCGTACCGGCAGGCGGCGGCGAGTAGTTCGTCCACGGATCCGAAGTGGTAGAAGACGAGCGCCTGGTTGACCCCGGCCGCCGCCGCCACCGTACGGGCCGAGGTCTTGGCGATGCCCTGCTCGGTGAGCGTCCGCAGCGCGCCCTCCAGCAGCTTGTGCTTGGTCTCCAGGGACTTGGCGGTCTCCGGGCTCACGCGCGCGACTCCTCGCGGACGGGCCGCAGTCCGGGTCGCACCCCGCAGCCGCGGATGTCGGTGTACGACGCCTCGAAGGAGCCCTGGTAGCCGAAGAGCGGCCCGAAGTACCGGTTCACGACCCGCACCCGGATGCGGAAGCGGCCGGCCCGGTCGTCGTAGGACTCGCGCACCTCGGCGGTGGCGCCGACGAGTTCGGGGACGCGGACGTCCACCGGACCCTCCCTGAACCGGTGTTCGCCGGAGCGGATCAGCAGGGAGCCGTCGGACTCGGCGTGGAAGTGCAGTTCGCTGGCGAGGTGCTGGTGGGTGCCGAGGTAGTCGAGGATGCGGTCGCCCTTGGGGCTGAGCACCATCTGGGCGTCGAAGCGGCGGGAGCGGCCGGGCAGGTCGAAGGTGCGCACGAAGGTCACCGTCTCACGGCCGTAGGTGTCCGCGTAGGGCACATTCTCGATCTTGAAGGGCACGTTCCGGGCGGCCTTCGGGACCAGGATGTTGCGGGTGGTGCCCAGCGCCAGGAACGGCTTCACGAACGCCCCGCCGTGCCAGATCCGGTCCATCACGCCGTGGCCGGTGCAGGCCTCGCCGCTCGCCAGGCCGACCGAGAAACGGCGCTGGAGCTGTGGGTGCAGCCGGTCGAAGTCGGGGCCCATCACGGTGCGGAACATCGAGGTCATGGCTGCTTCTCCAGGGTGCGCAGGACGCGCGGGGCGGTCACACGGACGGGAGGGGTGCGCAGGCAGCGGCGGGCGGCCGGGGTGGTGGCGAGGGGCGGGGTGCAGAGGGCCAGGAAGAGGGCGACGACCAGGAGGAGCGGGACCAGGAAGGCGACGGTGGGCGGGAGGGCGCCGAGGACCGGGCCCCGGATCAGGGCGGTGCCGCAGCCGGCGACCGTCAGCGCCCGGGCCGCCATCTCGGCCAGCCAGTTCCACCGGGCCCGTTCCGGGGTGATCCCGCGTTCCAGCCACAGCCGCAGCCGGTCGAAGGACCAGGCGGTCGCCCAGCCCATCAGCGGACGCAGGACCAGGCGGTCGGCGAGCGCACCGAGGGCGCCCCAGCGGGGCCGGTAGTCGTAGCCGGTGAGGAAGCGGACGCCGTCGGCGACCGGGATGTACCGCCAGTAGCCGCTGCCCTCGGCGAGCAGCGAGAGCGGGTGCGGGGAGGCGAAGCGCAGCGCGGAGGTGCGGGTGCCGTCGGGGCGCTCCTTCTCCCCCGCCGAGACACCGGTGCCGGCGATCGTCAGGAAGGGCAGCACCCGCGTGGCGTAACGGAAGCGCTGCGGCTCGCCCTCCACCCGTGGGAGGTAGTCGATCTCGGTGAACCTCAGGTCCCAGCGCTGGTGCCGCCCCGGGTCCTGGGTGCGTGCCCACAGTTCGTCGAGGTCGGCGCGGATGTGCGCCTCTATGTAGAGCCCCATGGGTGTCGTACCCCCGTCACCTGGTCTTCCGAGCCCTTTTTGAGCGGTCGCTCAAATCTCCGGACATGAAGGTACCCCCTTTTGAGCGATCGCTCAATCGCAGGGCAGAAGAAAACCCCGGCCCCAAGGGCCGGGGTTCCGTCGGCAGTTGGCCGCTCGCCCGACTACTCGGCGAGGTGCCGCTCCACGGTCTCCACCTTGCTGGTCAGCCCGTCGGTGACGCCGGGCCGGATGTCCGCCTTGAGGACCAGGGAGACGCGCGGGACACGCTCCTCGACGACGGCGACGGCACGCCGGACGACGTCCATGACCTCGTCCCACTCGCCCTCGATCGAGGTGAACATGGCGTCGGTGCGGTTGGGCAGCCCGGACTCGCGCACGACCCTGACGGCGTCGGCCACGTACTCCCCCACGTCCTCGCCCACGCCCAGCGGCGTCACGGAGAAGGCGACGATCATGCCTTCACCGCCCCTTCCTGGCGGGCCCGGGCCGCGATGACCGCGTCCTCGGACTCACGGCGCAGCTTGCGCTCCGCGAAGAAACCGCCCGTCGGCAGGACGGAGAGGACGAAGTAGAGGAGTCCGGTGCCCAGCGGCCACTTGGCGCGGTTCCAGGCATCCGCCCAGAAGATCACGTACAGGATGAACAGGACACCGTGGACCGCGCCCATCACGGGTACCGCGTTGAAGTCCGTGGTCCGCTTGAGCACCGAGCAGACGAGGAGGATCAGGAAGGACACGGCCTCCGGGGCGGAGACCAGGCGGAGGCGGCGGATGGCGGTGGCGGTCTTGATGTCCACGAGTCACCTTCGGTGGGAGTGACGTCCACTCTTTGTGAACGCGAGCACAAACGTTCACCCATTGTGGCAAAGGAGCCTCGCGCGTCCGGCGCGGGGGTGGGAGGGTGGGTCCGTCGACGCAGGGGGTGCGGGCGGGATGCAGTTCGTTTTCTTCATGACCCTGCCGGGCCTGGTGGTGCTGCTCACCGTCCTGGCCTTCGTGGACCAGCTGCTGCTGCGGGCCGGCCGGGCCGGGGTGCTGCCCTGGCGGAACTCCGCGCGGCAGGGCCAGATCTCCGCGACGGGCTTCGAACAGCTGCACGCGGCCCTCTCCCCCGGCAAGCAGAACGAGCTCAAGGAGCGGCAGAGCGCGCTGGTGCTGCGCGACGACGAGGAGGACGGCGCCCCGCCCCGGACCACCGTCGACCTGACGGCCGGCACCGCCGTGATACGCCTGCCCGGCGAGCGCAGGGCCCGCCCCTAAGGGGTGGATCCGGGTCGAGGTCCACCCACGGGACCTGTCGCCGCCGTCTGCCTGCGGCTACCTTCGCAGCGTGGCGATGTTCCGACTTCAAGGAAGCAAGGTGCTCGCCGTCGAGATGACCGGGGACGCCGTGAAGGCGAAGAACGGCTCGATGGTCGCGTACGACGGGCAGATGGCGTTCAAGAAGCTGAGCGGCGGCGGCGAGGGGCTACGGGGGATGGTGACCCGGCGGCTCACCGGCGAGCAGATGACGGTGATGGAGGTGAAGGGGCACGGGACGTGCTGGTTCGCGGACCGGGCGTCCGAGATCAACCTGGTCGGCCTGCAGGGCGACAAGCTGTACGTCGAGTCGAGCAACCTGCTCGCCACCGATGCCGGCCTGCGCACCGGCACGACCTTCACCGGCCTGCGCGGCGCCTCCCAGGGCAACGGCCTGTTCACCACCACGGTCGAGGGCCACGGCCAGGCGGCGATCATGTCCGACGGCCCGGCGGTCGTGCTCCGGGTGAGCCCGCAGTACCCGCTCACCGTCGACCCTGGCGCGTACATCGCCCACCAGGGCAACCTCCGCCAGTCCTTCCAGTCAGGTGTGACATTCCGCACGCTCTTCGGGGAGGGCGGCGGGGAGGCCTTCCAGATCCGGTTCGAGGGGGACGGCCTGGTGTACGTACAGCCGAGCGAGCGGAACACGATCGCGGGTGATGTGTGACATGGCACTGCGCGAGGTGAACTCCAAGATGGTCGAGGCGACCGTCCTGCCCGGGCAGCGGCTGTACAGCCAGCGCGGGGCGATGCTCGCCTACAAGGGCGAGGTGTCCTTCACGCCCAACATCCAGGGCGGCCAGGGCGGGGTGATGTCGATGCTCGGCCGCCGGGTGGCCGGCGAGGCGACCCCGCTCATGACGGTCGAGGGCAGCGGCACGGTCTTCTTCGGGCACGGCGGCCATCACGTCCACGTGATCACCCTCACCGGCGACACCCTCTACGTCGAGGCGGACCGGCTGCTCGCCTTCGAGGGCACGCTCCAGCAGGGCACGATGTTCATGGGCTCCCAGGGCGGGGTGATGGGCATGGTGCGCGGCCAGGTCACCGGCCAGGGCCTGTTCACCACGACCCTCCAGGGCCACGGCGCGGTCGCCGTGATGGCCCACGGCGGGGTCTTCGAGATCCCGATCACCCCGCAGCGCCCGGTCCATGTCGACCCCCAGGCCTATGTCGCCCACCACGGCGACGTGCGCAACAAGCTCTCGTCCGCGCTCGGCTGGCGGGACATGGTGGGCCGCGGCTCCGGCGAGGCGTTCCAGCTGGAGCTCAGCGGCAACGGCACGGTGTACGTGCAGGCCTCGGAGGAGAAGCTTTGAGCACATACGGAGCAGCGGGCCCGGTCGTGTACGACCCCATGACCCTCCCCGTCGACGACAACGTCAACAAGTACACCTTCTGCGTGGAGCTCAAGAGCGGCCAGTGGTTCCTGCAGAAGGGGAAGATGATCGCCTACTACGGGGCGATCGACTTCAACGGCGTCGGACACGGCCGGCTGGACCGCCTGGTCCGCACTTCGTTCCATTCGCCTCTGCACGCGAGCGACTGGGTGGTGGCGGCGGGCTCGGGCAAGATGCTCCTCGCCGACCGGGCCTTCGACGTCAATTCGTACGACCTCGACGACGGCAACCTGACCATTCGCTCCGGCAACCTGCTCGCTTTTCAGCCAAGTCTCGCGCTCAAACAGTCGATCGTGCCGGGTTTTCTGACCCTTATCGGAACCGGAAAGTTTGTGGCTGCATCTAACGGTCCGGTGGTGTTCATGGAACCCCCGATCCGGGTGGACCCGCAGGCACTCGTGGGATGGGCCGACTGCCCCTCCCCGTGCCACCACTACGACCACGGCTACATGACCGGTGTCATGGGCGGTCTACGTGCACTGACAGGCCTCGGCGGGGCCTCCGGAGAGGAGCATCAGTTCGAGTTCGTAGGGGCCGGTACGGTCCTGCTCCAGTCCACCGAGACCCTGATGGCCGAGCAGGCCACGGGAGCGGTTCCGCACGAGCCCGGAGTACCCGGCGCAGGCGGGCCCTTCACAGGTCATTCACAGCAGCAGGGCGCACCGCGCCTTCCCGGACAGCTGGGGGACCTCCAGCGTCGCTTCGGGCTGTGAGCGGTAGTCTGCGGAGTGTGACATCGAACGCGTGCGCACAGTCACACCACCGTCACTAGTTCGCCTTTCAACATTTTAGGTAGACTTCATACATGGAGACCGAGACGGCCACGCGCTGGCTGACCGATGCGGAGCAGTGCGCCTGGCGCACCCACCTGGAGGTCAACAGGCTGTTGACGTACCAGCTCGAAAAGGACCTGCAGCCGTTCGGCCTGACAATGAACGACTACGAGATCCTGGTGAATCTGTCCGAGTCGGACGAGTACCGGATGCGGATGAGCGACCTCGCGTCCGCGACCCTCCAGTCCAAGAGCAGGCTCTCGCACCAGATCACCCGTATGGAGAACGCGAACCTGGTCCGCCGCGAGAACTGCGAGTCCGACCGCCGGGGGCTGTTCGCCGTCCTCACCGAGCATGGCATGGAGACCATGAAGAAGGTGGCGCCACATCATGTCGCCTCCGTGCGACGGCACTTCATCGACCTGCTGTCGCCGGAGGCACTCATAGAGCTGGACAAGGGCCTGAAGCCCATCGCCGAGCACCTGCGCGGCCAGCGCGGGCGCCCGTGACCATGGACAGCACCTGAAGAGCGGCGGACGGGGGTTCAGGTCCCGTCCGCCGCTCGCTGCGGCACCCCGTCAGGGGCGCGGGGCTGTATCGGATGTGCGGCTACCGCCGCGTGGGCGCGACCGGCCCCCACCGGCCCGCAGCCGGGGAACGGCACACGCGCCCAGGGCGGCTAGCCCTCCGTCAGGCCCGTCACCAGTTCGTCGGCCGCGCGGTACGGGTCCAGGTCGCCGGCGACGATGCGTTCGGCGAGGGCGCCCAGGTGGCGGTCTCCGTGGAGGTCGCCGATGCGTTCGCGCAGGGCTGTCACGGCGATCGTCTCGACCTCGCGGGAGGCGCGGGCGAGGCGGCGTTCGGCGAGGACGCCCCGCTCCTCCATCCAGGCGCGGTGCTTCTCCAGGGCCTCCACGACCTCGTCGATGCCCTCGGCGCGGGCCGCGACCGTCTTGACGATCGGGGGGCGCCAGTCGCCGGGGCCGCGGGACTCGCCGAGGCCCAGCATGTGGTTCAGTTCGCGGGCGGTGGCGTCGGCGCCGTCGCGGTCGGCCTTGTTGACGACGTAGACGTCGCCGATCTCCAGGATTCCGGCCTTGGCGGCCTGGATGCCGTCGCCCATCCCCGGGGCCAGCAGGACCACGCTCGTGTCCGCCTGGGAGGCGATCTCGACCTCCGACTGGCCCACTCCGACGGTCTCGACGAGGATCACCTCGCAGCCGGCCGCGTCCAGGACCCGGATGGCCTGGGGGGCGGACCAGGCGAGGCCGCCGAGGTGACCGCGCGTGGCCATCGAGCGGATGTAGACGCCGGGGTCCGAAGCGTGGTCGGACATGCGGACGCGGTCGCCGAGGAGGGCGCCCCCGGAGAAGGGGGAGGACGGGTCGACGGCCAGGACGCCGACCCGCTTCCCCTGTTTGCGGTAGGCACTGACGAGCGCCGAGGTGGAGGTCGACTTACCGACTCCCGGGGAGCCCGTCAGGCCTACGACATACGCGTTCCCGGTCAGTGGCGCCAGGGCCGCCATGACCTCTCTGAGCTGCGGAGACGCCCCCTCCACCAGGGAGATCAGCCGGGCCACCGCACGCGGCCGGCCCGCCCTGGCCTGGGCCACCAGTGTGGAGACGTCCTGCATCACAGCTCCGTTCGCGTGCGTTCGCTCAGGAAAACGTACTCAGGCCTTCGGTACCCGCACGATCAGTGCGTCACCCTGGCCGCCGCCACCGCACAGCGCGGCCGCGCCGACCCCGCCGCCGCGCCGCTTGAGCTCCAGGGCGAGGTGCAGGACGAGCCGGGCGCCGGACATGCCGATGGGGTGGCCGAGGGCGATGGCGCCGCCGTTGACGTTCACCCTTTCCGTGGACACGCCGAGGTCCTTCATTGACTGCACGGCGACGGCGGCGAAGGCCTCGTTGATCTCGATGAGGTCGAGGTCGGCGACCTCCAGGCCTTCCTTCTTGAGCGCGTGGTTGATCGCGTTCGACGGCTGGGACTGGAGCGAGTTGTCCGGGCCGGCCACGTTGCCGTGGGCGCCGATCTCGGCGAGCCACTGAAGGCCCAGTTCCTCCGCCTTGGCCTTGCTCATGACGACCACGGCGGCGGCGCCGTCGGAGATCTGCGAGGAGGTGCCGGCGGTGATGGTGCCGTCGCGGGTGAAGGCCGGGCGCAGCTTGCCCAGGGACTCCGTGGTGGTGTCGCCGCGGATGCCCTCGTCCTTGCTGAAGACGACCGGCTCGCCCTTGCGCTGGGGGATCTCCACCGGGGTGATCTCGGCCTCGAAGACGCCGTTCTTCTGGGCGGCGGCGGCCCGCTGGTGGGACAGGGCGGCGATCTCGTCCTGCTCGGGGCGCAGGATGCCGAGGCGGGTGTTGTGCTTCTCCGTGGACTCGCCCATGGCGATGTTCTCGAAGGAGTCGGTGAGGCCGTCGTAGGCCATCGCGTCGAGCATCTCGATGGCGCCGTACTTGAAGCCCTCGCGGGACTTGGGGAGCAGGTGCGGGGCGTTGGTCATGGACTCCTGGCCGCCCGCGACCACGATGTCGAACTCGCCGGCGCGGATCAGCTGGTCGGCCAGGGCGATGGCGTCGAGGCCGGACAGGCACACCTTGTTGACGGTGAGCGCCGGGACGTTCATCGGGATGCCGGCCTTCACGGCGGCCTGGCGGGCCGGGATCTGGCCGGCGCCGGCCTGCAGCACCTGACCCATGATCACGTACTGCACCTGGTCGCCCCCGATCCCCGCACGGTCGAGGGCGGCCTTGATCGCGAAGCCGCCGAGGTCGGCTCCGGAGAAGGACTTCAGCGAGCCCAGCAGTCGTCCCATGGGCGTCCGCGCGCCCGCGACGATCACCGAGGTGGTTCCAGAGGTTCCAGAGGTCATGAGCGGTGATTCCCCTTACCGGCTGCACTGCCGAGGAGTGAACGAGGGTTTACTTCGAATGTATTGCGTGGCACTCCGTGCCGTCATCGGGCCGTCAGTGTGATCGCTGGCACGTTGCGTAACCACCGTCGTAGCGCTGCACTGAATCCATGCTGACGCGAATCGACCACATCGGGATCGCCTGTCACGACCTCGACGCGACCGTCGAGTTCTACAGGGCCACGTACGGCTTCGAGGTGTTCCACACCGAGGTCAACGAGGAACAGGGCGTGCGCGAGGCCATGCTCAAGATCAACGAGACGTCCGACGGAGGTGCCTCCTACCTGCAGCTCCTCGAGCCGACCCGGGAGGACTCGGCGGTCGGCAAGTGGCTCGCGAAGAACGGCGAGGGCGTCCACCACATCGCCTTCGGTACGGCGGATGTGGACGGGGACGCGGCCGACATCCGTTCCCAGGGCGTACGCGTTCTGTACGACGAGCCACGGATCGGCTCCATGGGGTCGCGGATCACCTTCCTGCACCCAAAGGATTGCCACGGCGTACTGACAGAACTGGTCACTTCGGCGGCCGTTGAGTCACCTGAGCACTGACCCTCGTACATATGGGCCGGTAGGGTTGGGGCCGGTCGTCCCTTCGCACGTTCGCAGGGCCGGGGCGGCCGCATGCCGGGGTCCGGGTTTCGGGGGACGAGCGTCGGGGCAGCAGCCCGTGCTCCGCCGTTGATCTGACACCATTCCCCGGGGGCCCCGTTCGGCGGATGGACGGAGCTCGTTCGGAGAAGGTTGCGACCAGGGGACGGATGGGACCGCGCAGTGCGGGGCTACGAGAGCCAGGAGCGAGAGCCGGCGGCTGACGTCGACCACCTCACTCGTTTCGAAGCCGAGATGAAACGGCTGAAGACCGAGCGGGAAAAGGCGATCCAGCATGCCGAGGACCTCGGCTACCAGGTCGAGGTGCTGCGCGCCAAGCTGCACGAGGCGCGGCGCACCATCATGTCCCGGCCCGCGTTCGACGGCGGTGACGTCGGCTACCACGCCGAGCAGCTGCTGCGTAACGCCCAGATGCAGGCCGACCAGATCCGCCAGGAGGCGGAGCGGGTGGCCGCCGAGGCCAGGGCGCAGACCCAGCGGATCCTCCAGGAGCACGCCGAGCAGGCCGCGCGGCTCCAGGCCGAGCTGCACCAGGAGGCGGTGACCCGCCGCCAGCAGCTGGACCAGGAGCTCGCCGAGCGCCGTGGGACCGTCGAGTCGCACGTCAACGAGAACGTGGCCTGGGCCGAGCAGCTGCGGGCCCGGACCGAGTCGCAGGCACGGCGGCTGCTGGACGAGTCGCGCGCCGAGGCCGAGCAGGCCATGACGGCCGCCCGGGCCGAGGCCCAGCGGCTGACCGACGAGGCCCGGCAGCGGCTGACCAGCGACGCGGAGGCGGCGCGCACCGAGGCCGAGCAGATCCTGCTGCGCGCCCGCCGGGACGCCGAGCGGCTGCTGAACGCCGCGTCCACCCAGGCCCAGGAGGCCACCGACCACGCGGAGCAGCTCCGTAACTCCACCGCGACGGAGTCGGACTCGGCCCGTCGGCAGGCGGGCGAGCTGAGCCGGGCCGCCGAGCAGCGGATGGCGGAGGCCGAGGAGGCGCTGCGCAAGGCGCAGTCCGAGGCCGAGAAGCTGGTCACCGAGGCCGAGGCGAACGCCACGAAGGCCCTCTCCAGCGCCGAGGCCACCAACCAGCAGCGCACCCAGACGGCCAAGGAGCAGGTCGCCCGGCTGGTCAGCGAGGCCACCAAGGACGCCGAGGCGACCAAGGCGGAGGCCGAGCAGGTCGTCGCGGACGCCAGGGCCGAGGCCGAGAAGATCATCGCGGAGGCCTCCGAGAAGGCCCGTACGCTCACCGCCGAGGAGAGCGCCTCCCAGCTGTCCAAGGCGGCCAAGACCGCCGAGGACGTCCTGAACCGGGCCTCGGAGGAGGCCAAGCAGACCACCAAGGGCGCCCTCGAGGAGGCCGAGCGGATCCGGTCCGAGGCCGAGGCGGAGGCGGACCGGCTGCGCGCCGAGGCGCACGACACCGCCGAGGGCCTCAAGGGTGCGGCGAAGGACGACACCAAGGAGTACCGCGCCAAGACGGTCGAGCTGCAGGAGGAGGCGCGCCGGCTGCGCGGCGAGGCCGAGCAGCTGCGGGCCGACGCGGTCGCGGAGGGCGAGTCGATCCGGGCCGAGGCCCGGCGCGAGACCGTCCAGCAGATCGAGGAGGCGGCCCGGTCCGCCGAGGAGCTGCTCGCCAAGGCCAAGGCCGACGCGGACGAGCTGCGGCAGACGGCCACCACGGACAGCGAGAAGGTCCGCACCGAGGCCATCGAGCGCGCGACCACGCTGCGCCGGCAGGCCGAGGAGACCCTGGAGCGCACCCGGCAGGAGGCCGAGCGGCACCGTACCGAGGTCCTGGAGCAGTCCGAGGGGCTCAAGGCGGACGCCGAGCGGGCCGCGGCCGAGCTGCGCGAGGAGACCGAGCGGGGCATCGAGGCCCGGCGCGCGGAGGCCGCCGACGAGCTGACCCGGCTGCACACCGAGGCCGAGGACCGGCTCACCGGCGCCGAGCAGGCGCTCACGGAGGCCCGCGAGGAGGCCGCCCGGATCCGCCGGGAGGCCGGCGAGGAGACCGAGCGGCTGCGTTCCGAGGCCGCCGAGCGGATCCGTACGCTCCAGCAGCAGGCCGAGACCGAGGCCCAGCGGCTGCGTGACGAGGCGGCCGCCGACTCGTCCGCGTCCCGCGCGGAGGGCGAGGCCGTCGCCGTACGGCTGCGGTCCGAGGCCGCGGCCGAGGCGGAGCGGCTGAAGCAGGAGGCCCAGGACACCGCCGACCGGGTGCGTGCCGAGGCGCAGGCGGCGGCCGAGCGGCTGTCCACCGAGGCGTCCGAGACGCTGGCCGCCGCGCAGGAGGAGGCCGCCCGGCGGCGCCGCGAGGCCGAGGAGCTCCTCGGTTCCGCCCGCCAGGAGGCCGACCAGGAGCGCGAGCGGGCCCGCGAGCAGAGCGAGGACCTGCTGGCCCAGGCCCGCAACCGGGTCGAGGAGGCCCAGGCCGAGGCGGTGCGGCTGGTCGAGGAGGCGGACCGGCGGGCCACCGAGATGGTCTCGGCCGCCGAGCAGCACGCCCAGCAGGTGCGCGACTCGGTCTCCGGGCTGCACGAGCAGGCGCAGGAGGAGATCTCCGGGCTGCGCTCGGCCGCCGAGCACGCGGCGGACCGCACCCGGCGGGAGGCGGAGGAGGAGTCGGACCGGGTCCGCGCCGACGCCTACGCCGAGCGGGAGCGGGCCAGCGAGGACGCGACCCGGATCCGCCGCGAGGCCAACGAGGCGTCCGAGGCCGCCAAGGCGCTCGCCGAGCGGACCGTGGCCGACGCGATGACCGAGTCCGAGCGGCTGCGGTCCGAGGCGTCCGCGTACGCCCAGCGGGTGCGCACCGAGGCCTCCGACACCATCGCCCAGGCCGAGCAGGACGCGGGACGCTCGCGCGCCGAGGCCCGGGAGGACGCCAACCGGATCCGTTCGGACGCGGCGACCCAGGCCGACACCCTCATCACGGAGGCCCGCAACGAGGCGGAGCTGCTCCAGAACGAGACCATCGCCGAGGCCGACCGCGTCCGCGCCGACGCGATCGCCAAGGCCGAGAAGCTGATCTCGGACGCCACCGGGGACGCGGAGCGGCTGCGCGCCGAGGCCGCCGAGACGGTCGGCTCCGCCCAGCTGCACGCCGACCGCACCCGCAACGACGCGGAGCGGCTCAAGGCCGACGCGGAGGCGGCGGTCGAGCGCATGCTCAACTCCGCGCGCGAGGAGGCCGAGCGGACCCTCGACGAGGCCCGCAAGGACGCCAACAAGCGGCGCCAGGACGTGGCCGAGCAGGTCGACACGCTCATCAACGAGACGACCGCCGAGGCCGACAAACTGCTCACCGAGGCCCAGCAGCAGGCCCACCAGACCACCGCGGACGCCGAGGCGCAGGCCGACACCATGGTGGGCGCGGCCCGCAAGGAGGCCGACCGGCTGGTGTCCGAGGCCACGGTCGAGGGCAACACGCGGGTGGAGAAGGCGCGCACGGACGCGGACGAGCTGCTCGTCGGCGCCCGCCGGGACGCCACCGCCATCAGGGAGCGGGCGGAGGAGCTGCGCGAGCGCATCACCGCCGAGATCGAGGAGCTGCACGAGCGGGCCCGCCGCGAGGCCGCCGAGACCATGAAGTCCACCGGCGACCGCTGCGACGCGCTGATCAAGGCCGCCGAGGAGCAGCTCGCCAAGGCCCAGGCCAAGGCGAAGGACCTGGTCTCGGAGGCCAACTCCGAGGCGGGCAAGGTCCGGATCGCCGCCGTCAAGAAGGCGGAGGGGCTGCTCAAGGAGGCCGAGCAGAAGAAGGCCACGCTGGTGCGGGAGGCCGAGGAGCTCAAGGCCGAGGCGATCCGCGAGGCTCGCCGCACGGTCGAGGAGGGCAAGCGCGAGCTGGAGATCCTGGAGCGCAGGCGGGAGAACATCAACGGCGAGATCTCCCGTGTCCAAGACGTCCTGGAGGCGTTGGAGTCCTTCGAGACCCCGTCGGCCGGCAAGGACGGCGGAGTCAAGGCGGGCAGTTCGGTGGGCGCTCCCCGATCGGGTGGCAAGGCGTCAGAAGGCTAGAGACCGGGGTCGGTTCTGTAGTGTTCTGGTGCTTTTGATTAAATCTGCGGCAGAGGCTTTGGCAAGCGATCTCACAGCTAGCCACTCAAAAGGGGTGTCATTCTCCAGATCAAACACGTATCCGCTCGATGACACACCGCTTCGGCCCCTAGGATTCCCCCTATCACCTCACCGGTCTCTTTCGACAGGAACCCCATGAGCGACACTTCCCCCTACGGCTTCGAGCTAGTGCGGCGTGGGTACGACCGCGCTCAGGTGGACGAACGGATCTCCAAGCTCGTCTCCGACCGTGACAGCGCTCTCGCCCGCATCACCGCTCTGGAAAAGCGCATCGAGGAGCTCCACCTCGAGACGCAGAACGCCCAGGCTCAGGTAACCGACGCGGAGCCGTCGTACGCCGGCCTCGGCGCGCGTGTCGAGAAGATCCTCCGCCTCGCCGAGGAGGAGGCGAAGGACCTGCGCGAGGAGGCCCGTCGCGCCGCCGAGCAGCACCGTGAGCTCGCCGAGTCGGCGGCCCAGCAGGTGCGCAACGACGCAGAATCGTTCGCTGCGGAGCGCAAGGCCAAGGCCGAGGACGAGGGCGTCCGGATCGTCGAGAAGGCCAAGAGCGACGCGTCGCAGCTGCGCTCCGAGGCCCAGAAGGACGCGCAGTCCAAGCGCGAGGAGGCGGACGCCCTCTTCGAGGAGACCCGTGCGAAGGCCGCGCAGGCCGCCGCCGACTTCGAGACGAACCTTGCCAAGCGCCGCGAGCAGTCCGAGCGCGACCTGGCGTCCCGCCAGCAGAAGGCCGAGAAGCGCCTCGCGGAGATCGAGCACCGCGCGGAGCAGCTGCGGCTGGAGGCGGAGAAGCTGCGCACCGACGCCGAGCGCCGGGCGCGTCAGACCGTCGAGACGGCTCAGCGCCAGGCCGAGGACATCGTCGCCGACGCGAACGCCAAGGCCGACCGGATCCGTTCGGAATCGGAGCGTGAGCTCGCCGCGCTGACCAACCGCCGCGACTCGATCAACGCCCAGCTGACGAACGTCCGCGAGATGCTGGCGACGCTGACGGGTGCGGCGGTGGCTGCCGCCAGCTCGCCGGCCGAGGACGAGCCGATCTCCCGTGGGGTTCCGGCACAGCAGTCCCGGTAAGCGTTAGCTACGTCGCAGGGCCCGCGCTCCCTTTTTTCGGGGGTGCGGGCCTTCGTCGTACGGGTGCGGGTCGTGTGTGGTTGCTCGCGCAGTTCCCACCGGGCCCGCGGCCTTCAACGGCGGACGAGTGGCAGGAACACCTCGTCCACGATCTCCACCAGTACGTCCTCCGTCACCGGCTCACTGCGCGGCACGACCTCGTGGCACAGAGGGTCCGTCGGCAGGTTCATGATCCTCGGTGAGACGTCGGCGGTGGGAATCTCGCCCCGTTCCACCGCCCGTTCGAGCAGGGTCGTCATCACGTCCCGCATGATTCCGACGACCTCCACCCGCAGTTCGCCGATCTCCGCCGGCACCCCGTGCACGACGTCCTGCGCGATCTCCCGCTGCCGGTCCGCCATCATCCGCAGGACCGTCAGGACGTTCTCCCGGAGAGAGCCGGTATCGGCAACCTGTTCCGCGAGGGAGCCGCCCTGGCGGTGCCGCAGCGCCGCGACCACCAGCTCGGCCCTGTTCCGCCACCGGCGGTACAGCACCTGCTTGCCGGTGTGTGCACGGGCCGCGACGCCCTCCATCGTGAGCCTGGCGTAGCCGAGCCTCCTTGGAGCTTCTTTAGAGACCTTGCGTCTCCCATCAGGGCCAGCTGCCCTCGGCGCCCTCGCCCCGCTGCTGGACAGCACGATCGCCCTGGTGATGGTCGTGCCGGTCGGCGGATGGGCCGCGGAACGGTACGGGGGCCGGCAGGTGTGGCTCGCGGCACTCGCGCTGTTCCTGGCCGGATCGCTGCTCTGCGCGCTCGCCTGGGACATCGAGTCACTGATCGTCTTCCTGGTGGTGCAGGGCGTCGGCGGCGAGCTGATGTGCCGGTGCTGCAGACACTCCTCATCCGCGCCGCCGGCGGGCAGAAGCTGGGGCGGCTGATGGCCGTCGTGTCACTGCCCGCCCTCGTCGGGCCGATCCTCGGACCCGTGCTCGGCGGTCTGATCGTCGGTCACCTCAGCCGGCGGGTGATCTGCTACGTCAACGTGCCCATCTGTCTGCTCGCCGGCGCCCTCGCGCTGCGGAGCGTACCGCGCGACGCCGGCCGGCCCGGTGCCCGTCTCGACCTGACCGGACTTGCCCTCCTCACCCCCGGGCTCGCCGCGCTGATCTACGGCCTGGCACAGGTGGGCGACCAGGGCGGCTTCGGGAACGCGCACGTACTGGTGCGTCCTCGCCGTACTCCTCCAGCGCGGCGGCGGCACCGACACCGCCTTCGCCCGGACGTTCCTGTGGTCCGCCGTTCTCACGGCCCTCGCCGCCGGCCTGGCCCTGCTGCTCCCCACCCGGCAGCACGAACCGGGGCCTGCTCGGGTGGCAGCCCCCGAACCCCGGCCATAGCGTGGCCGCATGATCGAGCTGGAGGGCCTGACCAAGCACTACGGCGACAAGACGGCGGTCGACCACCTCACGTTCGCCGTCCGGCCCGGCATCGTGACCGGGTTCCTCGGGCCCAACGGCGCCGGGAAGTCCACCACCATGCGGATGATCCTCGGGCTCGACCACCCGACGGCCGGCGACGTGCGGATCGACGGCAAGCGGTACGAGCAGCTCAAGGACCCGTTGGCGTACATCGGCGCGCTGCTCGACGCCAAGGCCGTGCACGGCGGGCGCAGTGCCTTCAACCATCTGCTGTGCCTCGCGCAGAGCAACGGGATCCCGAAGGCGCGGGTGGCCGAGGTGCTCGACACCGTCGGGCTCACGGCTGTGGCGCGGAAGAAGGCCAAGGGGTTCTCGCTGGGGATGGGGCAGCGGCTGGGGATCGCCGGGGCGCTGCTGGGCGATCCGCGGATCCTGATGTTCGACGAGCCGGTGAACGGGCTCGACCCGGAAGGGATCCACTGGATCCGGACCCTGATGAAATCGCTGGCCGCGCAGGGCCGGACCGTGTTCGTGTCGAGTCACCTCATGAGCGAGATGGCGCTGACCGCCGAGCACCTCGTGGTCATCGGACAGGGGCGGCTGCTCGCCGACACCTCCATGGCCGACTTCATCCGGGCCAACTCACGGTCGTACGTCCGGGTCCGCTCCCCCCAGCGCGAGCGGCTGCTCGACGTGCTGCACGGGGCCGGGATCACCGTCGTGGAGACGGGGACCGGGGCGCTGGAGGTGGAGGGCGGGAAGGCCGAACCGATCGGGGAGCTGGCCGCGCAGAACGGGATCGTGCTGCACGAGCTGAGCATCCAGCAGGCCTCGCTGGAGGAGGCGTTCATGCAGTTGACGGCGGAGTCCGTGGAGTACCACGCGCACACCGACGCGCCCCCGGTGCCGCAGGCCTGGGGTGCCGACTGGGACAAGGGGGCGTGACATGGCGGTCGTCACCCAGGTCGTGCGGTCCGAATGGACCAAGATCCGGTCCGTCGCCTCCACGGTGTGGACGCTGTCCCTGGCCGTGGTCGTCTCCGTGGCCCTCGGGATGCTGCTCTCCGCGCTGGCGAACCACCAGTTCGGCAACATGCCCGTGCGCGAACGGCTCTCCTTCGACCCGACGAACATCAGCTTCGCCGGGATGACCCTCGGTCAGCTGGCGATGATCGTGTTCGGGGTGCTGGTCGTGTCGAACGAGTACAGCACCGGGATGATCAGGACCTCGCTGGCCGCCGTGCCGCAGCGGGCCACCTTCCTGTTCAGCAAGATCGCGGTGGCGGCGGGCCTGGCCCTGGCGGTCGGCATGGTCACCAGCTTCGCGGCCTTCTTCCTCGGGCAGGCGATGCTCGGCTCGCACCGGGCGTACCTCGGCGACCCGGGGGTACTGCGCGCGGTCATCGGCGGCGGGCTCTACATGACGCTGATCGCGGTGTTCTCCATGGGCGTGGCCGCGATGCTGCGTTCACCGATGCTGTCCCTCGGCATCCTGATGCCGTTCTTCTTCCTGATCTCCAACATCCTCGGCAACGTCGACGCGACCAAGAAGATCGGCCGGTTCCTGCCGGACCAGGCGGGCAGCCACATCATGCAGGTGGTGCCGAGGGTCGGCGACGACGTCCCGTACGGGCCCTGGGGCGGCCTCGGGATCATGGGGCTGTGGGTGATCGCCGCGCTGGCCGGGGGCTATGTCCTGCTGAAGAAGCGGGACGCCCAGTGACCTGATCGGTACCGCCCGGCTTTGCCAGCTCTTGATGGGAACCGTCAGCGCCCGGATATCCTCCTAACCCTTACGGGGGCGTCTGCCCTGCTGTCCTGATCCTTTCGATGGGTGCGGAGCATGATCGAGGCTGTCGGCCTGACCAAGCGCTACGGCGACAAGACCGCCGTCTACAACCTTTCCTTCCAGGTACGGCCGGGAGCCGTCACCGGCTTCCTCGGGCCCAACGGCTCGGGCAAGTCGACGACCATGCGGATGATCCTGGGTCTGGACAACCCGACCGCCGGTTCCGTCACCATCGGCGGCTACCCGTACCGCAGGCTGCCCAACGCCGCCCGCCAGGTCGGCGCGCTGCTCGACGCCAAGGCGGTGCACGGCGGCCGCTCCGCCCGCAACCACCTGCTCTCCCTGGCCCAGCTGTCCGCCATCCCGGCCCGCCGGGTCGACGAGGTACTCGGGGTCGTCGGTCTGCAGGACGTGGCGGGAAAGCGCTCCAAGGGCTTCTCGCTCGGTATGGGCCAGCGTCTCGGCATCGCCGCCGCGCTGCTCGGCGACCCCCAGGTGCTGCTCTTCGACGAGCCGGTCAACGGCCTCGACCCCGAGGGCATCCTCTGGGTGCGCAACCTGATGAAGTCGCTGGCCGCCGAGGGCCGTACGGTCTTCGTCTCCTCGCATCTGATGAGCGAGATGGCGCTGACCGCCGACCACCTGATCGTCATCGGGCGCGGCCAGCTGCTGGCCGACATGAGTGTGACGGACTTCATCTCGGCCAACTCGGCCGACTTCGCGCGGGTGCGCACCCCGGACACCGAGCCCCAGCAGCGCGAGAAGCTCAGCTCGGCGCTGACCGAGGCCGGCGGCCATGTGCTGCCCGAGCAGGACGGCGCGCTGCGGGTGACCGGCCTGCCGCTGCCCCGCATCTCCGACCTCGCGCACGAGGCGGACGTACGGCTGTGGGAGCTCTCCCCGCACCAGGCCTCGCTCGAGGAGGCGTACATGCGGATGACCCAGGGCGCCGTCGACTACCGGTCCACCATCGACCAGAAGGCCGGCCTCCAGCAGCCGCTGCCGCCCGGGGCGCAGCCGCCGACGCCGGTGCCCGGGCAGGGCCAGCCGGGCTGGTACGCCCCGCCGCCGCCCCAGCAGGGCGGCGCCCCGTTCGCGAACCCGTACGGGGCACAGGGGGCGCCCGCGGGGCCGTACGGCGCTCCACAGGGGCCGTACAACCCCTACGCGGCCCCGGCGCCCGCGCCCGCCCCGGCGCCCGCCGCTGAATCGTCACAGCCGGCCTCCGCGCCCGCCACGGCCCCCGCCGCGCCCGCCTCCGCCCCCGCCGACCTGACCAAGCCCGAGGACGCCCGATGAGCACCCACCAGCCCCCGATGCCGCAGGCGACCCCGGCCGCACCCGACTGGCAGGCGGCGCCCGGCGGTCCGTACCCCGGTTACACCTCGCCGATCCCGGTGGTGCGCACCCACCTCGGGCACGCGATCACCTCCGAGTGGACGAAGATCCGGTCGGTGCGCTCGACGATGTGGACGCTCGGGGTCTTCGTCCTCCTCGTCGTCGGCATCGGCCTGCTCGCCGCCGCGGTGGTCAGCGGCTCCTCCACCGAGGACCTCGGCGGCGAGAACGCCCTGTCCCTGGGCTTCTTCGGACTGCTGCTCGGCTCCATCTGCGTCATCACGCTGGGCGTGCTGACCACGGCTTCCGAGTACGGCACCGGCATGATCCGTACGACGACGGTGGCCTGTCCGTCCCGCCTGCGGGTGCTCGCCGCGAAGTCGATCGTCTTCTTCGCGGTCGCCTTCGTGATCACCCTGGCGGCCAGCTCGTTCGTGGCCATGACGCAGGTGTCGATCCTGGGCGACAACGCCCGGACGCCGACCGGCGGGGAATGGCTGAAGGCGACCGTCGGCGTCAGCCTCTACATCGCGCTGCTCGGACTGCTCGCCCTGCTCGTCGGTTCGGTCATCCGGCACTCGGCGGGCGCCATCACCATCATGATCGGCGCGGTGCTCGCCCCGCTGGTGATCGCCCTGTTCATGTTCTCGTCGTCGCTGGAGAAGGTGCGCACGGCGCTGTTCGAGTACTCGATCCCGAACCAGATGAGCATCTTCTACTCCAACTCGCTCAGCCAGGAAGGCCCTTCGGGCTGGGACCCGCTGTGGATCATCCTGGGCGTGACGGCCGTCGTGTTCGCGGGCGCCTGCGCGCTGCTGGAGAAGCGGGACGTGTAAGCCGTACGGCTCTCAGAACTTCGGCGCGTTACGGGACCGCTGCACCCGCGTGGTGCGGCGGTCCTTCGCGTTCCAGCAGGCCTTGTGCCAGTGCCGGCGCTCGTCCACGCCCGAGTGCTCGGGCCAGGCCACCACGTGCGGGACGCCGGAGGGGATCACCTGGTCGCAGCCCGGGCAGCGGTACGTCTTGCCGACCGCGCTGGCGCCCGCCACATGCCGTACGTTCCACTCCTCGCCCTGCCAGTCCTCCGAGGACTGCCAGCCGCCGTACCGGTCCGCGCGGTCGTCCTCGGCGCTCCGGCCGGAGGAGGGGGCTCCATTCGGGCCCTGGGGTCGGTTGCGACGCGGGGACACGGGACACCTCTCGGGGCTATACAGGAAGCAAGGGCTGCGTCCAGCCTACGACGCGCGCACGGGGGTACGCGTAGGGCACCAACCCCCACAAGTCCCCCTCCAGGGCGACCCATTCTCCAGACAATCCGCAAATCTCTTCGCCAGGCCGTGTCCTCGGCACGTGTCAGACGGTTATGCCGGGTGGGGGAGCTCCGGGTCGGAGCCAGGAAAGCAGGAAATGCGATGCACGTAGGAAGTTTTGTGCTGGCGGCCCAGTTCCCGGGCCAGGGCCAGGGGGAGGCCCTGCACCGGGCGGTGCGCACGGCGGAGGTGGCCGAGGAGGCCGGACTGGACGCGGTCTGGCTGGCCGAGCACCACTTCGTGCCGTACGGCACCTGTCCGTCGGCGGTCACGCTGGCGGCTTTACTGCTGGGCCGCACCAGGCGCCTGCGGGTCGGTACGGCGGTCAGCGTACTGCCCACGGTCCACCCGGTGGCACTCGGCGAACAGGCCGCGCTGCTGCATGTGACGAGCGGCGGCCGTTTCACCCTGGGCGTGGGCCGCGGCGGGCCCTGGGTGGACCTGGAGGTGTTCGGGTCCGGACTGGAGGCGTACGAACGCGGCTTCCCCGAATCACTCGATCTGCTGATGCGCTGGCTGCGGGAGCCGGCCGTGTCGGCCTCGGGTCCGCGCTTCTCGTTCCGTGAGGTCCCGGTCGTACCGCGCCCCTCGGAGGCGCTGACGGAGGCGCCGGGACCGGAGGTCGTGGTCGCCTGCACCTCGCAGGCGAGCGTCCGGCTGGCCGCGGAGCAAGGGCTGCCGATGCTGCTCGGGATGCACGTCGGGGACGAGGAGAAGGCCGAGATGGTCGCTCTGTGGCGGCAGTACGCGCGGGCGGCCGGGCGGCCGGGCGAGGAGATCTCCGGCGCGGCCCATGTCTCGGCCGGCGTCTGCCAGATCGCCGACCGGCGCACGGAGGCGGTGGAGACGCTCACCAAGGCGATGCCGGGCTGGCTGAAGCAGGGCCTGGAGGCCCATGTGACCGTGGACGGCCGGTTCCGTTCGATGCGGGACCCGCTCGCGTACACCGAACTGCTCTGCGGACTGCACCCGGTGGGCACCCCGCGGCTGTGCGCCGACCGGCTCGCCGCGACCTCGGAGCGCACCGGGATCTCCCGCTTCGCCCTGCTGACCGAAGGCTCGGGAGACCTCGCGGCCACCGAGGAGAACGTACGACGGCTGGGTGCCGAGGTACTGCCGCACCTCCGGTGACCGCGTGCCGCGGAGAGCTTGCCGCCCCAGTGACTGATGCACCTCCCGCGTGTGGAGCGGCAAGCAAGCGGCTCACTGCGTCAGCAGTACCGGAGCTCCGCGTCAGCAGTCCCGGAGCTCCGGGGACTGGTTCAGCAACTGACTGCGCACCGAGGTGAAGCGGGCCAGCGTCTCGTCGACCGAGGCGTCCAGCGGGAACACCGCAACCCGGTGGCAGTTCTGGAAGGCCAGCCGCACACCGAAGTGCCGCTGCAGGGCGCCGCGTATGGCGTCACTCGCGAGCGCACGCAGCAGCTGACCGCGTGCCTGCTCGTCCGGCGGGGGCGTCTGGTTGTCGGCGAAGGCTCCGCCGTCCACCTTCAGCTGGGCCACCAGGGAGCTGATCATCTCCCACGCGTAGGGCAGGGAGGTCCGGACGCAGTCGACGAATTCTGCTTCGTCGACCTCGCCTCGCTCGGCCTGTTCGAGTAGGGCCGGTGAGACGTCGAGCGACATGGGTTCTCCTCTCGCACCCCCGAACAGCGGGGGTTGCCGGACAGGTAAGGGAGTTCGCGATACCGAACACGCTGAGTACACACACCGCGACCTCCCGTTCACTACGGTAGGCAACGGACGGTGACCCCACCAGGAGATTGCGTATATGCGACGGTCCCCTTAGGCACACAATCGGCCAGGTTTGAACAGGGGTGTTCAGGCGACCCAGCAGCAGCGGTCACCGGGGGGCCTGGTCGGGTTTGGTGTTCAAGACGGGCGGCCCGGAGGGCCTCGGTTGAGGGTGCTGGCGGGAGACGGGTGGGCGAATCGCGTGAGGGGTGGGGCGTCGAGTAGCGTTGCCGACCATGCGTCTCGTCATCGCCCGGTGCTCCGTCGACTACGCCGGCCGGCTCACCGCCCACCTTCCCTCGGCCCCCCGTCTGATCCTGGTCAAGGCGGACGGCAGCGTCTCGATCCACGCGGACGACCGGGCCTACAAGCCCCTCAACTGGATGTCGCCGCCGTGCACGCTCAAGGAGGGGGCCGGTGACGAGGAAGGCGTCTGGACCGTCATCAACAAGGCGGGCGAGAAGCTCATCATCACGATGGAGGAGGTCCTGCACGACTCCTCGCACGAGCTGGGCGTCGACCCGGGCCTCATCAAGGACGGCGTGGAAGCGCACCTGCAGGAGCTGCTGGCCGACCGCATCGAGACCCTCGGCGACGGCTACACCCTCATCCGCCGCGAGTACATGACGGCGATCGGCCCGGTGGACATCCTCTGCCGCGACGCCGAGGGCCAGACCGTCGCGATCGAGATCAAGCGCCGGGGCGAGATCGACGGCGTCGAACAGCTCACCCGTTACCTGGAACTCCTCAACCGCGACCCCCATCTCGCCCCCGTCCGCGGCATCTTCGCGGCCCAGGAGATCAAGCCCCAGGCAAAGGTCCTCGCCACCGACCGCGGCATCGGCTGCACCATCCTCGACTACGACGCCCTACGCGGCATCGAGGACGACAAGCTGCGCCTGTTCTGAGGGGCAACCGCCGCCGGGCGCCCCCCGTTCCACGAGGCTGACGCCTCGGCGCGGCCCCGTTCAATGGGACTCCCGCCGCCCGGACAGCCCCCGTTCGATACGGCAACCGCCGCCGGGGCAGCCCCCGTTCGATGCGGCAACCGCCGCCGGGGCAGCCCCCGTTCCACGAGGCTGACGCCTCGGCACGGCCCCCGTTCAATGGGGCTGCCGCCGGGGCGGCCGGCCACCGTTCGATACGGCAACCGCCGCCGGGGCAGCCACCGATCGGTGCGGCAACCGCCGCCGGGGCAGCCCCCGTTCCACGAGGCTGACGCCTCGGCACGGCCCCCGTTCGATGGGGCTGCCGCCGGGGCGGCCGGCCACCGTTCGATGCGGCAGCCGCCGCCGGGGCGGCCACCGATCGGTGCGGCAACCGGCGTCGGGCAGCCCCCATTCAATGAGTCTCCCGCCGGGGCAGCCCCCATTCAATGAAGCCGACGCCACGGCCCAGCCCCCGTTCAATGCGGCGGCCGCCGTTGAGGCGGACATCCTTCCATGGGGCTGCCGCCACCGGAGCGGCCACGTTCAATCCGCCGCGACGGCGCTCCACCACGACGGCGCGGGCCGGCGGTGCCGAACTCCGCTCAGGCCGGTGGCGAGCGCCGGGTACGGCCGAGGGCCGGTCTCCGCGCGGGAGACCGGCCCTCGGCCGTGGCTCAGATGACCGTGCCGGTGGATGTGCCCGGGCTGGTGCCTTCCGATGCGCTCGACGTGGTGACCGACGGGGAGTCGGACACCGGGCCGCTGGCGCTGTCGCTCGTGGACGGGGTGTCGGACGGCTCCGGAGAGGTCGAGTCCGACGGGGACGCCGAAGTAGACGGCGTGGTCGACTTCGACGGGCTCGCGGACGGCGAGTGCGACGTCGGAGACGTCGGCTTGCTCGTCGTCGGCTTGCTCGACGTGCTCGGCGTTCCCCCGCCGGACGTCCCCTTCGTGCCCGACGGTGTGTCCGACGGAGTCGCCGTGTCCGTGGGCGGGGTCGGGTCGTCCGAGGTGCCGAGGGTGCCGTCGGGGCCCGGGTCGGTCGGCTTGGCCGACGTGGTGCCGGAGTCTCCCGTGCCGGAGCTCTGCTTGGGGTCGGCCCCCAGGCTGCCGTCGCCCGTGCCCTCGCTCGCCGACGGGTTGACACTCACGTTGTTGGCCGGGTTGTCGGCGTTGTCGTGGGAGGTCATGCCCAGCCCCACCACCGTGCCGAGGACCGCGGTGAGGAGGACGCCCGCGCCGACCGCCACCAGGTTGCGGCGGGCCATGCGCACCAGGCCGTTGCCCTGGGCCGGAGCCGGCTGCGCCGGGACCCGGTGGGTGATCAGGGTGTCCGAGACCGGGGAGTGGACGGCCGGGAAGGGCGTGGTGATGCCGCCCGCCGGGGATATGGACTCCTCGTGGCGGGCATCGGGGATCTCGTCGCCCGCCATCGCGGCAAGGAGCGGCAGGACCTCGCCGGAGCGGTCGGCGACCAGGGCCAGCGCACGCCGGCCGGCCGTCGTGCCCCGCTTGTCGGCGAGGGCGCCGCGGAGGCCGATCGAGGCCTCCAGTTCCGCCCGGGCCCGGTCCAGCTGATCGCCGCAGAGCGCGAGGATGCCCAGCTCGTGGTGGAAGTAGGCCTGTTCACCGACCTCACCGGCGAGCCGGGAGGCCTCGGCGCCGGCCCGCAGCGCCCGATCCCAGGCACTCCAGTGCAGCCCCGCCGCGAACGCGGGCGCGGCCGTACGGGCCAGTCGTACCGGCGTGGACTCCTCGTCCTCGGCCGGGGGCACGGTGTCGGGGACCACGACCGTCAGGGCGGCGAGGATCGCGTCGGCCTCCGCGCAGACCCTCTCGGGGGTGACCGACGGGTGCCCGGCCCACCAGGCGTAGTGCTGGGCGGCGGTGAGCGCCTGGGCCGGGGTGTCGTCGCCGTAGCCGGCGGCCTCCAGCTGCTGCAGGACGCCCGCGGCGAGCCGGTAGCGGGAGCCCACCGGGGAGACCAGTCCGCAGGCCGCCAGTTCGCCGAGAGCGGCGTCCGCGTGGGTGTCGCCGACGAGCGCGGGGAGGTGGGCCTGGTGCGGCACCTCGCCGCCGAGGGCGACCGCGAAGCGCAGGGTGGCCCGGGCCGAGGTGCTCAGCCGGGCGGCGAGCAGCGGGGCGGGCGCGGCGGCCTCGCCGAGGGACGGGAGCGGGACCTCGTCGGTGGACTCGGCGTCGAAGGGCGCGTCGGCCGGGATGGCGTCCTGGAAGACCCCCAGCTCGTCGACGGCGCCGGTGCTGGCCCGCAGCTGGTCCCGCTGGCGCAGCAGCGAGCCGGCCTGGACGAACCGCAGCGGCAGGCCCTCGGACTCGAACCAGAGGTCGCCGGCCCAGTTGGCCTCCTCCTCGGTGAGCACCCGGCCGACTGCGCGCTCCAGGATGTCCACGCCCCCGGCCCGCTCCAGGCCGCTGAGGAAGACCTCCTCGACGGCGGAGTCGGCGGAGGGCGCCGGTACCTCCGGGGTGGCGCCGATCAGGAACGCGCACTCGGGGGTGGCGTCGATCAGCTCGTCGAGTCCGGCGCCGCCGAACTCGATGTCGTCGAGGACGACGACGGCGCCGATGTCACGGACCAGTCCGAGGAGTTCGTCGTGGTCGGGGCGGTGCCCGGGCGCCTTGTAGACGGCGTGGAACAGGTCGCGGAGCAGGTCGTCCGGAGTGCGGTGGAAGCCGTTGAGGCGGACCACGCCGTCGGGGGCGAGGTCGGAGCAGTCGTCGGCGACCAGGTCGAGCAGCGCGGTGCGGCCGGAGCCCGCGGGGCCGGTGAGCCGGACGGAGCGGCCGCGGGCGAGGAGTCGTACGAGACGCTCGCGGTCGTCCTGGCGCTCCAGGAGGTGCAGTTCGGGCTGGGCGGGGCCGGGCGGTACCGGCGGCCGGGCGGCGCGCTCGTACTCGGCGCGCTCGTCGGCGGTGCGCTTCTCCGGTCTGGCGGGGCGCTCGGTCGGGGGGCAGGGTTCTATCTCGCTCCCGTCGACCGGGTTGACGGTCAGCAGGAAGCCGCCGGAGACCAGCCGGGCCGTGCGGGCCATGGCCGGCGTGCTCTGGCCGAAGTCGTTGGTGAGGGATTCCCTGGGCGGGCGCTGGCGCGGCGTGCTGCCGTCACCGTCCTGGCCGTACCCCTCGGGTCCCGGGTTGATCGGGTCCATAGGTTCCTAGCCCCCCAAAAGCGTCGTGTGCCGTGAATTCCGGCCCCTCCCGGCCTGTTGCACACCGCGCTGTCGCTTCTGGTCCGGGCCCGCGCTCGAAGGGTGGCAAGGGCGGCGGGCGACCGAACCTTAAACCTTGGCACAGTATCTACGACAGTCCGGGGTACCGCGCCGTCCGGGACATCACAGTCTCGTGAGGATTGCGTCTGACATGCGCTTGTGCGCCGTCCGTCCGGGTCACCCCTGTCGCCCGATCCACACCGGATCACCACCGCACGGCCCGTCCCGGTGTCACACCCGGGGCAGTGACTCCACCCCGATGCCCCCCTCGATCGCCAGGATCCGGTGCAGCCGGGTGGCCACCAGCAGGCGCTGCATCTGCGGTGGTACATCGCGCAGCACCAGGCGGCGGCCGCAGCGGCCGGCCCGCCGGTGGGCCCCCATGATGACCCCGAGGCCGGTGGCGTCCCAGGAGTCCAGCTCGGACAGGTCCAGCACCAGATCGCCGACTCCGTCGTCGACGGCCGAGTGCAGGACCGTACGGGCGTCCGCCGCGCTGCGGACGTCGAGGCGGCCCCCGACGACCAGCTCGGCGTGGTCGCCCCTGATGTACATATGCGCTCCCCGAGAGTGCGTGTCCTACTCCGTGAAATGTGATGTCCGGTGATGCAACCTCTGACTGCGTTCGACGGTCAGAGGTTGCCGTTTGTAAGCGAACCGATACCGAATTCACCCCCTGGAGTGAAACCCCCAGGGCTTGTGCGCTTTCAGTGGCGGTCAGGGGTTGTACGCACTGATGTTTCAGTACGTGTAGAAGCCCTGCCCGCTCTTGCGTCCGATGTCACCGGCGTCAACCATCCGGCGCATCAGCTCCGGCGGGGCGAACTTCTCGTCCTGCGACTCGGTGTAGATGTTGCCGGTGGCGTGCAGCAGGATGTCGACGCCGGTGAGGTCGGCCGTGGCCAGCGGGCCCATGGCGTGACCGAAGCCCAGCTTGCAGGCCAGGTCGATGTCCTCGGCGGTGGCGACGCCCGACTCGTACAGCTTGGTGGCCTCGACGACGAGCGCCGAGATCAGCCGGGTCGTCACGAAGCCGGCGACGTCCCGGTTGACCACGATGCAGGTCTTGCCGGTGGACTCGGCGAACTCCCGCGCGGTGGCGAGGGTTTCGTCGCTCGTCTTGTAGCCGCGGACCAGCTCGACGAGCTGCATCATCGGCACCGGTGAGAAGAAGTGGACACCGACGACCCGTTCGGGATGCTCGGTGGCCGCCGCGATCTTGGTGATCGGGATGGCGGAGGTGTTGGAGGCGAGCACGGCGTCCGGGCGCACGATCTTGTCGAGCGCGCGGAAGATCTCGTGTTTGACCTCCAGCTTCTCGAAGACCGCCTCGACCACGATGTCCGCGTCGGCGACGGCGTCCAGGTCGGTGGTCGTGGTGATGCGGGCCAGGGCCGCGTCGGCGTCGTGCGCCTCCAACTTCCCCTTGCTCACGAACTTGTCGTACGAGGCCTGGATACCGCCGACGGCACGGTCCAGCGCCTCGTCGGTGACGTCACGCAGGACCACGTCCCAGCCGGCCTGTGCGGCGACCTGGGCGATGCCGGAACCCATCAGGCCGGCACCGATGACGGCAAGTTTCCGTGCCACTCCGCTCCCCTTACACGCTGTTTAGGTATGGCTCTTGGGCGGACCCTAGCGCTCGTCGGGGGCCGGGAAACCCGGTAAGTAATGCGTGTCACGGTCTCAGGGGGTGAGACAACCGTCACGTCCCGTCAGAGGAGCCCGGCGGCACCGTTCATTACGCGCCACGCACGGCGTAGTTGAGGACCTTCTCGCTCAACAGGTCCTCGATGTCGTCGAGAAGGGCAAGTACCTCTCGTGACACTTCGCGCGGATCGCGCCCCTTGACCATTTCGCGCCCGATGACCGCCATGACCGTACTGTGCACCCAGCCGAGCTGACCGGCGATCAGGTGCGGCATGGGGTCGTCGGCCGCGGCGCCGGTGTCCTCGCGCAGAGCGTCCTCCAGCCTGCCCTGAACCTCCTGCCCGATCGCCCACAGCCGGGAGCGCAGCGCGGGCGCGTGCTCGATGACGCGCATGAAGGCGGCGTATCCGGGGATCAGGCCGACCCGGGGCGACACCGCCTCGACCTCCTCGCGCAGCTCCCGCAGGACGGCGGCGGCGGCCGACTCCCCCGCGTTCCGCCCGCGCACCCAGCGGGCCATCCGGTCGACCAGCCCGGCGGAACGGTCGAAGAAGAGGTCCTCCTTCGCCGGGAAGTAGTTGTAGACGGTGTTGACGGAGACGTCGGCGGCGTCGGCGATCTCCGCGACCGTCACGGCGTCGAAGCCACGCTCGACGAACAGGCCCGTGGCGACATCGGAGATGTACTGCCGGGTCTGCCGCTTCTTCCGCTCCCTGAGCCCTTCCGCCATGACCGCATCGTAACCCTTCCTGGATTCCCTTAAATTTTGGGGACATTGCAAATTTTCAGGGACTCTGTTTTTCTGGACGGCATGGCAGCAGTCATCAGCGCGGCCGGACTGGCCCGCACCTTCCAGACCAAGCACGGCCCGGTGGAGGCGGTGCGCGGTGTCGACCTCACCGTCCGCGAGGGCGAGATCCTCGGCTTCCTCGGCCCGAACGGCGCCGGCAAGACCACCACCCTCCGCATGCTCACGACCCTGCTCGCGCCGACCGGGGGCACGGCCTCGGTCGCCGGCCACGACCTGGCGGCCGATCCGGTCGGGGTGCGGCGCGCGTGCGGATACGTGGCCCAGTCGGGCGGGGTCGACCCGAACATCGGCGTGCGCGAGGAACTCGTCACCCAGGGCCGCCTCTACCGCCTGCCCCGGGCCCAGGCGGCCGCCCGGGCCCGGGAGCTGGCGCACGACCTGGGCTTCGCCGGGCTCCTCGACCGCAAGTGCGGCGCACTCTCCGGCGGCCAGCGCCGGCGCCTCGACATCGCGATGGCCCTCACCCACCGCCCGAAGGTGCTGTTCCTCGACGAGCCGACGACCGGCCTGGACCCCGGCAGCCGGGCCGACCTGTGGGATCTGGTCCGCCGGCTGCGCGACGAGCACGGCACGACCGTCTTCCTGACCACCCACTACCTGGACGAGGCCGACGCCCTCGCCGAGCGCCTGGTGATCGTCGACCGGGGCGTGGTCGCCGCCGAGGGCACCCCGACCGCGCTGAAGCTGGCGCACGGCGGCTCGATCGACGCGAGCCTCCAGGACACTTTCCTCGCCATCACCGGCCGCGGTCCCTCCCCGGCCGACGTGGCACCCGTAGCCGTATAGGAATCCGGAAGAGATGCTGCTCCACGACACCGGCCTGATCTACGGCCGCTACCTCCGTCAGTCCCTGCGCTCCCGCTTCGCCCTGCTCTTCGGTGTCCTGATGCCGTTGCTGTACCTGCTGTTCTTCGGGCCACTGCTCACGCGCCTGCCGCTGGGCCCCCGCGGCTCCAGCTGGCAGGTCCTCGTCCCCGGGCTGCTGCTCCAGCTGTCCCTGTTCGGCGCCTCGTTCGCCGGATTCGCCATCATCCTCGAGAACGGCCAGGGTGTGGTGGAGCGGATGCGCGTGACGCCCGTCAGCCGTCTCGCACTGCTGCTGGGCCGTGTCCTGCGGGAAGCCACCGTCTTCGTCTTCCAGGCCGTGCTGCTCGTGCTCGCGGCGGTGGCCATGGGCCTGCGCGCCCCGGTGCCCGGCATCCTGATCGGCTTCGCCTTCGTTGCCCTGCTGACCGTCTCGCTGGGTTCGCTGTCGTACGCGCTGGCCTTCAAGGTCCGCACGCCGCAGGAGTTCGGCCCGATGATCAATGCCCTGACCATGCCGTCCATGCTCCTGTCCGGCCTGATGCTCCCGATGGCCCTGGCACCGGCCTGGCTGGACGCGCTCTCCCACCTCGTCCCGTTCCGCTACCTGGTGGACGCGGTCCGGGACGCCTACGTCGGCTCGTACACGAGCACCCACATGGTGTACGGCGTCCTCGTCGCCGTCGGCTTCGCGACACTGGCCGTGACAGTGGGCACACGCGTCTTCCGCACGGCGGGCGCGTAACTACGCTGGTCACATGGTCAATCTGACGCGCATCTACACCAGGACCGGCGACCAGGGCAGCACCGCCCTCGGGGACATGAGCCGGGTCGCCAAGACGGATCTGCGGATCTCGGCGTACGCGGACGCCAACGAGGCGAACGCGGTGATCGGGACGGCGATCGCGCTGGGCGGGCTGGAGGACGAGGTCGTCGCGGTACTCACCCGCGTGCAGAACGACCTCTTCGACGTCGGCGCGGACCTGTCCACACCCGTGGTGGAGAACCCGGAGTTCCCGCCGCTGCGGGTCGAGCAGTTCTACGTCGACAAGCTGGAGGCGGACTGCGACCGCTTCAACGAGCGGCTGGAGAAGCTCCGTTCCTTCATCCTCCCCGGCGGCACCCCGGGCGCGGCCCTGCTCCACCAGGCCTGCACGGTCGTCCGACGGGCCGAGCGGTCCACGTGGGCGGCGCTGGAGGTGCACGGCGAGGTGATGAACCCGCTGACCGCGACCTACCTCAACCGGCTGTCCGACCTGCTGTTCATCCTGGCCCGCACAGCCAACAAGGACGTCGGGGACGTGCTGTGGGTCCCCGGCGGGGAGCGCTGACGCGAGCCGCTTCTTCGGCCACACGACGTAGGTCGGCGCGACCAGGCCGTGCATGCCAACGGCCCTGAGCGCCACCCACCGCCGGGACGCCGCCGAGGCGGCCCGGCCCGGCCGCGCGCCGCCCACACCGCGCCGCTCGCCGAGATCGACCGGGCTCAGGGCGTCACCGCGGAGCGCGCCCGGATGGCCCGTGAGCCGCACGGCCTGGTCGCGGGCCCGTCTCTCCGCGATCGCCATCCACTCCTCGGCGGCGCTCTCCCTGGACGACCCGGCGACCACCCGGGACGCGCTGGGCGTCATCCGGGAAAACAGCGTCGAGGGGCTGGCGGAGATGCGCCGGCTGATCGCCATCCTGCGCGCCCGATGGGGAGGTGGTCGCGGAGGGGCTCGCGGACGTCCTGGTGCTGACCACCTTCGACCTCGACGAGTATGTGTTCGGGGCGTTGCGGGCGGGTGCCGCCGGTTTCCTCCTGAAGAACACCGAGGCGCCGGATCCGGTGGCCGCGGTGCGCACGGTCGCGGGTGGCGAGGGGCTGATCGCGCCCGCCGCCACCCGACGGCTGATCGCCGAGTTCGCGGCGCGGCCAGGTGCAAGCGGCCGCGCCGGCGCAGGAGTTGGGGAGCTGATCGCCGTATACAGAAGTGGTCCAGACCTATTGACCGATGGTCCAGACCTTTCTATTCTCGCGGCACCATGGGCATGGAGGCTCAGTCATGCCCACGTCATCCCCGATCGAGAGGGAGGCGCAGCATGCGCTTCAGACACAGAGCCGCGGCGGGGTTCGCGACCCTGTTGCTCCCCCTGGCCGGCCTGGTCGGCCTCGCGAGCCCGGCCCAGGCCGCGACGTCCGCCACGGCCACGTACACCAAGTCCTCGGACTGGGGTACCGGCTTCGGCGGCAGCTGGACCGTCAAGAACACCGGCACCACGTCCATCAGCTCCTGGACCGTCGAGTGGGACTTCCCGTCCGGAACCTCGGTCACCTCCGCGTGGGACGCGGACGTCACCTCCTCCGGCACCCACTGGACCGCCAAGAACAAGTCCTACAACGGCACCATCGCCCCCGGCGGTTCCGTCTCCTTCGGCTTCAACGGCGCCGGCTCGGGCTCGCCCAGCAACTGCCTGATCAACGGGGCCAGTTGCGACGGCGGCACCACCGTCCCCGGTGACGCGGCACCCTCCGCGCCCGGCACCCCGACCGCGTCCTCCATCACGGACACCTCGGTCAAGCTCGCCTGGTCCGCGGCCACCGACGACAACGGCGTCAAGAACTACGACGTGCTGCGCGACGGCAAGGTCGTCTCCACCGTGACCACCACGTCGTACACCGACACGGGGCTCACGGCCGGCACCGACTACTCGTACACGGTCCAGGCCCGCGACACCGCGAACCAGACAGGACCGGTCAGCGGCGCGGTCGCGGTGCACACCACCGGCGGCACCACCACTCCCCCGACCACCGGCTCCAAGGTCAAGCTCGGCTACTTCACCGAGTGGGGCATCTACGGCCGCAACTACCAGGTCAAGAACCTGGTGACGTCCGGCTCGGCGGCGAAGATCACGCACATCAACTACGCCTTCGGCAACGTGACGAACGGCCAGTGCGCGATCGGTGACGCCTACGCCGACTACCAGAAGACGTTCACCGCCGACCAGTCGGTCAGCGGTGTCGCCGACACCTGGGACCAGCCGCTGGCCGGCAACTTCAACCAGCTGCGCGAGCTGAAGGCCAAGTACCCGAACATCAAGATCCTGTGGTCCTTCGGCGGCTGGACCTGGTCCGGCGGCTTCGCACAGGCGGCGGCCAACCCGACCGCGTTCGCGAACTCCTGCTACAACCTGGTCGAGGACCCGCGCTGGGCCGATGTCTTCGACGGCATCGACATCGACTGGGAGTACCCGAACGCCTGCGGGCTGAGCTGCGACACCAGCGGCTCGGCGGCCTTCAAGAACCTGATGTCCGCGCTGCGCGCCAAGTTCGGCTCCAGCAACCTGGTCACCGCGGCCACCACGGCCGACGGCTCCGCCGGCGGCAAGATCGACGCCACCGACTACGCGGGCGCCTCGCAGTACGTCGACTGGTACAACGTGATGTCGTACGACTTCTTCGGCGCCTGGGCGACCACCGGGCCGACGGCCCCGCACTCCCCGCTCACCTCGTACACCGGCATCCCGACCGCCGGCTTCGACACGGCCGACGCGATGGCCAAGTTCAAGGCGCAGGGCGTGCCGGCGAGCAAGCTGCTGATCGGCATCGGCTTCTACGGGCGCGGCTGGACGGGTGTGACGCAGGACGCACCGGGCGGCACGGCCACGGGCGCGGCGGCCGGCACCTACGAACAGGGCATCGAGGACTACAAGGTCCTCAAGACGTCCTGCCCGGTCACCGGCACCATCGCGGGCACCGCGTACGCGCACTGCGGCAGCAACTGGTGGTCGTACGACACCCCGTCGACCATCGCCGGGAAGATGAGCTGGGCCAAGACCCAGGGTCTCGGCGGCGCGTTCTTCTGGGAGTTCAGCGGCGACACGAGCAACGGCGAGTTGGTGAGCGCCATCAGCAACAACCTGTAAGGCCGTCAGGCGACATTGACGCTCCCCCAGACTTCGTCCGGGGGGACCCCCACCCAGCGAGTGAATGTGGCTACGCCACATTCACTCGCTGTCCGGGCGGGGCTGCTTCCAGCCACGCGAGGAATCCGGTCAGCGCGTCTTCGCTCATCGCGAGTTCGAGGCGGGTGCCCCGATGGGTACAGGCGAGGATCACGGCGTCCGAGAGCAGCGCCAGTTCCTCCTCGCCCTCGGGGAGGCGGCGGCCGGCCACCTCGATCTGGGCCCGCTCCAGGACCCGGCGGGGGCGGTAGGCGTAGGAGAAGACGCGGTACCACTCGACGCTGTCGCCGTTGTAGCGGGCCACGCCGTAGCTCCAGCCCTTTCCGCTGGTGTCCGGTTTCTCGGGGACGTCCCAGCGCAGGGAACAGTCGAAGGTGCCGCCGGAGCGCTGGATCAGTCTGCGGCGCAGGCCGAAGAGGAAAAGTCCCACTACTACCAGCGCGACCACGATTCCGGCCACAGTCAGAGCGAGGACCATCGGCACCGACCTCCCCGTCTCCTAGGTAATGGAACGTAAAAAGACCCAGATCTACCTCAGCCGCGGCTGGGTCCGGATGGCTCCGGTCCCAGCCGCGGCTGAGTTACGTCAACGCATACGCGCAGTGTGTCAGCGAGCAGTCGCCGCCCGCAGGCGGACGTCGGCGCGCCGCTCGGCGGTGGCGTCGCCCTCCGCCTTCGCGCGCTCCAGCTCCCGCTCCACGCGCTGGACATCGATCTCGTCCGAGAGCTCGGCGATCTCTGCCAGCAGCGACAGCTTGTTGTCCGCGAACGAGACGAAACCGCCGTGCACCGCGGCGACGACCGTCCCACCTTCACTCGTACGGATGGTCACCGGGCCCGACTCCAGCACACCGAGCAGCGGCTGGTGACCGGGCATGACGCCGATGTCGCCGGACGTGGTGCGCGCGACGACCAGGGTGGCCTCGCCGGACCAGACCTGGCGGTCCGCGGCGACGAGCTCGACGTGCAGCTCAGCAGCCAAGGGTGGCTCCTCGGGTCACCACCCGGCAGGGGTGCCGGGTGTTGGGGTCAATTCTAGGGGGCGTGAGAGAGGGGGCGGGACGCGCCCGCCCCCTCCGTCAGAGCACGGGGCTCAGGAGACGCCCAGCTCCTTGGCGTTGGCCTTGAGGTCCTCGATGCCACCGCACAGGAAGAACGCCTGCTCCGGGAAGTGGTCGTACTCGCCGTCGATGATCGCGTTGAAGGCCGCGATCGACTCGTCCAGCGGGACGTCCGACCCGTCGACGCCGGTGAACTGCTTGGCGACGTGGGTGTTCTGGGACAGGAAGCGCTCCACGCGACGGGCACGGTGGACGGTGAGCTTGTCCTCCTCGCCCAGCTCGTCGATACCGAGGATCGCGATGATGTCCTGGAGGTCCTTGTACTTCTGGAGGACCGTCTTCACGCGCATCGCGGTGTTGTAGTGGTCCGCCGCGATGTAGCGCGGGTCCAGGATCCGGGACGTGGAGTCCAGCGGGTCCACGGCCGGGTAGATGCCCTTCTCGGAGATCGGACGGGACAGAACCGTCGTCGCGTCGAGGTGGGCGAAGGTGGTGGCCGGGGCCGGGTCGGTCAGGTCGTCCGCGGGGACGTAGATCGCCTGCATCGAGGTGATCGAGTGACCACGGGTCGAGGTGATGCGCTCCTGGAGGAGACCCATCTCGTCGGCCAGGTTCGGCTGGTAGCCCACCGCGGAGGGCATGCGGCCGAGCAGGGTCGAGACCTCGGAACCGGCCTGCGTGAAGCGGAAGATGTTGTCGATGAAGAACAGCACGTCCTGCTTCTGGACGTCACGGAAGTACTCGGCCATGGTGAGGCCGGCCAGCGCGACGCGCAGACGGGTGCCCGGGGGCTCGTCCATCTGGCCGAAGACCAGGGCGGTCTTGTCGATGACGCCCGAGTCGGCCATTTCCTCGATGAGGTCGTTGCCCTCACGGGTGCGCTCACCGACACCGGCGAACACGGAGACACCGTCGTGGTTGTTGGCGACGCGGTAGATCATCTCCTGGATGAGCACCGTCTTGCCGACGCCGGCACCACCGAACAGACCGATCTTTCCACCCTTGACGTACGGGGTGAGAAGGTCGATGACCTTGACGCCGGTCTCGAACATCTCGGTCTTCGACTCGAGCTCGTCGAAGTTCGGGGCCTTGCGGTGGATGGACCAGCGCTCGCCCTCGTACTGCTCGTCGACGTTCAGCACCTCACCGAGGGTGTTGAACACCTTGCCCTTGGTGAAGTCGCCGACCGGGACGGTGATGCCGTCGCCGGTGTCGGTGACCGGGGCCTGGCGGACCAGACCGTCGGTGGGCTGCATGGAGATGGTGCGGACCAGGCCGTCGCCCAGGTGCTGGGCGACCTCCAGGGTCAGGATCTTCTTCTCGCCGGCGTTGGCCGGGTCGGCCACCTCGACGTGCAGGGCGTTGTAGATCTCCGGCATCGCGTCGACGGGGAACTCCACGTCGACGACCGGGCCGATGACCCGGGCGACGCGGCCCGTGGCCGTCGCGGTCTCAACAGTGGTGGTCATTATCGGTCACTCCCCGCGGTCGCGTCGGCCAGGGCGCTGGCGCCACCGACGATCTCGCTGATTTCCTGGGTGATTTCGGCCTGGCGGGCCGCGTTGGCAAGACGGGAGAGCGTGTTGATCAGCTCGCCCGCGTTGTCGGTGGCCGACTTCATCGCGCGCCGCGTGGCGGCGTGCTTCGAAGCCGCCGACTGGAGCAGCGCGTTGTAGATACGGCTCTCCACGTAGCGCGGCAGCAGGGCGTCGAGGACGTCCTCCGCCGAGGGCTCGAAGTCGTACAGCGGGAGGATCTCGCCCTGGGGCTTCTCCTCGGCCACCTCTTCGAGGCGCAGCGGCAGCAGCCGGGCGTCGAGCGCCGTCTGCGTCATCATCGACACGAACTCGGTGTAGACGATGTGGAGTTCGTCCACGCCGCCGTCCGCCGTCTCCGTCTCGATGGCCTCGATCAGCGGCGCCGCGACCTTCTTGGCGTCCGCGTACGAGGGCTCGTCGGTGAAGCCCGACCACGACTCCACGACCTTGCGCTCGCGGAAGTTGTAGTGGGCCAGACCGCGGCGGCCGACGATGTAGGTGTCGACCTCCTTGCCCTCCGCCTCAAGGCGCGCCGTCAGCTGCTCAGCGGCCTTGATGGCGTTGGAGTTGAACGCGCCGGCCAGACCGCGGTCGCTCGTGAGGAGCAGGACCGCGGAACGGGTCGGCGTCTCCGCCTCGGTGGTCAGCGGGTGCTTGGTGTTCGAGCCGGTACCGACCGCCGTGACCGCGCGGGTGAGCTCGGTCGCGTACGGCGCGGAGGCCCGCACCTTGCGCTGCGCCTTGACCACACGCGAGGCGGCGATCATCTCCATCGCCTTGGTGATCTTCTTGGTCGCGGTGACGGATCGGATGCGACGCTTGTAGACCCGGAGCTGGGCTCCCATGAGTCAGGTCCCTTCCTTACGTCACTTGGCCGCGGCCGGGGCGTCCTCGCCGAGAAGCTTGCCGTCCGAGGTCTCGAACTGCTTCTTGAAGTCGGCGATCGCGTCGGCAACAGCGGTGAGGGTGTCGTCCGACATCTTGCCGCCCTCCTTGATGGAGGTCATGAGGCCCTGCTCCTTGCGGTGCAGGTACTCCAGCAGCTCCTTCTCGAAGCGGCGGATGTCGGAGACCGGGACGTCGTCCATCTTGCCGGTGGTGCCGGCCCAGACCGAGACGACCTGGTCCTCGGTCGACATCGGCTGGTACTGAGCCTGCTTGAGCAGCTCGACCAGACGCTGGCCACGCTCCAGCTGCGACTTCGACGCGGCGTCCAGGTCGGAACCGAAGGCGGCGAACGCCTCCAGCTCGCGGTACTGGGCCAGGTCCAGACGCAGACGGCCGGAGACCTGCTTCATCGCCTTGTGCTGCGCGGAACCACCGACTCGGGAGACGGAGATACCGACGTTCAGCGCGGGGCGCTGACCGGCGTTGAACAGGTCCGACTCCAGGAAGCACTGGCCGTCGGTGATGGAGATGACGTTGGTCGGGATGAACGCCGAGACGTCGTTGGCCTTGGTCTCGACGATCGGCAGACCGGTCATCGAGCCGGCGCCCATGTCGTCGGAGAGCTTCGCGCAGCGCTCCAGCAGACGGGAGTGCAGGTAGAAGACGTCACCCGGGTAGGCCTCGCGGCCCGGCGGGCGGCGCAGCAGCAGCGACACGGCGCGGTAGGCGTCGGCCTGCTTCGACAGGTCGTCGAAGATGATGAGGACGTGCTTGCCGTCGTACATCCAGTGCTGGCCGATGGCCGAGCCGGTGTACGGCGCCAGGTACTTGAAGCCGGCCGGGTCGGACGCCGGGGCGGCGACGATGGTCGTGTACTCCAGCGCGCCGGCCTCTTCCAGGGCGCCACGCACGGAGGCGATGGTCGAGCCCTTCTGGCCGATGGCGACGTAGACGCAGCGGACCTGCTTCTTCGGGTCGCCCGAGCGCCAGTTGTCGCGCTGGTTGATGATCGTGTCGACGGCCAGGGCGGTCTTGCCGGTCTGGCGGTCGCCGATGATCAGCTGACGCTGGCCGCGGCCGACCGGGGTCATCGCGTCGACGGCCTTGTAGCCGGTCTCCATCGGCTCGTGCACCGACTTACGGGCCATGACGCCGGGAGCCTGCAGCTCCAGGGCACGGCGGCCGGACGTCTCGATCTCGCCGAGGCCGTCGATCGGGTTGCCGAGCGGGTCGACGACGCGGCCGAGGTAGCCCTCGCCCACCGCGACGGAGAGGACCTCACCGGTGCGCTGCACCGGCTGACCCTCCTCGATGCCGCTGAACTCACCGAGGACGATGGCGCCGATCTCGCGCTCTTCCAGGTTCAGCGCGAGGCCGAGGGTGCCGTCCTCGAACTTCAGCAGTTCGTTGGCCATGGCCGAGGGAAGACCCTCGACCTTCGCGATGCCGTCGCCGGCAAGGGTGACCGTACCGACCTCCTCGCGCGAGGCCGCGTCCGGCTTGTACGACTGGACGAAGTTCTCCAGCGCGTCCCGGATCTCCTCCGGCCGGATCGTGAGCTCCGCCATCTGGGTTCCCTGCTCTCCTTGTTGGGCCCGAAGTTTCACTTGGGGGGTCTGGGGGCGACCCCCAGGATTCTTCTTGTACGGCCCAACCCGGGCCGTCGTAAGTACGTACTGCTCTTGAGTCGGTGTCAGCTCGCCATGCGGCGGGTCGCGTCCTCGAGCCGGTCCGCGAGGGAACCGTTGATGACCTCGTCACCGACCTGCACCCGGATCCCGCCGACGACCGCGGGGTCGACGTCGAGGTTGAGGTGCATCGTGCGGCCGTAGAGCTTCGCGAGGGCGGCGCCCAGGCGTTGCTTCTGCGGCTCGCTCAGCGGCACCGCGGAGGTGACGACGGCGACGACGCGGCTGCGGCGCTCCGCGGCGAGCTTGGAGAGGGCCTCCAGGCCCGCTTCCAGGCTACGTCCCCGCGGCACGGTCACAAGGCGCGTGACCAGACGCTCGGTGACCGGCTTGGCGCGGCCGCCGAGCAGCCGGTGCAGCAGCTCGATCTTGGCGGCGGCACCGGCCTTGCGGTCGGTGAGCGCGGCGCGCAGCTCGGTGCTGGAGGAGACGATCCGGCCGAACCGGAACAGCTCGTCCTCGGCGTCGTCCAGCGCGCCGGACTTCTCCGCGGCCGTGAGGTCGGCGGTGTTCGCCAGCTCCTCCAGCGCGTCCACCAGGTCGCGGGGCTGCGACCAGCGGGAGCGGACCAGGCCGGACACCAGGTCGGCGGTGGCCTCGGAGACCTGGCCGCCGATCAGGCGCCGGACCAGCTCGGCCTTGGCCTCGCCGGCCTGTGCCGGGTCGGTGAGGACCCGGCGCAGGCCGCCCTCGTGGTCGAGCAGCGCGGTGACGGCCGCCAGCTCGTCGGCGAGCCGCGTCGCGTCCACGGACGTGGAGTCCGTCAGCGCGTCGAGACGCTCACGTGCGGCTGCCACGGCTCCGCGGCTCGCTCCGTGCGCTGTCATCGAGCCGCCTCGGCCTTCTCCTCAAGCTCGTCGAGGAAGCGGTCGATCACACGGCTCTGCCGGGCGTGGTCCTCCAGGGACTCGCCGACGAGCTTGCCGGCCAGGTCGGTGGCCAGGTGGCCGACGTCCTGACGCAGTGCCTGAGCCGCGGACTTGCGGTCGGCCTCGATCTGGGCGTGACCGGCGGCGACGATCTCCTCACGCTGCCGCTGGCCCTCGGCGCGCATCTCGGCGATGAGCGCGGCGCCCTGCTCCTGAGCCTCCTGGCGCAGGCGCGCGGCCTCGTGCCGGGCCTCGGCCAGCTGCGCCTTGTACTGCTCAAGGACGCTCTGGGCCTCGGTCTGCGCGGCCTCGGCCTTCTCGATACCGCCCTCGATCGCCTCGCGGCGCTGCTCCAGAACCTTGTTGATGTTCGGAAGGAGCTTCTTGGCGAGGAAGCCGAAGACGATGACGAAGGCGATGAGGCCGATGACGAGCTCTGGGATCGGCGGGATGAGGGGGTTTTCGGCCTCCTCAGCCGCGAGCTGAACCAGGGGGCTCATATCAGTGCCTTTCGTCTATTGGTGCGCGACGGTCGGGTCAGGAGGTCGGGTAGACGAACGGCATGACCAGACCGATCAGGGCGAGCGCCTCACAGAAGGCGAAGCCGAGGATCTGGTTGGCGCGGATCAGGCCGGCCGCCTCGGGCTGGCGGGCGAGCGCCTGGGTGCCGTTACCGAAGATGATGCCGATGCCGACGCCCGGGCCGATCGCGGCGAGGCCGTAACCGATGGAGCCGAGGTTGCCCTTGATCTGGACGCCGGCGGCAAGGGTTTCGAGAGCGGACATGCCGGTTCTTCCTTCTCTTTCAAGGACCGGTGGGGGTTGGCCACCGGATGTCTGGGTGGGTGGTGGGACGGCTCAGTGGTGCTCGGCGAGCGCGCCCTGGATGTAGCTGCAGGTCAGCAGTACGAAGACATAGGCCTGGACAGCCTGGATGAAGAGCTCGAAGGCGGTCATCACGAGGACCATGACGAACGAGACACCGGAGTACGCGATGCCGATGCCGTTCAGCATGTACCAGCTGGCGATCGTGAAGAGCAGCAGCAGGGTGTGACCGGCGAACATGTTCGCGAAGAGTCGTACGGCGTGGGTGAAGGGCCGGACGATGAGGTTCGAGAAGAACTCGATCGTCATCGAGAGCGGCAGCACCGCGCCGAGGGTCTTGTCGTAGCCGGTGACGTTCTTGAAGAAGCCGACGAAACCCTGGCGCTTGAAGGTGAGCGCGACCCACGTGATGTAGACGATGCCGGCCAGGGCCGCGGGGTACGAGATGATCGCGGTGACCGGGAACTGGGCGATCGGGATGATCGACCAGAGGTTCATCATCCAGATGAAGAAGAACAGCGAGACGACGAACGGAACGTACTTCTCGCCTTCCTTCTTGCCGATGGTCTCGTAGACGACACCGCGCCGGACGAAGTCGTAGCCGGTCTCGGCGATCATCTGGAGCTTGCCCGGGACGACCTTCGGCTTGGCGAAGGCGGCCCAGAAGAAGCCCACGATGACGATCGACCCGAGCAGCGCCAGCAGCATCGTCTTGTTGAAGTACAGGTTGCTGTCCGCGTCGCCGAAGAGCGGCTTGAACAGGAACGAGTGCAGGCCCGGAGCCGGGAAGCCACACCCGTCGAACAGGTGGCAGCTCGTGTCGAAAGCGAGCGTCTGCGTCGGGTCAGCACTCACCGCGGGCTCCTTCATCGTGGCGCATGGGTACGGCAACCTCGTTGTGTCGGCGCGGCGCGGGGCCGCGGTTCGGCACGGGACTGGTGTTACGGATGTGGGGGCGGCTGGGGGGCATCTCGCCTCGCGATTGACCAGGCGTCAGCTCAGATGCCCGCGCCCGCGATGCCGCAGTTGGCACCGGACGATAGCAGGCTCTCTCGTGCGCCTTTATCCCCGCCCTACCTCTCACGACGAATGCCCGGTCTTCTCGGCCTTGTCGGCCTTGTCGGGTTCGACGTAGAGGATCTTCGCCTTCATGTGGGCGCGGGTCTGCGCGGCGATCCAGGTGAGTGTGGCGACCACGAGCGTGATGGCGAAGGCCCGGGGGTTGAACAGCGTCGTGTTCTTGAACAGGGCCATGAAGACGACCAGCAGCAGGAGCTGGGCCGCGTAGAGCATCAGACCCATCATCTGGAAGAGCTGGGGCATGGATTTGGCCGTGCGCTGCAGAACGTAGAGACCGATCCCCATGAAGAGGATCACGATCACCGTCCCGACGAGCGCACCGATCGCCCCCTTGCCACCCGCGACCACACCGCTGACAACGGCGGCGAGTACGCCGACGGCGGCCGTGGGTACGGCGGCCTGGGCCAGGTTCCGGGCGTCATTGGACGGCATGGCGGCAACTCCGCTTTCACAGGGGGGCAGGTGTCGTCATGGACGAGCGTAGTCCCGGCCGGAGGGGCGAAGACCTCACGCCAATGGACCATCGCACTTGGGTCCTTCGGCTCTGTCCGGGGTTCTCGTGAACCGTATCACAAACTATTTGATGAGGTCTTTACCTGGTAGGTGTGCCAGCTGTCACACATGAGAGTGAACCTGCCCGTCCGAGCGAAAACCGAGCCGTTATGTCTGATATTGGGGGTGTTTACTCCCCCACGACTTGGCAATGCTCTAGTCAGATTCTTACCTTGGCGGGGTCAGCGGGAGGTCTCGGAAGGGCGCCGATCCAGGAAACGCGAACGGGCGCCGATGGCGGTCGCACCGTTGACTCCGGCCACTGCCGCGGTCACCGGGGAACGGTGCCCGTCGGCCTGCTCGTCGCACGCCTCCTCGGCCTTCTCCAGCACGACGGCCACCGGCTCCGGAGCCTCCTCCGCGGACGCCCCCCGGCGCCGGTAGCGGGGCGGCACGACGGCCTGCGCCCACATCGGGGCACGCGGGGTGAACCGCGGCAGCAGGAGCAGCGCCAGGCCGATCGCGCTGAGGAACACCACCCCGAGCACGATCCACATGGACGCGGAGTTCACCGAGTAGGCCAGCGCCCCGAAGCCGATCAGCGCCGACCAGAAGTACATGATCAGCACGGCCCGGCTGTGCGAGTGGCCGATCTCCAGCAGCCGGTGGTGCAGGTGGCCCCGGTCGGCCGCGAACGGCGACTGGCCGCGCCAGGTGCGCCGCACGATGGCGAGGACCAGGTCGGCGGCCGGCACCGCGATGATCGTCAGCGGCAGCAGCAGCGGGATGTAGACCGGCACCATCTGGTGGACGGTGTTGCGCTCGGACCCGGCGAACAGGTTCATGACGTCCGGGTCGACCTGGCCCGTGACGGAGATCGCACCGGCGGCCAGCACCAGGCCGATCAGCATCGAGCCGGAGTCGCCCATGAAGATCCGCGCGGGGTGCATGTTGTGCGGCAGGAAGCCCAGGCACATGCCCATCAGGATCGCCGAGAACAGCGTGGCCGGGGCGGCGGCCTCGATGCCGTACGAGTACCAGATCCGGTAGGCGTACATGAAGAACGCCGCGGCGGCGATGCACACCATGCCGGAGGCCAGGCCGTCCAGGCCGTCGACGAAGTTCACCGCGTTGATGGTGATGACCACCAGTGCCACCGTCAGCAGGGTGCCCTGCCACGGGGTGAGCGCCACCGTGCCGACGCCCGGGATGGGCAGCCACAGGATCGTCAGACCCTGCATGACCATGACGCCCGCGGCGATCATCTGACCGCCCAGCTTGATCAGGGCATCGATCTCGAACTTGTCGTCGAGCACGCCGATCAGCCAGATCAGCGCGGCGCCGGAGAGCAGCGCGCGCGGCTCGTTCGACTTCTCGAAGACCTCGTTGAGGTTGGTCATGTGGTCCGCGACCAGCAGACCCGCGCACAGGCCGAAGAACATGGCGATACCGCCGAGGCGCGGAGTGGGTTCCCGGTGCACGTCACGTGCCCGGATCTCCGGCATGGCCCCGGCCACGATCGCGAACTTCCGTACCGGCCCTGTCAGCAGATACGTCACCGCGGCCGTGATGCAGAGCGTCAGCAGGTATTCACGCACGGGCTTCCCCACAGGTCTCGCTGGCCATCACAGCCCCACACCCTAGCGAGGGACGCATATGCATGGGGACTTCCGGGTAGCGAAGATGGTTGCACGGGTGGCTGTGAGCCGGACATAAGACAGTCTTCACCAGGTTCGTTACGACCCTCCGCCTACCCCGTCCCAGCCGGGATACGGCGGAAATCCGGCCGTGAGCTCGCGCACCTCGGCACGCACCCGCGCCCCGTCCGCCCCGCCGCGCAGCACACCGCCGAGGAGGGCCGCGATCCGGGTCATCTCCGGCTCCCCCATGCCCTGCGTGGTCACGGCGGCGGTGCCCAGGCGCAGCCCGCGGGCGTCGCCGTGCGGCAGGGCGCAGCAGTCCAGCACGATCCCGGCCGCGGCCAGCCGCCCCCGGGCGGTCCGCCCGTCCACGCCGAGCGGCAGGGGGTCGGCCGTGATCAGGTGCGTGTCGGTGCCGCCCGTGGTCACCGCCAGCCCCTCGTCGGCCAGCGCGGCCGCGAGAACGCGCGCATTGGCGACCACCTGATGGGCGTACCCGGTGAACGCCGGTGTTGCCGCCTCCCCGAACGCGACCGCCTTCGCGGCGATGGTGTGCAGCTGGGCGCCGCCCTGGGTGAACGGGAACACGGCCCGGTCGAGCCGCTCGGCCAGTTCCGGCGATCCGCACAGCAGCATCCCGCCGCGCGGTCCGCGCAGCACCTTGTGAGTGGTCGCGCACACGACGTCGGCGTACGGCACCGGGTTCGGTGCCGCTCCCCCGGCGACCAGCCCGATGGGGTGCGCGGCGTCGGCGATCAGATACGCGCCCACCTCGTCGGCGACCGCGCGGAAGAAGGCGTAGTCGATGTGGCGGGGGTAGGCGATGGACCCGCACACGATCGCCTTGGGCCGGTGGCTGCGGGCCAGCGCCCGTACCTGGTCGTAGTCGATGAGCCCGCTCTCGGCGTCCACCCCGTAGCCGACGAAGTCGAACCAGCGGCCGGAGAAGTTGGCCGGCGACCCGTGCGTGAGGTGACCGCCGTAGGGCAGCCCCAGGGCGAGGACGGTGTCACCGGGGCGCAGCAGGGCGGCGTAGGCGGCCAGCACGGCGGAGGACCCGGAGTGGGACTGCACGTTGGCGTGCGCGGCGCCGAAGAGGGCCTTGGCCCGGTCGACGGCGAGCCGCTCGGCGACGTCCACGATCTCGCAGCCGCCGTGGTACCGGGCGCCCGGGTAGCCCTCGGCGTACTTGTTGGCGAGCGGTGAGCCGAGCGCGGCCAGCACGGCCCGGGAGGTGAAGTTCTCGGCGGCGATCAGCTGCAGCGACGTCGACTGCCGGGTCAGCTCGCCCAGCAGGATCTCCGCCAGCTCCGGGTCCTGCCGCCGCAGCAGCGGACCGGCCTCATCGAGGGTAGGGGTGACCGACATGACGGGCTCCGGGCGGTCGACGGTGACGTAGGTCCAATGTAGGCCCGGGGTGGGTGGGGTGCGCGGTGTGTGCGGCGCCTGGGGCTACATCCGTGCCGGGACGCCGGTGAGCGCCGTGACGACCGGGTCCAGCGCCTCGTGTATCTCGTCCCCGATGGACTGGAAGAACGGCAGCGGGGCGCCGTACGGGTCGTACACCTCGTCGGCCTCGGCCGTGGGGGCGAGGAGCCAGCCGCGCAGCGCCGCCGCCGCGCGGACCAGGGCGCGGGCGCGGATCACCACGCCCTCGGTGAGCGGCGGCAGGGTCGCCGGGTCTATCGCGCGGACCAGGCGGGTGAACTCCTTCAGGGTGAAGGTGCGCAGGCCCGCCGAGTGGCCCATGGAGATGACCTGGGCGCGGTGGTCACGGGTGGCGGTCAGCACCAGGTCGGCGCGGATGACGTGCTCGTCGAGCAGCTCCCGCCCCACGAACCCGGTCGGGTCCGCGCCGAAGTCGGCCAGCACGGCCTCCGCGTTGGCCTCCATGGGAGCGCCCTCGTGGCCCCAGGTGCCCGCGCTCTCCACGATCAGCCCGCCGCCGAGAAAGGTGCCGAGCCGGTCCGTCACGAGATGGCGGGTCAGCCGCTCGGTGATCGGCGAGCGGCACACGTTGCCGGTGCTGACATGGAGGATCCGGAAACTGTCACGAGGCAGCCCCACGAACGTCGTCGTGATCTCCGCCGCGCTCTCCCCGTTGCCTATGCCACGCCCCGCGTCAGGGGCTGTCAATTCGCCACCTCGAGGTCGGGTACGACCTTCCGCAGCTCCTCCGCCGAGATGGCGCCGGCGCGCAGCAGCAGCGGCACCTCGCGGGTGACGTCGACGATGGACGAGGGCACGTTGCCCGGGGTCGGGCCGCCGTCGAGGTACACGGAGACGGAGTCGCCGAGCATCTCCTGCGCCGCGTCACAGGTCTCCGGGGACGGGTGGCCGGTGAGGTTGGCGGAGGAGACGGCCATCGGGCCGACCTCGGTGAGCAGCTCGATGGCGACCGGGTGCAGGGGCATGCGGACGGCGACCGTGCCCCGGGTGTCGCCCAGGTCCCACTGCAGGGACGGCTGGTGCTTGGCGACCAGGGTGAGGGCGCCCGGCCAGAACGCGTCGACGAGCTCCCAGGCCATCTCCGAGAAGTCGGTGACGAGACCGTGGAGCGTGTTCGGGGAGCCGATCAGCACGGGGGTGGGCATGTTGCGGCCCCGGCCCTTGGCGTCGAGCAGGTCGGCGACCGCCTCCGAGGTGAACGCGTCGGCGCCGATGCCGTACACCGTGTCGGTGGGCAGCACCACCAGTTCGCCCCGGCGGACGGCTGACGCGGCCTCGCGCAGACCCGTCACGCGGTCGGTCGCGTCATTGGTGTCGTATCGCCGTGCCATGTCTAGCGGGCCTCCTCGTACACGAAGTACACGTACTTCCGGGACATCCGGTTCCAGGGATTCCGGGACTTCCGGCAAACAGTCTGGGGGGTGCTCACGGCAGCGCCTTGCGGGCGGTCGCGAAGCGGGGGCGCTTGTTGAGGTCCGGGTGGTCGGCCGCGTCGGCCCAGCCCCGCTCCTCGGTGAAGATCCACGGCACCTGGCCGCCCTGGGTGTCGGCGTGCTCGATGACGACGACACCGCCCGGGCGCAGCAGCCGGTGTGCGGTGCGTTCGATGCCCCGGATCAGGTCCAGGCCGTCCTCGCCGGAGAACAGGGCCAGCTCCGGGTCGTAGTCGCGGGCCTCGGGAGCGACGTACTCCCACTCGGTGAGCGGGATGTACGGCGGGTTGGAGATCACCAGGTCGACGTGGCCGTCGAGGTCGTGGAAGGCGTCCAGGGCGTCTCCCTGGCGCAGGTCGACCCTGGAGCCCGCCACGTTCTTGCGGGTCCACTGGAGCGCCTCCTCGGACAGCTCCACGGCGTGCACGCTGGACCGCGGGACCTCCTGGGCGAGGGCGAGCGCGATGGCGCCGGAGCCGGTGCACAGGTCGACGATGCACGGCTCGACCACGTCCATCGCGCGCACCGCGTCTATGGCCCAGCCGACCACCGACTCGGTCTCCGGCCGGGGCACGAACACGCCCGGCCCCACCTGGAGTTCGAGATACCGGAAATACGCCCGCCCGGTGATGTGCTGGAGCGGCTCGCGCTGCTCGCGCCGGGCGATGGCCTCCCAGTAGCGGGCGTCGAAGTCGGAGTCCTGCACGGTGTGCAGCGCGCCCCGCTTCACGCCGTGCACGAACGCGGCGAGCTCCTCCGCGTCGTTGCGCGGCGAGGGCACGCCGGCGTCGGCCAGCCGCTGGGCGGCCTGGGCCACCTCGGCGAGCAGCAGGTTCACGCTGGTCCTCCGTGTAGTAACTGGTACCTCTTATGCGGCTGCCAGCTTCGCGGCCGAGTCCGCGTCGACGCAGGCCTGGATCACCGCGTCGAGGTCGCCGTCCAGGACCTGGTCCAGGTTGTACGCCTTGAAGCCGACGCGGTGGTCCGAGAGACGATTCTCCGGGAAGTTGTACGTACGGATCTTCTCGGAGCGGTCGACGGTGCGGACCTGGCTGCGACGGGCGTCGGCGGCTTCCTTCTCCGCCTCCTCCTGCGCCGCGGCGAGCAGCCTGGAGCGCAGGATACGCAAGGCCTGCTCCTTGTTCTGCAGCTGGCTCTTCTCGTTCTGGCAGGAGGCGACGACTCCGGTGGGCAGGTGCGTGATGCGCACGGCGGAGTCGGTGGTGTTGACGGACTGTCCGCCGGGCCCGGAGGACCGGTAGACGTCGATCCGCAGGTCGTTGGGGTTGATCTCGACGTCGACCTCCTCGGCCTCCGGCGTGACGAGCACACCGGCGGCGGAGGTGTGGATACGGCCCTGCGACTCGGTCGCCGGCACGCGCTGCACGCGGTGCACACCGCCCTCGTACTTCAGCCGCGCCCAGACGCCCTGCCCGGGCTCCGTGGCGCCCTGGCCGCCCTTGGTCTTCACGGCGACCTGGACGTCCTTGTAGCCGCCGAGCTCGGACTCGGTGGAGTCGATGATCTCGGTCTTCCAGCCGACGCGCTCGGCGTATCGCAGGTACATGCGCAGCAGGTCACCCGCGAACAGCGCGGACTCGTCGCCGCCCGCTCCCGCCTTGATCTCCAGGATCACGTCCTTGTCGTCGGACGGGTCCCGGGGTACGAGCAGCAGCCGCAGCTTCTCGGTGAGCTCGGCGCGCTGCTTGTCCAGCTCCTTGACCTCGGCGGCGAAGTCGGGGTCGTCGGCGGCCAGTTCCCGCGCGGTCTCGATGTCGTCGCCGGTCTGCTTCCAGGAGCGGTACGTGGCGACGATCGGGGTGAGCTCGGCGTAGCGCTTGTTCAGCTTGCGCGCGTTGGCCTGGTCGGCATGGACCGACGGGTCGGCGAGCTTCTTCTCCAGGTCTGCGTGCTCGACGACGAGTTCCTCGACGGCCTCGAACATTTTTGGCTCCTGATACTGCTACGGCGTACGGAAGGGAAGGCGGGCGACCAAAAACGCCGGTCCCGGGCACACCCCTCGCGGGGGCGTGGCCGTGGACCGGCGAAATGGGGCTCGCTACTTCTTGGAGCCGGCGGCAGCCTTGCCGAAGCGGGCCTCGAAGCGGGCCACACGGCCACCGGTGTCGAGGATCTTCTGCTTGCCCGTGTAGAACGGGTGGCACTCGGAGCAGACCTCAGCACGGATGGTGCCGGACTGGATGGTGCTGCGAGTCGTGAACGACGCGCCACAGGTGCAGCTGACCTGCGTCTCGACGTACTCGGGGTGGATGTCGCGCTTCAAGGGATTCTCCTAGATTTCGGGAGGGCACCGGGTCGCCGTCGCGGGTTTGCGGGGCGTGAACCGGGGCCGACGTACCAGTCTGCCAGGGCTGGCCGCATTGCCCAAAACCGAGGGGTCGGGTGATCTATTCCCTGAGCCTCACGACGTCGTCACGACGCCCTTGGCCTGGCCCGTCGCCGTGCCCTTCGTCGCGGACGCCGGGATCGGCTCGTCGTTCTTCAGCGCCTTCCAGACCTGCTTGGCCTTCGCCTCGGCGACGATCACCCGGTTCGGGTTGGACGGGTCGTACTGGACCGGCATCGTCACCATGTGCATGTTCTTGGCGCTGATGGACTTCAGGCCGTTCGCGAAGTCGATGAGGGAGTTCACCGAGCCCAGGTCGGAGTCGGTGGTGATGGTCCTGGTCGCGGTGTCGGCCAGGTCGTACAGCTTCTTGGGGCTGGTGAAGATGCCCACCTGCTTGACCTGGTTGATCAGGGCCTTCACGAACGCCTGCTGGAGCTGGATGCGGCCCAGGTCGGAGCCGTCGCCGACGCCGTGCCGGGTGCGGACCAGGCCGAGCGCCTGCCGGCCGTCGAGCGTGTGGGTGCCGGCCTTGAGGTCGAGGTGGCTCTCCCGGTCGTCGATGGCCTTGGTGGTGGTGACCTCGACCCCGCCGAGCTCGTCGACGAGCTTCTCGAAGCCGGAGAAGTCGACCTCCAGGTAGTGGTCCATCCGGATGCCGGTGATCGACTCGACCGTCTTGACCGCGCAGGCCGCGCCGCCCGTGGAGTAGGCGGAGTTGAACATCACGCCGGTCGCGGCGGAGTGCTTGACACCCTGCGCGTCCGTGCAGGACGGGCGGTCGATCAGAGTGTCCCGGGGGATGGAGACCACACTGGCCTTCTTGTGGCCCTCGTAGACGTGGATGATCATCGCCGTGTCGGAGCGGGCGCTGCCGTCGTCCGCGCCGCCGCCGAGCTTCTTGTTGGCGCCGGACCGCGAGTCCGAGCCGAGGACCAGGATGTTCTCGGAGCCGTTGTCGACCTTGGTGGGCCGGTCGGTGCCGAGCGCCTGGTTGATGTCGACGGTCTTCAGGTTGCCGTTGAGCTTGAAGTACAGGTAACCGACGCCGGTGCCGCCCAGCACGAGGATGCCCGCCGCCGTCCAGGCCGTGACGAGAAGCGCCCTGCGGCCCGCCCCTCGGGGCTTGCGGTGGTTCGTGGCCTTCGTGCCGGGCCCGGGTATGCCCGGACCTGGCGTGCTCTCCGCGGACATGGGCTCCTCTGTTCTCCTGCGGCTGCTCGGTACCCCCTGCGGTCGGGGTCAGGTCCGGCGTACCCGGATCATCGGCACGTACCGGACCATCGTCGCTCCGCCTGGTCAGACGGCGAAACTCGGGAAAGGGTTGCACAACGCAGTGTGCCCACCGCGTGGAGCGATGGGCACACTGCGTGATCGGGAGTCATCGGGCAAGTGGGGCGAACCCCCGCTCACCAGCCATGTCAGCCGAAGATGTCGTACTGCTGGAAACCGGTACCGAGCGACTTCCTTGTGCCGAAGATCTCACTGGTCCCCTTGCCGGTGCCCGGGTAGAGGTACAGCGTGCCGCCGGTCGTACGGGCCAGCAGGTCGGCCTTGCCGTCGCCGGTCATGTCGCCGACCGCGGCGAGGGTGTTGAAGCCGGTCCAGGCGGAGCGGACCTTCACCCGGGCCGAGAAGAGGCCGGTGCCGGACTTGCCGGTGCCCTTGTACAGGTAGAGGTCGCCGCCGCTGCTCTTGCGGGCCAGCAGGTCGGCCTTGCCGTCGCCGTTGAAGTCGCCGACGCCGCGCAGCTGGTTGTACTGGCTCCAGCCGGTGCCGATCTTGACGCGGGCGGCGAAGGTGCCGTTGCCCTTGCCCGGGTACAGCCACAGCACGCCGCTGGAGTCCTCGGAGAGGACGTCCGGCAGGTAGTCGCCGGTGAGGTCGCCGGGGATCACGACGGCCTTGCGGGTCTTCCAGCCGGAGAAGATCTTCGTCTCGGTCCAGGTGCCGTCGGTCTGGTCGCTGTTCAGCACGAAGTGCAGCCAGTAGACGTCACCGCTGGAGGACAACCGGTAGACGAGGTCCTGGAGGCCGTCGCGGTTGAGGTCGGCCTGGAGGATGACGTTGACGCCGCTGAAGTCGCCCCAGGAGACGCGGGAGGCGAGCGAGCTGCCCTTGGAGTCCAGCTCGTAGCCGACCTTGGTGGACGACTTGCGCGCGAACAGGTCGGCCTTGCCGTCGTTGAGGTTGTTGAACAGGCTCAGGTTGGTGTCGGTGATCTGCGCGTAGGCGGCACCGACGTAGGTGCTGACCTTCGTGAAGACCGGGTAGGCGCCCTTGGCGACGCAGTCCTCGACGCCCCAGGAGACCACGCCGACGATCCGGCCGCCGACGACCAGCGGGCCGCCGGAGTCACCGTTGCAGGTGGTGGTGGTGCCGGTGTCGGAACCGGTGGCGGCCTTGCCGGCGCAGACCATGTGGCCCTTGACGTAGTCGCTGCCGTAGGCGCCCGTGCAGGTGGTGTCGGACTGGACGGGCAGCGTGGCCGTCTTCAGGGTCTCGGAGATGTCGTCCGAGGTGGAGCTGGTGCGGCCCCAGCCGTAGACCTTGGCGCTGGTGTTCGCCTTGTACGAGGTCGTGTCGGTGCTGGTCGTCAGCCGGATCGGCGTGGCCTTGACCGGGGCGGCCAGGGTGAGCACGGCGACGTCGTTGTTGGGGGCGCCGCGGGTCGACACGGTGTACGACGGATGGTTCCACTGGCGCAGGACGGCGGAGACGGTGCCGCCGTGCAGGTTGTCACTGCCGTCGCTGTTGGTGGTGGGCAGCGAGGCGGTGCCCGTGATGACCACGGACTTCGTGGTGCTCCACTTGTACCCCTTGACGCAGTGCGCGGCGGTGAGGATCTTCGTGGGCGAGACGACCGAGCCGCCGCAGAAGAAGCCGACGTCGTCGCTGGTGCTGGTGGTGCCCTTGTCGTCGTAGTACCAGAGCTGGGCCATCCAGGGCGCCGAGGAGATGGTGGTCGTACCGCCACCGATGATCTTCGGCGAGACGGCGGAGCCACTGCTCGACGTCTTCGTGGTGGTCTCGCCGTTGACGGCGGCGACGGCGTCGGCGGCCCGCTGCTTCAGCGTGGCCTGCGACGGCGTGCTGACGGCCGGCTTGGCCGTCGGCGCCGGCTGGGTGGCCGCGCTGGCGGACGTCGAGATCAGTGCGGCCGTGACTGCGGCGGCGATTCCGGCCGCGGCCACGGGCAGAGCGAAACGTATCCGGCGTCTGTGCCGACCGCTCCCGGACGTGGGTGTACCCACCTAAGTCCCCCCTCGGGATCAGGAGTTCGTGAATCGGTCAATTGACCGAAGGGCGCGATCGTACATCGGAGAAGGAAACGCGAAGGGCCGCCCCCCGCACCTTGCGGGGGGCAGCCCCTTTCTTTGCTCCGGGATGACCAGGGCCACGCGTCCGTGAAGCCGTCGCCCACCGAGCCGATACACCGCACCACAGCCCGCCGGCCACGCCGCGCCCGTAGCTCCTGCGGAGGCAACAGCACGGCGAATACGGCTACCGCAATTCCGCGAGCGCGGACACCAGTTCAACCCTGATCGCTTGCACCCGCTTCTTTTGGGCAGGTAAAGCCGGCCTCCGCAGATGAGTACACGCACTCATGCGCGACGCGGAACACCGGCCGGAGACTGCACGCATGACACCCATCACCACCCCCATCAGTGCGTTCACCGGCCCCGGGCGCACCCTCACGGCCGCCGCCCTCGCCGCGCTGGCCCTTGCCGGCTGCGGAGGCAACGGGTCGGGTGACAGCGGGAGCGCCACCCGGTCGACCTCCGAGCAGGCGGCGTTCGCGGTGATGCTGGACGAGGTCGCGAAGCCGTGTGCCTCGACCACCGGGCCGGAAGGGGAGCAGAGTCTCGCCCCCACCGAGACTCCCCCGACGGAACCGATCTTGCCCGGCGCCCCTACGGAGGCGCAGCTCAGCGACCGGGACTGGTGTGCGAGTGTCCAGCACGAACAGCGCATCATCCAGGCGCTGCAGGCGGTCCCGGACCCCACCCCCGCCAAGGTGCGCAGGAGCCTGAACGCCCTGGGCTACATCGACGAGCGCATCCACGGCCTCCAGCAGGACGGCAAGGTCACGCGCTTCCACCTCGACCTGCGCGAGAAGGGCGGCCGGCTCTGCGAGGCGGGTACGGCGGCGGGCGAGGAAACGGATGTCGTCCCGTGCGTAGCTCCCGCCACCGGATCGTTCGAAAAGCAGAGGTAAAGGAGCCGGATTGACAGGGCCGGAATCGCTGCACAAATAAAGGGCCGCCCCCCGCTGTTTGCGGAGGGCGGCCCTTTTCTCTGCTTTACGACCTTGACGACAACACTCAGTCGCCGTTGCCGGGCGTCGGCGTCGTCTTCTGGATCTGCATCAGGAACTCGGCGTTCGACTTCGTCTGCTTCATCTTGTCGAGGAGCAGTTCGACCGCCTGCTGCTGGTCGAGGGCGTGCAGCACCCGGCGCAGCTTCCAGACGATGGCGAGCTCGTCGGGGGCGAGCAGGATCTCTTCCTTACGGGTGCCGGACGCGTCGACGTCCACCGCGGGGAAGATGCGCTTGTCGGCGAGCTTCCGGTCGAGCTTGAGCTCGGCGTTGCCAGTGCCCTTGAACTCCTCGAAGATCACCTCGTCCATGCGGGACCCGGTGTCCACCAGGGCGGTGGCGAGGATGGTCAGCGAGCCGCCGTCCTCGATGTTGCGGGCCGCACCGAAGAAGCGCTTCGGCGGGTACAGGGCGGTCGAGTCGACACCACCGGACAGGATGCGGCCGGAGGCCGGCGCCGCCAGGTTGTACGCACGGCCCAGACGCGTGATCGAGTCGAGCAGCACGACGACGTCGTGGCCCAGCTCCACCAGACGCTTGGCACGCTCGATGGCGAGCTCGGCGACCGTGGTGTGGTCCTCGGCCGGGCGGTCGAAGGTCGAGGAGATGACCTCGCCCTTGACCGACCGCTGCATGTCGGTGACCTCTTCCGGACGCTCGTCGACCAGGACGACCATCAGGTGGCACTCGGGGTTGTTGTGCGTGATCGCGTTGGCGATCGCCTGCATGATCATGGTCTTGCCGGTCTTCGGCGGGGCCACGATCAGACCGCGCTGGCCCTTACCGATCGGCGACACGAGGTCGATGATGCGGGTGGTCAGCACGCCCGGGTCCGTCTCCAGACGGAGGCGGTCCTGCGGGTAGAGCGGGGTCAGCTTGTTGAACTCCGGGCGGCCACGGCCGTGTTCGGGCGCCATGCCGTTGACGGAGTCGAGGCGGACCAGCGCGTTGAACTTCTCGCGCCGCTCGCCCTCCTTGGGCTGGCGGACCGCGCCGGTGATGTGGTCGCCCTTGCGCAGGCCGTTCTTGCGGACCTGGGCGAGGGAGACGTACACGTCGTTCGGACCGGGCAGGTAGCCGGAGGTCCGGATGAACGCGTAGTTGTCGAGGATGTCGAGGATGCCCGCGACGGGGATCAGCACGTCGTCGTCGGCGAGCTGCGGCTCGGCGCCGCCGATCTCGTCACGGCCACGGCGGCCACGGCGGTCCCGGTAACGGCCACGACGGCCACGGCGGCCGTCACCGAATTCGTCGTCGTCCTGTGGACCGGCGCCCCGGTCCTGACGGCCGCCGCCCTGGTGCTGCGGCTGCTGACGGTCCTGGCGGTCCTGCCGGTCCTGGCGACCGCCCTGGTCCTGGCGGCCGCCCTGGCCGCCGCCCTGCTGCTCGTCGCCCTTGCTGCGGCGGTCGCGGTCACGGCCGCGCTCACGGCGGTCGCGGCGGCCGCGGCCCTCGCCGTCACCGGCGTCGCCCTGCTGCGGCTGCGCGGCGGGGGTCTCCGCCTTCGGCTCGCTCTTCGCCTCGGCGACGATCGTGTCCGCACCGTTCGCGGTGGGGCTGCCCGCCTCGGCGGTGGCGCGGCGACGGCGGCGCTCGGCCGGCGCGTCCTCGCTGGCCGGCTGGCCGGGGATCTCGATCTGCTGCTGGGCCACGGCCTGCTCGGCGGGGGCCGCGACGGGCTGCTCCGCCTTCTTCTCGGCGGCGTCCTCGCCCGTACGGGCCTTGGAGGTGGCCCGGCGCTTCGGCTTGGTCTCGGTGGCCGTCTCGGCCTTGGCGGGAGCTCCCCCGCCGGCCTGCGCCTCCTTGATGACCTCGATCAGCTGGCTCTTGCGCATCCGCGCGGTGCCCCTGATGCCGAGGCCGGATGCGACCTGCTGAAGCTCGGCCAGCACCATGCCCTCGAGGCCGGTACCGCGGCGCCGCCGGGAGCCGGCACCGGTGGCAGGCGCGGAGGCGTCCGTGGCGGGCGCGGCAGCGGTCTCCTCGACACGTGCGCCCATCAGATCGGTGGTGTCGCTCACGAAGGGTCCTTCCCTGGAGCGGACGTCGGCCTGTCTGGCTCGGCGACCGGTTGTGCTGTCCGGCTTTCGGTCCTTGCTGTGTGGACCGTGCCGGGGCGGTGGTCCGCCAAAGCGGCGGAGAGAATTTCTGATGACGGCGCTTCCGCAGCCGTGGCACCCGGTGTCACGAGGCGTGGTCGCACCAATTCCGGAGCGTGCCCAGCGGCCCGCTCAGTGCCCGCGTACGGCGTACTGCCCATGTACGACATACGAAACGCTGAGTGGCTTGGGAGACTCCCGGAAGAATGTCTGTCCCGGACGGGGACACGAAGCACCTCGCCATGGTGGGGTCGGGTGCAGACTTGAGGTTAACACTACCGGATCCAACAAACATTCCCCCTCTCCAAATCCGGCAATCGTGCGCGTCAAATGTCACTCGAGGGCGCGAGCGGCAGCACGCTCGCGCCGTACAGGTCCAGGTCCAGGCGGTTTGCGGCCCAGTCCGCACCGGCCAGGGCCTGCACCTTGTCGGCGCTCTCGGCGTCGGCGAGCGCCATCACGGTGGGGCCGGCGCCGGAGATCACGGCCGGGATCCCGTCGGCGCGCAGCCGCTCCACCAGTGCCGCGCTCTCCGGCATCGCGGGGGCGCGGTACTCCTGGTGGAGACGGTCCTCGGTGGCGGGCAGCAGCAGCTCGGGGCGCCGGGTGAGGGCCTCGACGAGCAGGGCGGCACGGCCCGCGTTGGTGGCGGCGTCGACGTGCGGCACGGTGCGCGGGAGCAGTCCGCGCGCGGTCTCGGTGAGCACCGGCTTCCCGGGCACGAAAACCACCGGAACGACGGAACCGGCGGGCTCCATCCTGATCGCCCGGGCGGCGCCGGACTCCATCCAGGAGAGCGTGAAGCCGCCCAGCAGACAGGCCGCGACGTTGTCGGGGTGGCCCTCGATCTCGGTCGCCAGCTCCAGGAGCGCGGCGTCGTCGAGCCTGGCCTCGCCGCCTATGGTGACGGCGCGCGCGGCGACGATGCCGGCGCAGATCGCGGCGGAGGAGGAGCCGAGGCCGCGGCCGTGCGGGATGCGGTTGGCGCACACGATCTCCAGGCCGCGGGGCTGTCCGCCCAGCAGGTCGAAGGCGGTGCGCAGGGAGCGGACGAGAAGGTGGCTCTCGTCGCGCGGCAGCGTCTCGCTGCCCTCACCCGCGATGTCGATGTGCAGCCCTGAGTCGGCCACCCGGACGACGACGTCGTCGTAGAGCCCCAGCGCGAGGCCCAGGGCGTCGAAGCCCGGGCCGAGGTTGGCGCTGGTGGCGGGGACGCGCACCCGGACGGCGGCGGCGCGGAACGCTGGACCGGCCATCGCTCGATGACTCTCCTTGAGCTGCGTGATGGTCGAATGACACTCGATAGGTACGTGATGACCCTCGGGCCGTGGAGACGGCGCGGCACCGCGCCATATGCGGAGGCATATGCAGCGGGCGGGTTCAGTACAGCCTATCGAAGGAAGGTTCTGTGGCGACATAGGGCGCACAGGAGGCGCACGATGCGTGTCGTAAGCCCCCTGTGCCCCCTTCGTAGGGAGTGCCCTCGCACTCCCTGCTTCCGGCGTACTCCTGCGGTACTTCTCGAGTACGCCTCGAGCGGTTCTCTAGGCGAGCCCGAGGCGCTCGGCGGCGGCGGCCGCGTCGACCGGTACGGTGACCGGCTGCGGGGCGCCGGCGACGGCCCAGTCGGGGTCCTTCAGACCGTTGCCGGTGACCGTGCAGACGATGCGCTGGCCGGGGTCGACCTTGCCCTGCTCGGCGGCCTTGAGCAGACCGGCCACGGAGGCGGCGGAGGCGGGCTCCACGAAGACACCCTCCTGCGCGGCCAACAGCCGGTAGGCGCGCAGGATCTCACGGTCCGTCACCTCGTCGATGAGGCCGCCGGACTCGTCCCGGGCCGCGAGCGCGAACTGCCAGGAGGCGGGGTTGCCGATCCGGATCGCGGTGGCGATGGTCGACGGGTCCTTGACGACCTCGCCGCGCACGATCGGGGCGCTGCCGGAGGCCTGGAAACCCCACATCCGGGGGGTCTTGGCGGCGATGCCGTCACCGGCGTACTCCGTGTACCCCTTCCAGTACGCGGTGATGTTGCCCGCGTTGCCGACCGGCAGGACGTGGATGTCGGGCGCGTCGCCGAGCATGTCCACGATCTCGAAGGCAGCCGTCTTCTGGCCCTCGATGCGCACCGGGTTGACCGAATTGACCAGCGCCACCGGGTAGTTCTCGCTCAGCTTGCGGGCGAGGGTGAGGCAGTCGTCGAAGTTGCCGTCGACCTGGAGGATCTTCGCGCCGTGGATGAGCGCCTGGCCCATCTTGCCGAGCGCGATCTTGCCCTGCGGGACGAGCACGGCCGAGACCATGCCCGCGCGCACGGCGTACGCGGCGGCGGAGGCGGACGTGTTGCCCGTGGAGGCGCAGATGACCGCCTGCGCGCCCTCCTCCTTGGCCTTGCTGATCGCCATGGTCATACCGCGGTCCTTGAAGGACCCGGTCGGGTTCGCGCCCTCCACCTTGAGGTGGACCTCGCAGCCCGTGCGCTCGGAGAGCACCTGCGCGGGCACGAGGGGCGTGCCGCCCTCGCGGAGCGTCACGACCGGCGTGGTGTCGGAGACGGGCAGCCGGTCCCGGTACTCCTCGATGATTCCGCGCCACTGGTGGGTCATTGCTGGTTACTCTCCTTCAACCCGCATGATGCTGGCGACACCCCGCACGGTGTCGAGCTTGCGCAGCGCCTCGACGGTCCCGGACAGGGAGGCGTCGGAGGCCCGATGGGTGACGACGACGAGGGAGGCCTCGCCGTCCTTGCCGGTCTGCCGAACCGTATCGATGGAAACCCCGTGCTCGGCGAACACGGTGGCGACCTGGGCGAGAACACCCGGTTTGTCGGCGACGTCGAGGCTGATGTGGTAGCGCGTGACGACATCGCCCATCGGCGAGACGGGCAGGGCGGCGTACGCCGACTCGCCGGGCCCCGTTGCCCCGCTGAGCCGGTTGCGGCAGACGGCGACCAGGTCGCCGAGGACCGCGGAGGCCGTGGGCGCACCGCCGGCGCCGGGCCCGTAGAACATCAGCTGGCCGGCCGCGTCGGACTCGACGAAGACGGCGTTGTACGCGCCGCGCACCGAGGCGAGCGGGTGGGTCAGCGGAATCATGGCGGGGTGCACGCGCGCGGTGACGGAGCCGCCGTCGCCGGCGCGCTCGCAGATGGCGAGCAGCTTGATGGTGCAGCCCATGTTCTTGGCGGAGGCGAAGTCTGCGGCGGTGACCTCGGTCATGCCCTCGCGGTAGACGTCGTCGAGGCGGACCCGCGAGTGGAAGGCGATCGCGGCGAGGATGGCGGCCTTGGCGGCGGCGTCGAAGCCCTCGACGTCGGCGGTCGGGTCGGCCTCCGCGTACCCGAGCGCGGTGGCCTCGTCGAGCGCCTCCTGGTACCCCGCCCCCGTGCTGTCCATCTTGTCGAGGATGAAGTTGGTGGTCCCGTTGACGATGCCGAGCACCCGGTTGACCTTGTCGCCGGCGAGGGACTCGCGCAGCGGCCGGATCAGCGGGATGGCGCCCGCGACGGCGGCCTCGTAGTACAGGTCCTTGCCGTTCTGCTCGGCGACCGCGTGCAGGGCGGCGCCGTCCTGGGCGAGCAGCGCCTTGTTGGCCGACACGACCGACGCGCCGTGCTCGAAGGCGGTGGTGATGAGGGTGCGGGCGGGCTCGATACCGCCGATGACCTCGACGACCACGTCGATGTCCCCGCGTTTGACCAGGGCGGTCGCGTCGGTGGTGACCAGGCTCGGGTCGATGCCCTCACGGACCTTGGAGGGCCGTCGTACGGCGACCCCGGCGAGCTCCACCGGGGCGCCGATCCGCTGGGCGAGGTCGTCGGCGTGCGTCGTCATGATGCGCGCCACCTCTGAGCCGACAACCCCACAGCCCAGCAGCGCCACCTTCAGCGGACGCGTACGCATCATCCGACCTCGTTTCCTCATACCGTCTACGGTTGGACCAGTCTCACTCACCGGACGGCGTTTTCTACCCTTCGTCCGGATCGTGAGACATCTATTTCATTTCCGGGAGGCGGAAGACAGGAGATCTTCCGCCCGTGACAACCCGTGTCAGCCGACGTCGAGACGCAGGAGGTCCTCCTCCGTCTCCCGGCGGACGATCACCCGGGCCTCGCCGTCGCGCACCGCGACGACGGGCGGCCGGAGCACATGGTTGTAGTTGCTCGCCATGGAGCGGCAGTAGGCGCCGGTCGCCGGTACGGCGATCAGGTCACCGGGTGCCAGGTCGCCCGGCAGGAACGCGTCCTTCACGACGATGTCCCCGCTCTCGCAGTGCTTGCCGACGACGCGGGCGAGCATCGGCTCGGCGTCGCTGGTCCGGGAGACGAGAGCGACGCTGTACTCGGCGTCGTAGAGCGCGGTCCGGATGTTGTCGGACATGCCGCCGTCGACGGAGACGTAGGTGCGCAGCCCGTCGAGGGGCTTGACGGTGCCGACCTCGTAGAGGGTGAAGGCGGTGGGGCCGACGATGGCCCGCCCGGGCTCCACGGAGATCCGGGGCGTGCGCAGCCTGGCGGCCTCGCACTCCCGCGACACGATCTCGGTGAGCGCCTTGGCGATCTCGTGCGGCTCGCGCGGGTCGTCGTCGCTGGTGTACGCGATCCCGAGCCCGCCGCCCAGGTCGATCTCGGGCAGCTCCACCCCGTGCTCGTCCCTGATGTCCTTGAGCAGCCCCACGACCCGGTGCGCGGCGACCTCGAACCCGGACATGTCGAAGATCTGCGACCCGATGTGCGAGTGGATGCCGATCAGTTCGAGCCCGTCGAGCTGCAGCGCCCGCCGCACGGCCTCGGCGGCCTGCCCGCCCGCCAGCGGGATCCCGAACTTCTGGTCCTCGTGGGCGGTGGCGATGAACTCGTGCGTGTGGGCCTCGACCCCGACGGTGATACGAATCTGCACGCGCTGCCGCTTGCCGCGGGACTGGGCGATGTGGGCGACGCGGACGATCTCCTGGAAGGAGTCGAGCACGATCCGCCCGACACCGGCGTCGACCGCCCGCTCGATCTCGTGCGTCGACTTGTTGTTGCCGTGGAAGGCGATGCGGTCGGCGGGCATGCCGGCGGACAGCGCGGTGGCCAGCTCCCCGCCGGAGCACACGTCCAGGTTGAGCCCCTCCTCGTGCAGCCAGCGCACGACGGCTCGGGACAGGAACGCCTTCCCGGCGTAGAACACGTCGGCGTCCGGGCCGAAGGCGCTGCGCCAGGCCTGGGCCCGGGCGCGGAAGTCGGTCTCGTCGAGGACGTAGGCGGGGGTGCCGTGCTGCTCGGCGAGGGCCTTGACGTCGACACCGCCGACACTGACCACACCGTCCTCGCCACGGCTGACGGTCTGGGCCCACACCTTGGGGTCGAGGGCGTTGAGGTCGGTGGGCGGAGCGGCGTAGTGGCCCTCGGGAAGGACGTCGGCGTGCCGGGGCCCGGCGGGGTGTGCGGAACGGCTCATTGCTCTTCTGGCGCTCTCTTCAGAGGTGATCGGGTGCGTCGATGCCGAGCAGGGACAGGCCGCCGGCCAGCACCGTCCCGGCGGCTTCGGCGAGGGCGAGCCGGGCACGGTGGGCGGCCGAGGGTTTCTCGTCGCCGCGCGGCAGCACGGTCGTCAGGTACGGCAGGACGGCATCCGCGACGGTGACGAGGTGCCGGGCGAGCCGGTCGGGGGCGCGGTGGGTGGCCGCGGCGGTGAGGATGCGGGGGTAGTCGGCGAGGGCGGTGACGAGGGTGGCGACGAGGACGCTCGGGGCGTCCGTGCCGGCACCGGGTACGGCGTCGCCGTGCACCGGATCGCCATGGCCATGTCCCGGACCACCATCGCCCTGTACCGGATCGCCGGGTACGGCATCGAACCCGAGCCGTCCGGCGCCGCGCCCGACGGCGCGCGTGCGGGCGTGGGCGTACCGCACCCGGAACAGCGGATTGCTCTCCCGCTGCACCAGGTGGTCGGCGGTGACCCGGGGCCGGTCGTGGGCGGCGGGATGCAGCAGGGCCCACTGGGCGGCGTCCGGCCCGAGCGGCAGGGGGTCCTCCGGTGCCGGTACGGGCCGCAGGTTCACGGGGTCGCCGTGATCGACCTCACCGCGCCCGCCCTGCGCGGCGACGATCCGCACCACGGCGTCGGCGACGACCTCGGCCCGGATCTCGTACGGCACCCGCAGCGCGACCACCTGCCCGGCGAGGGCGTCGCCGTGGCCGTAGCGGGGCCCCAGGGCGCGGATCTCCGCGACCAGGGTGGCCGTGGGCGACGCGGCGGGGCTGAGGCTGATGTTGAGGAACCCGGGTCCGGTGACGACGACGTCGTCGACGCCGGCGCAGTTCGCGAGGTGGGGCAGCAGGATCTCGGCGACCCGCAGCGGCGGCTGCCCGGCCGGGCGGGCGAGCTGCAGCGCGATGTTCGTGGCGTAGTCCCCGCAGCCCCCGGGCCCCGGCGGGGTCACCGCGGCCCGCTCCGGCACGCTGACGCTGAGCTCCCCGTCGTCCACAGCACGACGTACCGCGTGCAGCACGGTACGGGAGAGCTCGACGGGGGTCACGGGACAAGCGTAGGGGAGGAGGGGGGTGGGTAGGCGAGTCGGTTTGGGGACGGTCCGGCATGTGGACGGTGTGTCCAGGACGGTGCGTCCCGGACGCTCAGGACCGTGCGTCCAGGACGCTACGGGTAGACGGGGTTGCCCCCGGTCCGCTCCCCGGAGTACTCGACCTCGCTGTCCTCCCCCTCGCGCCCGCGTTCCTGCCGCCCCGTCCGCCGCTCCATCAACTCCCGCACCATACGGACGAGTTCGGCCGGTTCGAAGGGCTTGGCGAGAAACGCGTCGACGCCGACATCGAGGCCGGTCTCGACCTCGTACTGCGTACAGGCACTCACGATGGCGAGCGGAAGATCACGGGTCCGTGGATCGGCACGCAGCTGAGCGGCCGTCCGCAGTCCGTCGAGCCGGGGCATGACCACATCGAGGGTGATCACATCGGGCCGTACCCGATGAACGACATCCAGACACTCGGCACCGTCGGCCGCGGTCACGACCTCGAGACCCTCCAGTTCGAGATTGACCCTGATCAGCTGTCGGATGACCTTGTTGTCGTCCACAACAAGCACCCGCCCCGACGCGCCTGGCACAACTCGAGAGTAGGTCCGGACCGGCCACCGCGTCCGGGTTTTCCGGACTTCCACCTCGTGCGAGCGAGCCGCACCCGCCGGGCGGACGACCGGCTAGCCTCTCGCTCTACCGATCTTGCCCTCGATCCCGCGACCGATCCCACGACCGATCCCACGACCGATCCCACGACCGATCCTGCTACCGATCGTGACAAGGGAAGACGAGCGAAGGAGCCGCACTGTGCACAGCGCCGCCGCCACGCCCCGGGGTGACCGGATCCGCTGGGTCGAACTCCCTGGGCGCGAGCCCACCCGGGTCTACGTCCACGGCCTGGGCGCCACCTCGCCCGCCTACTTCACGGAGACCGCCGTCCACCCCTCGCTGGCCGGCCACCGCTCCCTCCTGATCGACCTCCTCGGGCACGGCATCAGCGACCGTCCCACGGCGTTCGACTACACCCTGGAGGCACACGCCGACGCCCTGGCCCGGGCCCTGACCGAGGCGGATGTCACGGGGGCGGACCTGATCGCCCACAGCATGGGCGGTTCGGTGGCCATCGTCCTGGCCGCCCGCCACCCGCACCTGGTCTCCCGGCTGGTCCTGGTCGACGCCAACCTCGACCCGATCACGCCCCGGCGCGGCGCCCTCGGCAGCAGCGGTATCGCCGCCTGCTCCGAGGAGGACTTCCTGGCCGGCGGCTGGCAGGAGACCCGCGACCTGGCCGGCCCGCACTGGTGGTCCACCATGCGCCTCGCCGACCGCGAGGCCCTGCACCGCAGCGCCGTCCACCTCACCCGCGGCACCACCCCCACGATGCGCGAGCTCCTCCTGACCCTGCGGATCCCCCGCACCTACCTGCTCCCGGAGGCCGACGCTCCCCTCCCGGGCACCGACACCCTCACCGCGTCCGGCGTCACCGTGATCCCGATCCCCGACTGCGGCCACAACATCATGCTGGACAACCCGGACGCCTTCGCCCGAGCCACCGCGACCGCACTCACCGCGCCCGCACCCGACGGCTCCTGACCCGCCCGACGGCTCCCCCACTCCCAGGAGCACCGTTGCCCACCACCTCATCGCCTTCGTCGGTCGCCGCGCGCATGCTGTCAGCGGCGACCCTCCTCCTCCCTGCCACGCTCCTCACCGCCTGCTCGATCGTCGCCACCGACCGCGGCAACGGCTGCCACGACACAGCCACCGCCCTCAAACGACTCGCCGCCCAGCCCCTGCTCGACACCGCCCCCACCAACGCCTCCCCACCCGCCAACTACCGCGGCGTGGGCGTGACCACCGGCTGCGACGACGACAGCGCCGGAGCACCTTGGCTGCACGCGGACCGCCTGTACATATCCCCCGACACCCCGGAAGACGTCCTCACCCACTACTCCAAGGCCGCCGCCGCGGCCGGCTGGACGTACGAACAGGACCCCGCCCCCGAGGCACCGCCCGCCACCGTCGAGGGCGCCTGCTGGACCAGAACCGAACAGGGCCGACACCTCCTCCTCAACCTCGACCTGCACCCACGAGGCTTCTCCCCCGAGCCGGAGGCCAGGACGGGCCGCGCCTACTCGATATCAGTCGGCACGCGGAGGGACGGCGGCGAGGAAACCTGCTGGCACTAGGCCGTTTCTGACAGGTCGTCCACCCCGGCTTCCCGCTTGCGTCGACGCAGCACGTAATCGCTGAAGAGGTGCCGACTCCGGTCGAGCAGCTCCCCCACCTCCGGGTCGCGGAGCCGCACGTCCGCCGAGGGATGCCAGCGCTGCACGGACTGCCCGGCCCAGGCGCGCAACTTCGTGTCCGGGTCTTCCAGCAGACCGACCGCCGCCCGTAGCGCCGCGATGCCGCCACACGCGTCGAGCAGCCGGAACGCGCCGACACGGACGTGCCGGGGCCGCTCCGAACCGGTGCGCTCCAGCAGCCAGTCGGCGGGCAGATCCTTCGCCGAAGGAAGCAGGGCGACGGCCGTCTCGCGGACGACACTGGCGGCAGGGTCGTCGAGGAGCGGTCGCAACCGCTTCGCATCCGCGCGGTCCAGCACCCGCAGCCCCGCCACCGCCCGCGCCCGCACCCCGGCCTCCGGATGCGCGAGCAGCGGCCACAGCAGCCCGGCGTCCGCGCGGTTCCCGCACTCGGCCAGCCCGATGACCGCACCGGGCGCCAACTCGCTGTCGTCCGGTGCCAGGCACCGCTCCCGGTACCAGGCCGCCGGATCACCACCGTGCTGTCGTACGACATACCGGGCGCAAGCTCGCACCAGCGCGGAGCGGTCGCTCAGAAACGCCTCCGCCTGCTCCGACCGACCCGCCCGCCGCAGGCCGGTGACGCCGGCCGAACGGGTACGCGGGTTGCGTGCGGACAGCAGCGTAGGCAGCACATCCTCGTACGCCTGCTCGTCCGCCAGAGCCGTGAGCGCCGCCGTGGCGCACAGGTCCTGGACCACGGTGTCCTTGTCCCGGGCGGCCACGCGGGCCAGCTCGGCGGGACGGAGCAGCCGCCCCTCGACGGCCAGCCGGTACGCGAACCGCCGGACGACGCGGTCGGAATCGGCGAAGAGGGCGGCGAGCTGCCCATGGGATGCCCGGCGCAGGCTCTGACCGAGCACATCGACAGCGAAGGCACCTCTGTCGCGGCGGCCGACGCGGAGAACGAGCGGCGCGAGGCCGGGGGCGAGATCGGGGGCGAGGACGGGGGCGAGGACGGGGGCAGCGTCCACGTCCAGGGCCTCGCGCAGCAACTGCCGGGCGCTCTCGCGCACCGGTCCGGCCCAATCGGCGCAGCGGATCACGACCAACGGCAGCAGAGCGGGGTACCGGGCCGACCGGCGCACCGCCTCCTGGCGGATCCGGCCGTCGCGGTGGCACAGGGCGAGCGCGAGCCGGGACTCCCCGAGTTCGGCCAGGTCGGCGGGCAGCGGCGCGGAGTGCTCCCACTCCGGCAGGAACCGCGGGCCGTACCAGGCCACCGCACGCACTCCCGCGTCCAGCGTGAGCCAGTCACCGGGGTCGGCGACATCGATCACGCTCCGAAGCGGCGCCCCTCCCGCGAGCCGCGTCGCCGCCGCCGTCCCGTCCTCGATGCCCTCCAGCACGTCCGCCCCTCCAGCCTCCAGCAGTCGAACCAGGTGATCGTAGGGTGCCGGGTGCGGGCAGGGCGCGCGATATAGGGCCGTGATCGCCGAGGGTCGCTGGTGGACGCCGCCGGGCACCGGCATGTGGACGCCCCCCAGCCCCTCTCTCATCTCACCATCACCTTCGCGCCGCCTGACGATCAGTGACGGGCCGTTGCGACAAGGCGCCGCAGCGCGGCATGGCCGGGTGGCCCCCAGGTGGGCTTGCCGCCCGGACGGCCGTGGACACCTGCCTCTCCGATACACATGCAGGCGAGGGCTCTCAGCACCGCCCAGCCGCGGGCGCGGCGCCGGGTCGCCGCGTCCGTGACCGGCCGATAGGCGTCATAGAAGCGGTCGGCGGCGCCGTCCGGCAGCAGTGTCCACGCGGCGGCGAGATCGCAGGCCGGATCGCCCGCGCAGAGGTCCCCGAAGTCGATCACACCGCAGATGGTGCCGTCCCCGGTGAGGACGTTGGCCGGATGCAGATCGGCGTGCAGCCACAGCGCCGGCCCCGCCCACTCGGGCGCGGCGACGGCGTCTTCCCAGACGGCACCAACGGCGTCCGGGTCAGGGACCAGCCCCATCTCGATGGCCGACGCCAACTGCCGGGCGAACCCCTCGGCGCAGTCGGCCAGCGGACCCCCACGGCCGCGCCCGGCGGGCGCTCCTTCGGGTGCGGGCCGGTGAAGGGCGGTCAGGAAGTCGGCCAGGGCTCGGGCCGCCGCCGCGGCACGCGTGACAGGGGCGCGGTCGGCAGGCGTTCCCGACACCCAGGTGGTGACGATCCAAGGCCGCGGAAACCGCTCGGAGGGCTCACCGAGCCGCTGTGGAACGGGGACCGGCAGGGGAAGCCCCTGGGCGAGGGCGGGAAGCCAGGCATGCTCCTTGCGCAGCAGCGCGTCCGCGGACAGCGTCGCCCAGGGCAGCCGGACGGCGAGGTCGTCGCCGAGCCGCCACAACTGGTTGTCCCAGCCGCGGGCGCCGAACTCCACAGGGCGATCGGCCAGGTCCGGGTGCTGGTCACGCAGCAGATCCCGGACCAGCTCTGCGGTGATCTCACTCCCGGTATGAGTCATGCCGAGCCACGGTATACGGACGGCGACCCCCTCCCGGACAGGGCAAAGCGGAACGCCGATGGACGCATAAATCGAACACGTGCTTGAATCCGGTCATGCGATCGTTTCCCGCCGACCTGGCCCAGGCGCAGCAGGAATGGAGCGCCACGTACCGACAGCTCGCCGAACGCCCCGGCCGTACCGAACTGCGCCGACGCCTGCACCGGCTGTCGACCCAGCTGTTCTTCCACCCTTATTGGCAGCAACGGCGACCGAGCCCCACAGCATGGTGGGAACTGCGGCACCTGGGGCGGCCTTCCGACCGTGGGGTGGGGTGAGGTGACGTCTGCTGAGGGGCGTCACCGACGGCGGTGAAGGTACGAGCCACGCCCGCGCCGTACGCGTCCCGCCGCCTGGACACTGAACCGGAGGTCCCCGAATGACAAGCCGGAGTGCGGGGCCCTACGTCCCGGACGATCCTGAAGGCATGGCCGGACCGATACGCGTGATCGTCCATCCACCGTCCCCCACCGGTGGCCGACGCGTCCGCGTCGACGGCGAGATCCTCGGCCTGGCCCACAACCCGACCGACCTCGCCGAGTTCCTCCGCCGAGCCGGCCTGGAAATCGACCCGGCGGAGGTCACGGAAGCACCGTGGATCGATTGGCGCGGGGTGGGGCCGGAGCGGTGGGGGCCGGAGGCGGGCGGGTGATCGAGGGATCGAAGGAGGCGAGGGCGGCACCCCTGTGACTCCGATGACGGCTTCGCTCCGAATGCCCGCAGCCGAGGCAAGCCACCAAGGTCTGTCGTCAACCAGATCGAGTTGTGATCGTCGGCCTCTGTGACAGCTTCCCTGTCCTCAGCCTGCCCGGTTCGAGCCTCCTCACCGGGACGAGCGCACTATCGTCGCGCGTATGAGGGTCCGTCACAACGTTCGCGCGGTCCTGCTGGATGACGGTCAGCTGGTGTTCCTGCGCCGAAGATGGCCGGGCTGCTTGCCGTACTGCACAACGGTCGGTGGAGGCGTCGAACCCTACGACGCCGACCTTGAAGCGGCCCTGCACCGCGAAGTCATGGAAGAACTCGGCGCCACAATCGGCGCCGCCACCGAGTTCCTGACCTTGACCGAGCCGGGTGAAAAGGTCACGGTCGTGCGGCACTACTTCTTCGCCGAGGTACTGGACATGGATCTGAGCCGTCGCGGTGGTCCCGACCTGGACGATGCCGACACCGGCGACTTCTCGCCGGTCCGCGTCGCGCGGGACGCGTCTGCCGTGGCGGCGCTCGAACTCCAACCGCCCGAACTCGTCGACTACCTGTGCGAGCACGCCAAGACGTGGGGCGCCTGAGAGTGTCGCTGGGCAATTCCCGGGAAGGGAGACTCACTCCAACCGCGGCCGCCGCCCAAGGTCGGCCGATCGTCAAACGCACGGTCGACGTGGCAGCCTTGGCCGGGGAAGGTTGAACGCCCGAGTCATGCCGTCTGCACGACTGGCGGGGTGAACGCGCTTGCAGCCCTCGTCGTGCTTCTAGTGCTGCGACCGGAAAGGTTCACCGGCTCGCGACGCCCGGCACGGCACCTCGCCGCGTTGTCGCATCACCCGAGTACGTCCAGTACGCGGGCGATGCTCCGCCTTGCGATGCACCGCACCGGACGCCGCGAGCTTCCCGGCAAACCTTTCCGGTCACAGCACTAGAGACACTGGTGCCGCATCAGGCAACGTTCGCCCTATCGCCGACTGGCGGTGTCAGCTCGTGCCGAGCGGCAGGATCTACTCGACGTCGAGCTGGTGGTCGGCCCAGACGTAGCTTGCGGGCAGCAAGTCCGAGATGAGGACGGTTCGGATGCGGTCGTCTTCCCCGACGATGACCTTGATGGCGGGGAAGTAGTCGAGAAGTACCTGACGGCACCGGCCGCACGGGGGAACAATCCCCCGGTTGCGGTCACCCACGGCGACGATCGTGTCCAGGTCGTAGGCGCCCTGGGCGGCTGCGGCGCCGATGAGGACCAGTTCGGCGCAAGGCCCTCCGGTGAAGTGGTAGGCATTCACCGCAGTGACGATCCGGCCGTCCCGGGCGCGGGCTGCGGCTGCCATGGTGTGGTTGTCACCCCGACAGCGAGTGCGGGCGACGTGCGCTGCGGCCTGGATGAGTTCGTGGTCGACGGGGTGGGTCTGCGTGGTCATCTTCTCTGCCTTCGTCAGGTGTCAGGCGACGCCGACCCGAGTGACGATGGTGTGCAAGCGAATATCGGCGATGTGCTTGTTCCGCCAGATGATATAGCGGCGGATCATGCTGCCCTGCTCCTTGTGGCTGGCGTGGTCGGTGCCGTCCAGCGCGAAGTAGCGCAGCGCGGTGAACTGGGCCTCGATGCGGTTCAGCCAGGAGATGTTGGTCGGTGTGTAGACGAATTCGACGCTGTTGGCCGCAGCCCAGTCGCCAACGCGGGTGTCATTCTTCGTGGTCAGGTGCAGAGAGAAGTTGTCGAGCACGATCGCGACGCGGGTCCTGGGCGGGTGGAGGCTGCGCAGGTAGCGGCAGAACTCCAGAAACTTCGTCCGGTTCTTCTTCGGCTTGATGTGACCGTAAAGCTTGTCCTTGCCCAAGTCGTAGGCGGCGAACAAGTGCCTGACCCCGTGCGGACGGGTGTAGGCCGCCCGCCTCCGGGGTCGGGGTTCCCCATCGGGGTCTTTGCGCTTCCCCCGCTCGGTCCACTGCCGACCGGGGTGGGGCTGGAGGTTGAGCGGGCCAAACTCGTCATTGGCGGGGCGCCCGTACGACCTACGGCACGCGTGAATTACGCGGTGACTGAACGCCGGTGTGCCGATCGCTGAAGTAGCGCGGCGGGTCGGCAACTCTCCAAAGGTGATTCATCGCCGATATCACGGTTGTATCGACGGTCACGAGGAAGTGGCCAAATCGAAGATTTCGGCTACGTTGGAGGCAGACGGTGATATCGCATGGAGCCCGAATCACCCGAAAGCGACTTGCGGGACTTGATCGAACCGTTGCTGCCATCCTGGCTGGGAATGGTTACTCGGGCCGAGTTTGGGACGTGAGCAACGCGCTTTCCAACTGTGGTGGTGGCCGGGTGGGCTGTGTTCAGAGGCGTTCACCTGGGGTCATGGCCGATCGGTCGTCGGCGCCGGGAGGGTTGTGGTTCTCGCCTGAACGGTCGTGAACGGGGCTGAATGAGACGGAAACTGAGACGGGGCCGGCGTATCAAGCGTTCTCCTCTGCCCAGATGTCGCTCAGCCCTCCTGCGCGTCGGCCGCGAGTGGGACGGTGTCCTTGGTCGGCGGCGCTTTGATGGTCACAGGCTGATTGATGTCGAGGAAGGTGATGGTCAGGTCGAGCGGCCCGTCTCCGGTGCCGACCATGTCGTCATTGTGCTCGGCCCGCATGCGGAACTGTTTGGTGCGGTCGTCGCCGTCTATCCACAGGTCCATGGTGAGCGGGTCGGAGACTTCAAGCTGCATGAACTGGTCGAGGCGCCCTCGAATCAGGCCTTTGCTGTTGACCGTCCCCTTGTAGTGCGTGGTCTTGGCGCCGTCGACCGTCTCGTTCCCGATCAGCCGCAGGTCTTTGGACCCGGTCAGAAGCGTGGACTGCGCGGTTGGGCTCGCCTGCAGTTGACTGGGCAGTACGCCGTAGGACTGGTTGTCCGCCCCGCCTCGTCCCCATATGGCCGGCGCAGCGCTGAGCCAGCTCTTGCCTTTCAGCTTCTCGGGACGCACCGCGCTCCCGCCGACGTACATCACCTTGTCGACGAACCGGATCTCCAACTGGCCGTTCCCACCCTGGTCGGGCGCAGCGGTCGTCTTCATACTCATGGCCAGCGGATGCGTGTTCATGGACGCCTCGGCCTCCAGACGTCCTTTCCCTGGCACGGTCCCGCTGATCCGATAGTGGAGCGACGTGATGTCCTCGGAGTTCTTCGCCGCCTTCGCTACCGCCTCCGCCGGAGCTACCTTGGGTAGGTCTGTAACCGCGGAATCGCTCTTGGCGCCTCCTCCGCAGGCAACCGATCCCCCCGCGAGCAATACGGCCGCGAACGCCACACTTGCCACTCTGCGCGGTTCGGACACAAGACCGGACATCTCCGCAAACCCCAAAGACAGATGGCAGATTCATGCCAAGGGCGCGAGCCTGACTCGGAGTGTGTGTCCTGAGGTCTGCTGGGGTCTTGTGGGCCATGTGAGGTACACGCGTCAGACGTACTCGTACCGCCTTCGGCGGCCGTACGTGCGGTCGGACTCTCAGCTTGGGAAGCTGCGGTCATTCGGAGCTGGTCTGGCCTCTGACCTGGGTGAACGGTCGCCGTGCGGCCTCGTCGTGCCCGACTGCTTTCACCGTGGTTCCCCGCTGTTCCCCGCCCGATCTGGTGCGGTTGTGGTGTGGTCACGGGTGCAGGCTTGGCGTCTGGTCGTCGTTGGGAAGCGTGGGAGGGTCCGGGGCCGGCCCGGCCGGGCACGGGACTGTGGCAGCCCTGTTGTCAGTGCGTGCGGTTATGTTGCGTCAGCCAGGATGAGCATCGCTCGGGGAGGGGCTGTGGGAGCCAAGACGGGATTGCTGGTGTACGCCGACGGCGACATACCGGGGCTGCTGCGAGGAGTGGGGCCGGCGGACCGCGACCGAACGGCCGCCATGATGCGGCGGCTGTATCCGGGCCGGGAGATCGAGGAGTGCGAAGGCTCGACTCTCTGGGACGGCGTGTACCCCCCGAAGGGGACGGCGTACGCGGCCAGCTGGCCCGGCGTGGAGGTCATCGGTGATCAAAGGGTGATGATCGACCTCCCCTCCCAGCTCCCGGAGCACCTCGTGGCGGCAAGCGCCGGCCGACGGCTCGTCCTGCACGCCATGCACAGCGTCGTCGACTGGCTTGCGTTCGCCTTGTGGGAGGACGGACGCCTGGTCCGCTCGCTGAGTCTGTCACCGGACAGCGGCATCATCGAGAGCATCGGCGAACCGCTTCCCTTCGAACTGTCCCACTGGGCCGGAAACCGTCCGGCTGGCATCGTGCCCTGGCCTGACGAAGAGGAAGAGCCGTACCCCCTGCCTTTTCACCCCTTGGAGCTGGGCGAGGACGCGTTGCGGGCGCTCTGCGGCTTCATCCAGGAGGGGCGCCCCGAGCCCGATGACGTCGACGCAGACGCCATCGAGCTGCACGGATTCCATACGCGGGCCCCCACGGGCCGATCTCGCGGAGCAGGAAGCGGAGTTGTGCAGAGCCGTGGAAGCCATGGCCCCGCCGCGCGTCTACACACTGGGCCCTGATGGTTCGCTGGTCGAGCGCGATCGCCTTTAGCTCTCGACCCCTTCGTCCCGAAGCAACTTGCATAGGGCATGCGCCTTGGGTGGGTGCGTCTCTCACCCGGGCTGATGGTCCGCAGACGTCCGCTCTCGTTCGCCGGTGTTCGTCGGCGTTGTCACGCAGTTAGACACTCACCGCTCGGTACCTCATTTGCCTGGTTCGCGACTTGGCCAGGGATGTCCATCGGGAGATCGTTCCGCAGGTCGGCCCGCTCGGACGATGTCGAGTACCGTTCTGGCGTGTCCATGCCTCCGGCGCCGCAGTCGCCCTATCAGACGCCCTTCCACCCCTGGGGCGCCTCGCCTCCCCCGCCCCCGCCGGAGAAGAGCCGGGTCGGCCTCATGGCCTGGATCATCGGTGGGGTCTTCCTCCTGATCGTCGCGCTTCTGGCGACGCTGGTACTGGTAGGAAAGAAGATCGAGAGCAGCTATCCGAGGGCCGATTACGCCCTGACCGTGCCCGGGGCACTGCTCGACGGCCGCTACAAGCTGACCAAGGACGACTCCCCGACCCTGGGCCGGACGCTGGAGAGGAACTGGCGGCACAACTGGGACGCCGAAGCCGTCCACGGCGTCGTCGCGGTCTACCAGGCCGACCCGGGCGACGGCGACCGGGGAGAGCTCACCGTGACCGGCATGTACGGCCGGTTCAGGAATACCGCCGGGGTGCGCGCCCGCGTGCTGGCGGGCAACAGCGCCCGCACCACCCAAGCGAAGGTACTCGTGCCGCCGAAGGAGGTCACCCCATCCGGCTCCCGCATCAGGGTCGACTGCGAGGTGCTGACACGGACCTGGGCCGACCGGTCGACGCTCACCTACCCGGTCTGCGTCTGGGCGGACGGCAACACCTGGGCCCGGGTGGCGGACATGACCTTCGCCACCACGATGAACATCGACCTGAAGACCACCGCCAGGACCACCCTCCGGATCCGCTCCGAGATGATGAAGCCGATCAGGTAACCATTCCGGCCGCCCCGGCGTCCCCTCCCTTGCTGCGCCCATCCGCATGGCCAGCACAGGTCTGTCTGGGGAATCAAGCCGAACAAGTCCGAAGCTACTCCGAGCATCGGGTGGGGAGATTCAAATAGCCTCGTCACTGTGACTGGGCCGTCTCGTGAGCTGTGTGACCTTCTGATCCGTAGCTCTAGATAGATCGGTCAATGACGGTCATACAGGCCACACTTCGGGTCCGCAAGGACGCTACGGGACGGGACCGGTTGCTGTGGTTGCTGTGCTTCGTTGCTGTACCGCCGTCTCAGGGCCTCTCTAAGACGGGCACGTAGCGGACACGCGGGGGCGGGTGTTCAGTTCCCGGCATCCTGCAAGCGTGCTTTGCGACGTTTCGGCCGGGGACGGATGCGATCGAGGCCCGTGCCGACAAGCGTCACCCCGCCGATGATCAACATCACGATAGAGACGACGCGGTACATGCCGGTTCCATAGATCGACTCCCCGCCGGCCCAGAGCAGGCTGACGCAGAACATGATCTGGCCGGCGATTCTCCGAATGCGTGGAGTCGTCATGTCTGCCCCCAAGTGCGATGCGTTGTCAGCCGGCGCTACAGGAGTGTGACATGAGGAGCGGACCGGACTGCGGCCCTCTCGATGCGAACCATGGGCGGGACGGTCACCGAGGTCTGCCCGGCTGGTCGCCCGTGTGCTGGTGGTCGATGAACTGGGCGGCATCTCCCGGAGGTGATACTGGTCAACGCGTGAAGCCTCTGGGTTCCGGAACGTGATCTTCGCAGACCTGTTCCTACCAGGGGCTTCTCGCGTATCTGATGCCGGGTCAAGTCCATCTGATGGCCCTGGTCAGTCAGGAAGATCGCGGATCTGCCGGACGGGCGGCCTAGTACTCCAGCCGTAGTTGTGGATCTTGGAGAGTGAGGCGGTGCCGACGGGTGGGGCCACCGGTGATCATCGTGTGTGAAGACAGAAGATCAGATAGTGGCCGCAGGCCACAGCGTAGGCCCTGTCCGTTGGGACGAGGAGTTCGAGGGGCTGATGGAGCGCATAGCCGGACGGTTCGCCCGTTCTGAACCCCGGCGTCGGGTGGGGAAGTTCGTTCGCGGACTGCTGGCCGATCTGCCCCGCAAGAACTGCTGGACGATCGCGGAGTGGGCCGGTGAGGCCACGCCGGATGGCATGCAGCATCTGTTAGAGCGGGCCAAGTGGGACGCGGACGCGGTCCGCGATGATCTGCGCGATTACGTCGTCGACCACCTCGGCGGCGATCAGGCCGTCCTCGTCGTCGACGAGACTGGCGACGTGAAGAAGGGGAACGCGACCGTCGAAGTGCAGCGCCAGTACACCGGCACTGCCGGGCGGATCGAGAACTCCCAGGTCGCGGTCTATCTTGTCCATGCCACGCCGCGCGGACACGCCGCCGTCGACCGTGAGTTGTACTTGCCCAGAGCATGGACCGACGATCCTGAGCGGTGCCGCAGGGCGGGCCTGGACCCCGACGAGGTGCGTTTCGCCACCAAGACGCAGCTCGCCGCCGCGATGCTCGAGAGGTTCTGGGCCGGCGGTCACACGGCCGGCTGGGTCACCGGCGACGAGGTCTACGGCGGCAACCCGGCCCTGCTGTCGGTGATCGCTACGCACGGGACGGGATACGTCATGGCCGTCTCCTGCCGCACCGAAGTGCATACCCCTGCCGGCAAGTTCCGTGTCGACGCGCTGATGCGCAAGGTACCTCGACATGGATGGCAGCAACTGTCCGCAGGCGCCGGCGCAAAAGGCCCGCGCCGTTACGACTGGACCGCCGTGGACCTGATCCCCACCCACTCGGCTGGCACCTGCCAGCTGTTGATCCGCCGCAACCGCACCACCGGTGAGGTGGCCTACTACCACTGCTTCAGCCCGCGGCCAGTACCGCTGCCCGCCCTGGTCCGCGTCGCCGGAACCCGCTGGAGGATCGAGGAGACCTTCCAAGCCGCCGAGGGCCTCGCCGGTCTGGACGAGCACCAGGTCCGCCGCCACACCCCCTGGCTGCGCTGGGTGACCCTCGCGATGCTCGCCCACGCCTTCCTGGCCGTCATCCGCGCCGACGAGCACCGCGAATACCCGGCCCGCACCGGACTCATCGCCCTCACCTGCAACGAAATACAGCGACTATTCGCCCTGCCCGCCGCATCCCCGAACGGCCAACGCGACCATCGCCTGCGCTGGTCACTATGGCGTCGCCGACACCAGGCACGCACCCGCGAGTGCCACTACCGCCGACGCGCGGCCACAACATGAAGATCCACAACTGCGGATGGAGTATCAAGTGACCGACCTCAGAAGCAACCGACCGAAGCCAGCGTGGCCCGAGGGCCCCTCAGCCTGCCGTTAGCGCCGCCAGGGCTCGGTCCATCGCGGCGTTGAACTCTTCCGGCGTCAGTGGCAGTCGTGACTTGACGTCCCGACTCCACTGGTCGGCGAGGACCTCGGCGGAGCCCGCCTCGACACCGTCGAGCACCGCATCGGCCAGGTCCGACGGCGCGATCTTGGCCACGGGCCAGCCCGCCGCCATGTCGGTGTCGGCCAGGCCGAGGTGCACCGCTGTCACGAGCGTGCCCTGCTCGGCGAGCTCCAGGCGGACGCCGTTGGTCATGGCCCAGGCGGCGGCCTTGGCCAGGTGGTAGGCATTGGCGCCCTTGCCCCCGAACCACGACATGGCGGAGAGGACGTTCACGATCGCGCCGCCGCCGTTCCTGGCGAGCGCCGGCGCGAACTCCCGGATCATTCCCAGGTGGCCGAACACGTTGGTCTCCAGCTCGTGCCGCACCGCGTCCAGCGAACCGGTCACCAGGTCGGTCCCCGTCTGGATCCCCGCGTTGTTGACGAGCAGCGAGACGTCCGCGGCGGCCTCGGCTGCGGCCCTCACGGATGCGGGATCGGCGATGTCGAGAGGCAGCACCTCGACCCCGGACAGGTCCACGGTCTCCGGTCGGCGAGCCGTCGCGTAGACCTTGCGGGCGCCCCGTTCGAGCAGGCGCTGGGCGAAGGCGCGGCCCAGGCCGCGGTTGGCTCCGGTGACAAGGGCAACTGAGTTGTTGATGTCCATGCCCCGTACGCTAAAACCTGACGCTGACGTCAGAGGCAAGCGCTGATCATCAGAGCCGGAGTGAGAGGAATCGCCATGACCGTCACGGAGGCCGCAGGCGAGCGGCTGATCCGCATCGGCGAGGTGGCACGGGGCGCCGGCGTCTCGGTACGCGCCGTGCGCTACTACGAGCAGCAGGGGCTGCTCATCGCCGAGCGCAGCCCATCCGGCCAGCGCCTCTACCGGCAGGACGCCGTCACCCTGGTCCGCTTCTTCCAGCAGATGTTCGCCGCCGGCCTGACCAGCCGAAGGATCACGGAACTCCTTCCGTGCTGGGACTCCGGGCACACCGACGCCGAGCAACGAGCCATGCTGCGCGCCGAGCGCGACCGCATCCAGGCCAAGGTCGACGACCTGCAGGCTGCCCTGGACCGCCTCGACGAGGTCATCGCGATCACGGACACGCACCCGTAGGCGCGGTCGGTTCGGACGGCGCACCAGCGATCTACGGCTGGAGTACTAGCCAATACTCTGAGCCCCGTCCGCACTATCGGGGAGAGTCATGACAAGTAGGTTCACTGAGTTGGTCGTTGACTGCCACGATCCGGAGAGGCTCGCGGCCTTCTGGTGCGAGGTCCTGGACTTCAAGGTGATCGACCGGAGCAAAGGCAAGGTCGAGATCGGCTCCTGGGTGCCGACCGTCGAGGACGTTCGGGCCCGCCAGATGCCGCCCACCCTGCTGTTCATCCAGGTGCCCGAGGGCAAGACCGTGAAAAACCGGCTTCACCTCGACGTCAGCCCGATCGACGGCAGCACCGAGGATGAGGTGACCAGATTGCTCGGCCTCGGCGCCACCAAGACGGATGTGGGCCAGGGATCAGACCGAAACTGGGTGGTCATGGCAGATCCCGAGGGCAACGAGTTCGACGTCGTACGCACCCTGGCACCACAGAACTAGGCCGCGAGCGGGCGCCCGCACCCTGTCACACACCGCAACCGTCACGTTGCCGAGAAGACCTAGCTTGATCTTTAACGTCCGGTGTCGAATGGTGCGTCGAACTTGATCACTCGGTCCGGTAACTGCCGTACGCGGAAGCGGCCTTCGTCTGAACATGTGCTCCGACCAAGGAACACACACATTCAGAACGAAGGCCGTGAGGATGAGTCTGCTGCATCACGACGCCCGGTCTGACGCATTGGCACAACTGTCCTGCTTCCGGGGCGAGTTCTACTCCTGCCTGACCGCTCGTTCGGACGCGTTGTTCGAGCTGGCTGATGCCGTTCTGTGCAGTGACGGACCGGTGAGGTCGCTGGCGGAGCTGTCGCTGGTGGGTGAACACCGCCGCGGCCATGGAGGGCTCTACGCCGCGGTGGCCCGTGGACGCATTGATGCCGGCCGGCTGCGCAGGGCACTGGCCGAAGTGCCACTGCCACGGGCTGCCGACGGCCGGCTGGTCCTGGCCGTCGACGTCACCTGCTGGCTGCGGCCCGACGCCCACACCTCACCACAGCAGATCCTGTGCCACACCTACGGGCGGGGAAAGGACCAGCACATCCCGGTCCCCGGCTGGCCCTACTCGATCGTCTGCGCACTGGAGCCGGGCCGCAGTTCGTGGACCGCGCCTCTGGATGCGCTTCGTCTGGTCCCCGGGGACGACACCGCCACCGTCACCGCCCGGCAGCTGCGCGATCTGCTCCAGCGACTGATCACGGCCGGGCAGTGGCAGACGGGTGACCCGGACATCCTTATCGTCGCGGACGCCGGATACGACGCCCCCCGCCTCGGCTTCCTCCTGGGAGACCTGCCCGTGCAGGTGCTGGCCAGGATGCGATCCGACCGCGTCCTGCGCAGGGCTGTGCCACCCCGGCTGCCGCACACCCAGGGCCGGCCGCCCCGGCACGGAGGCGAGTTCGTCTTCGGACAGCCCGGCACCTGGGGCACCCCGGACACCGAAACAGTCACCGAAACCCGCCTCTACGGCACCGCCAGGGCCCGCTCCTGGGACCGGCTGCACCCCAAACTGACCCACCGCTCTTCCTGGGCAGCCGCCGACGGCACCCTCCCGATCGTCGAAGGGACGGTGATCCGCCTGGACATCGACCACATGCCCAGCGGAGCAACACCCAAGCCGGTCTGGCTGTGGTGGTCAGGCACCGACGCCACTCCGGCAGACGCCGACCGTCTCTGGCAGGCATACCTGCGACGCTTCGACATCGAGCACACCTTCCGCCTGTTCAAACAGACCCTCGGCTGGACCTCCCCAAAGATCCGCACTCCCGAGGCAGCCGACCGATGGACATGGCTGATCCTCGCCGCCTACACCCAACTGCGGCTCGCCCGGACGCTGGCGGCCGACCTACGGCGGCCCTGGGAGAGACCAACCCCGCCGGACAGGCTCACCCCCGCCCGAGTCCGCCGCGACTTTCGGCACATCCGCCCCATGGCCAGCTGCCCGGCCCAGGCACCGAAACCCTCCCGCCCCGGCCCCGGACGACCACCAGGCAGAAAGAACACCCGGCCCACACCCCGCCACGACGTGCACACACCCCGCAAGACACAACCCGCGAAACAGCGAACGAAGACGTCAACCGCCCCACGACCACGCCGCACAGGTTAAAGATCAAGCTAGGGCGTGTATCGAAAATGGATCTTGGAGCGGCTTGGTATCCCGGGGCGGGCAAGCCTGGTGGGCAAGATCGGCAGCGCTCACCGTTGTCGGCAACGTCGTTGCCGACCCCGCCCACGTCACCAAGACAGGCCGCAAGGCCCCCCAGCAGTCACAGCAGCCCGTTGCAGACCCCTGGGCAACTCAGGCCCCAGCAGCACCGCGATACGCCGCAGAGCCCCCGTTCTAGAGATCTACATTGGCGAGGACGTCGACGTCGATGTCGGCGTGTGCGGGTGCGACGCACGTCAAGGACAACAGCACTCCAGTGGCGAGTGCAGCCAAGGCCATAGCGATGCGCTTCATACCTATCCCTCCTAGCTGGCAGATCAGAACCACGACAAGGCTTACCAGCGGAAAATCCCCCAAACCGTCATCATCTGAACGAGTGACCTCGCCGCCCGCGACCGGTCGATGCCGCCCCCGTACGCGCGAGGAGCCACCCCCGCCCAACCCCGGAGAGATCAGCCATGCAGACTCCGCCCCGCCGCAGCCGCCGCGATCGCGCCGAGGTCGAGCGCCTGCGCACCCATTTTCGATACACGCCCTAACTGCCCCTGCTGTGCTCCCTGGCACGGTAACTCAATGTCACAGCAGTATCAGCGCTTGAAGGAGTCCTTGGCCCTCTCTTTCGTGCCCGCATCTTGCCTCGGGCTTCGAGGGCGGCTCCCTTTGCTGCGAGGGTGTCCTTATGCATGGGCATGGGCCACCTTTCGCACGGTCTTTCCTGCAACCTGTTCGGCCTTTGCTTTGACTTTCTCTCCGCTACTCATCTCGGTGCCTCCGCGCTCCCTGGCCGAGTGCCCTTAAACCAGGGAAAAAACCCTGATCAGGCGGTGTCACACTGTTCCACCGCTCCTGCATGAGTGGCAGTAGCGGCACTCTCATGCAAATGCTCTTCCCTGCTGTGCTGCCCCAGGGGCCCTGTAGGGCCGCTCAGGCCAGGGCGATGAGGTCAAGCCAGGGGCGGGCGGTCAGCTTCCGCACACGCCCGGCATCGCGGCGGCGATCGGTGTCGTCCTGTACTTCCTGGGCGCCGTGATCACGCACGTCCGCGGAGGCGACACGCGGTCGGCTCATCCACCTACTGGCGAGTGTGGGAGGAAGCGCGCGAATACGCACTGCCGCCCGATCGGGTCGACTCGCCATTGGCGGGACGCCCGTACGACCTGCGGCATGCGTGCATCACGCGGTGGCTGAATGCCGGTGTGCCGATCGCTGAGGTTGCCCGGCGGGTCGGCAACTCTCCCGAGGTGATCCACCGGCGCTATCACGGCTGCATCGACGGCCACGAGGAAGCCGCCAACGCGAAGATCACAAGGGCATTGGAAGAGGACGGAGACGCTGCATAGCGCTCCGTGTCATCGCGCTGCGAGGGCGGTCCGGGAGATTCGGACCGCCCTTATGGGTCGGCACGTACCTGCGGCTCTCCCGGTTACGCTCGCGTGGGAGCGCCCCGCAGCGCGTGGCTGCGGGGCGCCTAGCGGGGTTTAGTCGACATCCTGCCCGTTGAACTTGCCGCCCTTGCAGGTCGGGAGCCCGGCCGCGGACGTGTTCGACCGATCGACCGTTCCGCCGCCCTGCTCGCACTCACCCGGGGTGAGGCTGGCGGGGGTGGCGGTTGTGGCGGTGGCGGTTGTGGCGGTGGCGGTGGCGGCGCCTGTGAGGCCGAGTCCGGCGAGGGCTGCCGTGGCGATGACGGCGGCGAGGATTCGTCGAATGCGCATTTGGTTCGCCTTTCACGGATTGCCTCGGTTGGGACACCACTCAGCTTGATGTTCATCCATGTGGGCGACACGTGATGTTAGGCCGTTCGGGTGACATTGCTGTCGGGTGCAGGGTCGGTGACGCGACCCGTCGGACAGGCCCTAGCGCTAGAGGTGCAGCGAGTGCCCAAAAGCCCTGTTGGCCCGCGCTATCGGCGCATCGCCTAGCGCCGCCCGGTACGCCTCGTATCGAACCCAGGCGTCTTCGAACATCTCGATGACGGCTGGGATGGCGCCGCACTCTTCGAGGTAGGCGTGCTGCCCGACCGCCCCTTCCGTGAGGGCCAGTCGGGATTATTAGCGACATCGCCGGCGAGGTCGCCGATGCCTCTGTTTCGATCGGTTTAGGTCATTAACCGCGCTGTGAAGCTCTTCGGTTTGGGCATGCCCACATGCTTCCGCAGAGCCCCGACGTCGTCAGGGGTGCCCTGCTCGTGAGGAGCGCGCGAGCGTGTCGGAGGTGTGTCGCGTGTATCGCAGATGGTGCGTGGACAGCGAGAGACAACGAGAAAGAGCGGGAGTCAGTGAGACTGACTCCCGCTCTCTCAAGTCGGCATCCGCCCTGGTCAGCGTTTGATTTCTACTGATCCTCGGCGAGTGCCCCCGGCAGGATTCGAACCTGCGCACACGGCTCCGGAGGCCGTTGCTCTATCCCCTGAGCTACGGGGGCGTCTGGCGTTGAGCGCTTGCTCGCGGCGACGGGTAGAACACTACCAGCTCCCCCGGGGTGTTCATGAACGGGTTTCTCGGGCGGTGGGTGGGCTTGGGGTGGGGGTTCTCGGGTGGGGGTCAGCGGTGGGCGGGGGTCCGGTGGGGGTGAGGACGGGGTCGGGTGAGTGGTGCTTGCCGTGCGCGCGCCCTGAAGCCGATCGCGGCCGGTCCGGGGAGCCGTCTCCGCCGGTGCTGGTCGGTGTCGTCGCGGCATTTGGCGTCGGGGGTGGGGGAAGGGTTCGCATGCGGAGGTTCGTCTGCGGGTTGTCGGAGGGCTGGCGGCCGGTGGGGGCTGGGCGCGCAGTTCCCCGCGCCCCTTGGGGCGCGCTGGTGTCAGGCGGGGCGTTTGCGAGGGGGCGTCTTTTTCGCTGCCGTCGTCGTCTTGGCCGTCGTCGGCTTCTTCGTTGTCGTGGACTTCGTCGTGGCCTTCTTGGCCGTTGTCTTCTTGGCCGTTGTCTTCTTGGCCGTTGTCTTCTTCGGCGTCCGCTTCTTGCTGGGCAGTGGGGTGATCTCCGCCTCCGCTGTCTCTCCTCGTGACTCCTTCGCCGCGCGGACGCTCTTCTCCAGGGCCGCCATCAGGTCGAGGACCTTGCCGGCCGAGGTGGAGGACGGAGTTTCCGGTGGGGTCTCGCCGGCTGCCTTGGCGGCGATGACGTCTTCGAGGGCTTGGCGGTACTCGTCGTGGAGGTCCTCCAGGTCGACCTCGCCGAGGGTGGCCATGAGGGCGTCGGCGAGGTCGAGTTCCTTGTCGCGGACGGTGACGGCGGTGTCGGGGGCGATGCCCTCGGGGGCGCGGACCTCGTCGGGCCAGAGGAGGCCGTGCATGGCGATGGCGTCGCCGACGACGCGGAGCATGCCGAGGCGTTCGCGGCCGCGGAGGGCGTATTTGGCGATGGCGACCTTGTGGCTGCGCTTCAGGGCTTCGCGGAGCAGGGTGTACGGCTTGGCGGCGGGGGCGCCGGAGGCGGCCAGGTAGTAGGCGGCGTCCATCTGGAGCGGGTCGATGCGCTCGGCCGGCACGAAGGCCACGATCTCGATGGTGCGGGCGGTGGGGATGGGCAGGTGGGAGAGGTCGTCGTCGGTGATCGGGACGATCGTGCCGTCGGCGTCCTCGTACCCCTTGCCGATCTCCGACTGGGTGACCTCGCGGTCCTCCAGCTCGCAGAACTTGCGGTAACGGATGCGGCCGTTGTCCTCGGTGTGGACCTGGCGGAAGGAGATCGAGTGGCTCTCCGTGGCGTTCACCAGCTTGATCGGGATGCTGACGAGACCGAAGGAGATCGCGCCGTTCCAGATGGATCGCACTTGTGGCTCCTTCCGGCCGAAGGTCGGGTCATGAGGGGTTTGTGTGAGATTGTCATCGTATGACGCCGATCACGGAGGTGGACGGGCGGAGGGTCGCGCTCAGCAACCTGGAGAAGGTGCTGTATCCGGCGACCGGGTTCACCAAGGGCGAGCTGTTGCACTACTACGCGACGACGGCCGATGTGCTGCTCCCGCATCTGCGGGACCGGCCGGTGTCCTTCCTGCGTTATCCGGACGGGCCGGACGGCCAGGTGTTCTTCACCAAGAACGTGCCGCCGGGTACGCCCGAGTGGGTCACGACCGTCGAGGTGGCGCGGTCGGAGGGGGCGGCTCGGATGGTGCTGGTGCAGGACCTCGCGAGTCTGATGTGGGCGGCGAATCTGGTCACCGAGTTCCATACGCACCAGTGGCGGGCGCAGGCGCCGGACGAGGCGGACCGGCTGGTGTTCGACCTGGACCCGGGGGCGCCGGCCTCGGTGGTGGAGTGCTGCGAGGTCGCGCTGTGGCTGCGGGAGCGGCTGGCGGCGGACGGGATCGAGGCGTACGCCAAGACGGCCGGGTCGAAGGGGCTGCATCTGCTGGCGGCGGTGCGGGGGGCGAGCAGTGCGCGGGCGAGTGAGTACGCGAAGGGGGTGGCGGTGGAGGCGGAGCGGGCGCTGCCGGGGCTGGTGCTGCACCGGATGACGCGGAGTCTGCGGCCGGGGAAGGTGTTCGTGGACTGGAGTCAGAACGCGGGGCGGAAGACGACGGCCACGCCGTACACGGTGCGGGCGCGGCGGACGGAGACGGTGTCGGCGCCGGTGACGTGGGGGGAGGTCGCGCAGTGCCGGGCGGCGGAGCAGCTGGAGTTCCGGGCGGGGGACGTCGCTCCGCGCGTCCAGGACCACGGCGATCTGCTGGCGCCGCTGCTGGACGCGGGGCGGGCAGCCTCACTGCCCTGAGCGACTCCAAAGCTCCGAGGCCGCTGCGCTGAGGACGCGACGCCCTACACCCTCCCCCACGTGTTGCGGTCCCGTGCCATCGCGTGCAGGGCCTCCACGTCCGCCGGTTTGAGGACGCCGCCGAGGCGGGACAGGGTGTCCAGGTCCCGGTCGCGGAGGACGCGGACCTCGCGGGGCGGGGCCGTGACCGTGACGTCCGCCGGTTCGGTGAGGGCGAGGACGGGGTGGACCTCGGCCGTGAGGGCGTACGAGGCCCGGTCGGCGTCGGCGCGGAGGCGGCGCAGCAGGGGCTGGGGGTCACGCCGACCCAGGGTGACCATCGGGTCGGCGACCAGGACCTTCTGCTTGCGGGCGGAGAGCGCGTGCACGCAGAAGATGCCGCCGGGGCCGATCAGCAGGTGGTGGAGGCGGTCGCCGCCGGGGAGCGGGACGGAGTGCAGGGCGTGCCAGCCGGCGCCGTCCAGGCGGTCCAGCGCGTCGCCGACGGTCTGCTCGGCGGCCAGGGCACGGCGGCGCGGGTCCGGGCGGAGCCGGTGGGCCGGGCCGGGGTCCCGGTCGAGGGCGATCAGCAGCGCCTCGCCGGGGCGGTTGGGCGCCAGGTCGTCGTCGGGGTGCAGGGTCAGCCGCGCCAGCTCGGCGGGCGTGGGCACCGGGGGCGGGCCGACCGTGACCGGGCCGGTCAGGAACGGCCGCAGGGTTTCGAGTACGTCGTCCAGGCGCTCCTCGCTGAGCACGTTGACCCGGCCCGCCTCGCGGTCGTACCAGGCGATGTTCCGTCCGTCCGTGCGGCAGACGTACAGCCGCTCCTGGCCGTGCCGCCAGGTCGGCACCACGCGCAGTCCGCTCATTGCGACATCACCCCTCGTCCATGGGAACAGGCGGGGTGCTCCAGGGGCAAGAACCCGGCTACCTTTGACAGGGGTTGGCGCGCGCGACGGGGAGGCGCCGGTGCGGATCCGTGAGGAGCAGTACGACGTGCCGGCTCCGGACAGTCCGTGGAGCGAGGTGGTGGCCGGGCTGTGGATGGGCGGCCACGAGTTCCGGGGGCGTTCGGGGCGGCTGGAGTCCGCCGTCGTACGGGACGAGTTCGATGTGGTGCAGAGCCTGCTGCGGCTGCCCGGACACGGGCCCGGTGACGGGATCGAGCACCATGTGTGGCCGATACCGGACGGACCGCTGGACGGGACGCAGCTGGCGGGTGTGATGCGGCTGGCGCGGGCGGCGAGCGAGGCCCTGGACGCCGGGCGGTCGGTGCTGGTGCGCTGCTACAGCGGGTACAACCGGTCGGGGCTGGTGGTCGCGCAGACGCTGGTGCACCGGGGGTGTACGGCCGAGGAGGCGATCCGGCTGGTGCGGGCCCGGCGCTCGCCCTGGGCGCTGCACAACGAGCTGTTCGTCGCCTATCTCCGGGCCGGTCTGTCCACCGCCCGGCTGCTCGAGGACCTTGCCGAGTAGCCTCTCCTCTGGCCCGAGACCCATGGCCCCAGAGCTCAGGAGCAGCGTGCCGACCCGTCGTCCCGTCCGTGTCGCCCTCACCGCGGCCGCCGTCGCCCTGCTGGCGGTGGCCGCGGCGGGCTGTGGCGACTCCGGCGGACTGCAGGCGGCCGGGGCGGCCCCGACCGCGGTCAGCCCCGCCCGGCTCTGGCCCGACCTGCGGCCGGCGTCCAGCCCGGCCTGGCCCTACGACGAGGGCAGCTCGGAGACGGTCGAGGGGATCACGGTCCCCGGCGACGACATCCGCCGGGTGGATCCCGTGGCCGTCGTACGGGCGGAGATCGCCGCGGACCCGGCGGACTACGGGGCGAAGGGGGCGTACCACGCGACCGCGGAGCGGATGCAGGGGTGCACGGCGGGCGGCGGCGGGGCGCGGTGTCCGCTGCTGAAGCCGTACTACCGGGACCTGACCGGGGACGGACGGGAGGAGCTGACGCTGGGCTTCCGGCTGTATCCGACCAACCAGACCGCGCTGCGCGTGTACACCGTCGAGAAGCACCGGCTGGTGCAGGTGCTGGACGACAACGACGCGATCATCGGCGTCGAGCTGGCCGGGCGGACGGTGATCGTACGGTCGCCGGCCGGGATCACCGGGTACGAGTACCGGACGACCTGGGCGTGGGATCCGCAGCAGAAGGCGATGGTGTTCTCGCGGGACGAGTTCCTGCGCACCGGCAAGGGACGGCACAGCAGGACACCGTCACCGTCAGCGTCAGCGTCACCGTCAGCGTCGCGTTCGGCCTCGCCTTCGGCTTCGGCTTCGGCGGGTGCGTGATGAGGCTCCCCCGGTGGGCCGGGACGCTCGCGGCGAAATCGGCCGCGTTCATCACGGTGATGTGCTGTGCGCTGGCCGCGCTGCTCGGCGTCCTGGTGCATGTGTCGGTCACCGACCAGACCGTCGCGCAGGCCCGTGACCAGGCGCTGTCCCGGCTCGCGGACGCGACGGCCGACTTCCGGGCCGGGGACGCGCTGGGGCGGGACGCCGGGGTCGACCCGCCCGGACTGCCGCCGCGGCTGCGGGCGCTGGCGCTGGCCGGGGAGCGCGGCACGATGGTCGCCAAGGACGACGGCCGCCCCCTGATGTGGGCGGCGGGCCCGGCCGACGGGCACCGGGCGCTGGCGGTGGCCGTCGACTACTCACAGCAGGCCCGTACGATCGCCGCGCTCGACAGCTCCATCCTCTGGTCGTCGGCCCTCGCGATCGGGGCGACACTGCTGGTCGGCGCGTTCGCGGTGACCCGGGTGACCCGGCGGCTGCACGGCACCGCGCAGGTGGCCCGGCGGATCAGCGCCGGGGACCTGGACGCGCGCGTCGACGACCCCCGGACGAAGGACCCGACCCGGCCGCAGGACGAGGTGGCCGCGGTCGCCGCCGCGCTGGACGGCATGGCCGCCTCGCTGCAGAGCAAGCTGCTGAGCGAGCAGCGGTTCACCGCGGACGTGGCGCATGAGCTGCGGACCCCGCTGACGGGGCTGCACGCGGCGGCGGAACTCCTCCCTCCGGGGCGGCCGACAGAACTGGTGCGGGACCGGGTGGCCGCGCTGCGCACCCTCACCGAGGATCTGCTGGAGATCTCCCGCCTGGACGCGGGCCGGGAGCGGCCGGAGGCCGACGCGGAGGCGCTGGGCACGCTGGCCGAGCGGGTGGTGCGGGCGTCCGGGACGGAGACCGAGGTGAAGGTCGTACGGGACGTGTGGGTGGAGACCGACCGGCGGCGGCTGGAACGGGTGCTGGGCAACCTCGTCGCCAACGCCCACCGGCACGGGCGGGGGCGGGTGGTGCTCACGGTGGAGGGGAAGGTGGTCACCGTGCGGGATCACGGGGACGGGTTTCCCGAGTACCTGGTGGCCCACGGTCCGCAGCGGTTCCGGACGGAGGGCGGGGCCAAGGGGCACGGGCTGGGGCTGACGATCGCGGTGGGGCAGGCGGAGGTGCTGGGGGCGCGGTTGGGCTTCGCGAACGCGGTGGGGGGCGGGGCGGTGGCCACCCTGACGCTCCCCTAAGGTCGGCGCTCTCTCAGGGGGGTGCGTGTGCGCTGCGCGGCTGCGGGTGCGTTGTGGCTGGTCGCGCCCACGCGGCGGAGCCGCATATCGATACAGCCCCGCGCCCCCAGGTGGGACCAGTACAGCCCCTTCGGCCCAAGCCGAAGGGCGCCCTCTCCGTCTTCCTCCTAGCGTGGCGATTAGTCAGGTCCGTCCAGAACGCCCGCCCGCCGGAGGCCCCATGTCCCCCCGCCGCCCCCTCGCCCGTGCCGTCGCGACGGCAGCCGCCACCGCCGCCCTGGTCGCCCTCTGCGCCACCGCACCCGCCCACGCGGACGACGACTGGAACACCGGTGACCCGGGGAACGGGTCCTACGACGACTCCGGCAGACCCAACGGCATCGGCAACTCGGGCGACCAGAACAACCCGAACAACCCGAACAACCAGAACAACCAGAGCGATCCGAATCACCCAAGCAACCCGAACGACCCGAACAGCCCCGGTCGCGTCGTGGGCGTCGTCACCGCGCAGAACGGCATCTGGCTGCTCGACCGTCCGGACCGGGGCAGCGGGCGCGTCCGGTTCGTGCGGCGAGGCACGGAGGTCTTCATCACCTGCAGGACCATCGGGGAGTCCGTGTACGGCGACCGCGTCTGGTACCGGGTCGCCGACGGCACCTGGGCCTGGGGTCCCGCCCACTACATCGACACCGCGGGCGATACGCCACGCTGGTGCTGAGCAACAAGGCCCGCGACTCCCACTATTTAGGTAAGTTCCGGACATGACCAAGGCCGGAACGACCGGATCCACCCTGGCGGCGCCCGGGTCACCCACCTCCGCCGTGCGCCTCCCCCGGCGCCGTGGCATGGAACTCGCCCTGATCGTGCTGGCGGTCCTGCTCTCCGTGTACGGCTACTGCGCGGTCGGCCTGGCCCACACCGGCACCGTTCCGCCCGGCGCCGCCGGTTACGGTGCCGGGCTCGGTGTTCTCGCGCTCGTCGCGCATCTCGCCGTACGCCTGCGCGCGCCGTACGCCGATCCGCTGCCGCTGCCGATCGGCGTGCTCCTCAACGGACTCGGCCTGGTCCTGATCTACCGGCTGGACCTGGAGACCCCGGGCGACCGCGCGGCCCCCGCCCAACTCGTCTGGTCCACGCTGGGCATCGGCTTCTTCACCCTGGTCGTGCTGATGCTGCGCGACCACCGGGTGCTGCAGCGCTACGCCTACGTCTGCGTGGCCGCCGCGCTGGTGCTGCTGCTCCTGCCGATCCTCTTCCCGGCCGTCAACGGCGCCCGGATCTGGGTCCGGATCGCCGGATTCTCCATCCAGCCCAGCGAGTTCGCGAAGGTGCTGCTCGCGGTGTTCTTCGCCGCGTACCTGGCCGCCAACCGCAGCGCGCTCGCCTACGCGGGCCGCCGGCTGTGGTTCATGCAGTTCCCGACGGGGCGGGTGCTCGGCCCGATCGTCACCATCTGGCTGGTGAGCGTCGGCGTGCTGATCCTCGAACGCGACCTCGGCACCTCACTGCTCTTCTTCGGGCTGTTCGTGGTCATGCTGTACGTCGCCACCGGGCGCACCGGCTGGATCGCCGTGGGCCTGGTGCTCGCCGTGCTCGGCGCGGTCGCCGTGGGCCATCTGGAACCGCATGTGCACGGCCGTATCAAGGACTGGCTGCATCCGTTCGCGTCGATCGACGCGGGCCAGGGGCCGAACCAACTCGCCCAGTCCCTCTTCGCGTTCGCGGCCGGCGGGGTCCTCGGGACCGGGCTCGGCCTCGGCCACTCCATCCTGATCGGCTTCGCCGCCAAGTCGGACTTCATCCTGGCCACCGCGGGCGAGGAACTCGGCCTCGCCGGACTGTCCGCGATCTTCCTCCTCTACGGCCTGCTCGTCGAGCGCGGCTACCGGGCCGGCCTCGCCCTGCGCGACCCCTTCGCCCGGCTGCTCGCGGTCGGGCTCGCCTCGATCATCGCGCTCCAGGTGTTCGTCATCGCGGGCGGGGTGACCGGGCTGATCCCGCTGACCGGCATGGCGATGCCGTTCCTCGCCCAGGGCGGCTCCTCGGTCGTCACCAACTGGGCGATCGTGGCCCTGCTGATCCGGGTGAGCGACTCGGCCCGCAGCCAGTACGACGGACGGGTGGCACCGTGAAGGCCGGGTACGGCCGGCAGCGGGGCGGTGTGGCCCGGTACGTCCGGCGGGCCCGCGCCTTCTGCGCCCTGCTGCTCCTCGCCCTCCTCGTCAACGCGGCCCGCGTCCAGGTCGTACAGGCCCGCTCCTACGACCACAACCCGGCCAACCGCCGGGCCGCGATCGCCCGTTACGGCCTCCCCCGCGGCGACATCCTGGTCGGCGGTGTGCCGGTCACCGACTCCCGGGACAGCGGGGAGCAGCTGCGCTACGAACGCACCTACCCCGAGGGCCCGTTGTACGCCCCGGTGACCGGCTTCGCCTCCCAGCTGTACGGCACCACGTTCCTGGAGCACGCCGAGGACGCGCTGCTCTCCGGCACCGACCCGATGCTGTCGCCGTTCCCGCTCTGGAACGACGACACGGGCCGGTCGTCGACCCCCGGCGGCAACGTCGTGACCACCCTGAACCGGGAGGCCCAGGAGGCCGCCTACCGGGGCCTCGGCGCCCGCAAGGGCGCGGTCGCCGCGATCGAACCGTCGACCGGCCGGATCCTGGCCCTGGTCTCCACCCCGTCGTACGACCCCGCCGAACTGTCCGGCAACAGCGAGGCGGTGACCTCGGCCTGGGCGCGGCTGAACGCCGACCCGGAGAAGCCGATGCTCAACCGGGCGGTCCGGCAGACGTATCCGCCGGGCTCGACCTTCAAGGTGGTCACCGCGGCGGCCGCCCTGGACGCGGGCGTGGTCACCGACCTGGACGCGCCGACCGACTCCCCCGACCCCTACCGACTGCCGGGCACCACGACCCGGCTGACCAACGAGGGCGACGGCTGCGCGGACGCCTCGCTGCGGGCGGCCTTCGAGTGGTCGTGCAACACGGTCTTCGCGAAGCTGGGCGTGGACGTGGGCGTCGCGAACATGACGACGACGGCGGAGGCGTTCGGCTTCAACGACACCCGGCTGCGCATCCCGTTCACCGCCGCGCCGAGCACCTTCGACACCACCCTGGACCGCGCGCAGCTGGCACTGTCCTCGATCGGGCAGTACAACACCCGCGCCACCCCGCTGCAGATGGCGATGGTCGCGGCGGCGGTGGCGAACGGGGGGATGGCCCGGCCGCCGTATCTGGTGGACCGGACCGTGCGGCGGACCGGCGAGACGGTCGCCACGGGCGGCGCCGGGGCGGTACGGCAGGTGATGAGTCCCTCGACGGCCGTCCGGATGAAGGAGCTGATGACGGACGTGGTGCGGGAGGGCACCGGCACCAACGCGGCGATCCGCGGTGCCACGGTCGGCGGCAAGACCGGCACCGCGCAGCACGGGATCGGCAACTCCGGGGTGCCGTACGCCTGGTTCGTGTCCTGGGCGCAGGCGGACACCGACATGGAGCCGAAGGTGGCGGTGGCGGTGGTGGTCGAGGACGCGTCGGCGGATCGCGGGGACATCAGCGGGGGCGGGGACGCGGCGCCGATCGCCAAGGCGGTGATGCGGGCGGTGCTGGGGCTCTGAGCGGCTCGGTGCGGCCGGGGGCCGGGGGCCGGGGATCGGGGATCGGGGATCGGGGATCGGGGATCGGTGTAGACGCGGAGTCAACAAGTCGTGCGCGGGGGCTTGACCGTCTTGCTGACGGGCAGTCTCATAAGAGCGGACGAAGACGTACCCCCGGGTAACGAGGTGAGGGAGCCATGACGACCCTGACGGATGCGGACGCGGTCGACGGACTGCGGGACGCGCTCGGTCTCCTCAAGGACCGCGAGCAGGTGGCCGAACGGCTGCTGGTCTCCTCCGCGAAGCACTCCTTCGACCCGGACAAGGAGCTGGACTGGGACGCGCCCTTCGAGGAGGGCAAGTGGTTCTGGCCGCCGGAGCTGGTGTCGCTCTACGACACGCCGATGTGGAAGCGGATGAGCGAGGAACAGCGGATCCTGCTCTCCCAGCACGAAGCCTCGGCGCTCGCCTCGCTCGGCATCTGGTTCGAGCTGATCCTGATGCAGCTGCTGGTCCGGCACATCTACGACAAGGCGGCGACGAGCGCGCACGTGCGCTACGCGCTGACCGAGATCGAGGACGAGTGCCGGCACTCGAAGATGTTCGCGCGGCTGATAGAACGCGGTGACGCGCCCTGGTACCCGGTGAGCCGGGCCCACCAGAACCTGGGCCGGCTCTTCAAGACGATCTCCACCACGCCCGGTTCCTTCACCGCCACGCTGCTCGGCGAGGAGGTCCTGGACTGGATGCAGCGGCTGACCTTCCCGGACGAGCGGGTCCAGCCGCTGATCCGGGGGGTCACGCGCATCCACGTGGTCGAGGAGGCCCGGCACGTCCGGTACGCCCGGGAGGAGCTGCGCCGCCAGATGCTGACGGCGCCGCGCTGGTCGCAGGAGTTCACGCGGGTCACCTCCGGCGAGTTCGCCCGGGTGTTCTCGGTCGCCTTCGTCAATCCCGAGGTCTACCCGAACGTGGGGCTGGACCGGCGGGAGGCCGTCGCCCAGGTGCAGGCGAGTGGGCATCGGCGGGAGGTCATGCAGACGGGTGCGAAGCGGCTGACGGACTTCCTGGACGACATCGGGGTGCTTCGGGGGGTCGGGCGGCGGTTGTGGAGGAGCTCGGGGCTACTGGGTTGAGTTCACAGTGCCGGTGAGCGGGGGTTGATCGCGCCCACGCGGCGGAGCCGCATATCGGATACTGCCCCGCGCCCCTGGGTTGGTGCGGGCACGGTTGGCTGCGGAGTCCCCAACCCTTCGTCCGGGCCTTCCGTCGCCGTCTTCGGCACCGTCGGCGGCGTGTAGTGGGCCAGCGGCCGGGCCTTCGGGTCCGGGCGTACGGCGCCCAGGATCGGGTTCGCCGCGATGGGCGAGACCTTCACCTTCGCGCCGGGGCGCGGGGCCTGGACCACCTTGCCGTCCCCGAGGTAGAGGGCGATGTGGGTGGCCTCGGGGAAGTAGACGACCAGGTCGCCCGGGCGCAGCTCGTTGAGCGGGACGTGCGGGAGGGTGGCCCACTGTTCCTGGCTGGTTCTCGGGATGGGGGTGCCGGCGTGGTCCCAGGCCTGTGAGGTGAGGCCCGAGCAGTCGTACGAGACCGGGCCCGCCGCGCCCCACTGGTACGGCTTGCCCAGCTGCTCCACGGCGTAGCGGACCGCGCGGTCGCCCTCCCGGGAGGGGGGCGGTGTGGTGGCGCTCAGGGCGCCGGAGAGGGTGAGTTTGCGCTGGGCGTCCGCCGTCCGGTCCTGCTCCAGGGCGGAAAGGGCGGTGAGCTGGTCGGGGGTGAGGGCGGCCAGCATCCGCTCCACCTCGGAGAGACGGGCCCGCACCTCGTCGCGCGCCTTCTTCTGGCTCTCGGCGAGGGCGAGCCGGGCGTCGAGCGCCTTGCGGGCCTGGCGGGCCAGGTCGATCTGCTTCTTCTCGTCGTCCGCCAGGCGGCCCACCGTCTCGGCCCGCGCGCGGGCCAGCCGGCCGATGACATGGCCCTCGTCGAGGGCGTGCTGCGGATCACGGGCGAGGAGCAGCCGCAGGTACGGGGAGAAGCCGGTGGTGTTCTGGTACTGCTGCCGGGCCAGCCGGCCGGCCTCGGACCTGCTGCCGTGCAGGGAGCGGCGGGCCCGGGCCAGCTCGTCGTCCAGCCGGGTCACCACGGTCCGCTGCCGGTTCAGCCGTTCCTCGGTCGCGTTGTAGGTCTCGGTGGCCTGTTCGGTCTGGCGGTACGCCTGCTGAAGGTCGGTCAGCAGCTCGGCCACCGGCCGCTCGGGGCCGGGTGCGGCCAGTGCGGGTACGGGCGCGAGGACGGCCTGGGCCGCCACCACCGCGGCCGTACAGGCCAGCCGCAGGAACCTCTCTGACATGCCATCACCTCCGATGCGGAACGGTCTCTCCGCCCGGCATCGTGGTAATCACACGTGATAATCGGACATGTCTGCTCGATTCGCGCGACGGGTGTGCGCGGTTCGGCGCACAACTGTCACTCGTCGGTATGGTCCGGCTTCGACCACGGCCACTTCGGACTGCCGCCGCCGGCGCCCTTGCCCGTCGGGTCGTACGCGTACTTCCAGCCCTGGGTGAGGCCCAGGCGCTTGCTGTGCCCGCGGGGCACCCGGCGGTAGACCAGGACCGTGGGCCTGCCGCCGGCCGGGTCCGGCACCGGGATGCGGTACGTCTTCGGGGGGTGGCCGGTCATGCCGAGCAGCACGGGGAGGACGCGGCCGTCCATGGGGCCGCCCTCGAAGGGGGTGTCCTGACTCTTCACGGCACCAGTCTCAGCCATCCGCCGCGAGGGCGTCGACGAGGGCGGCCGTCTGCGGGTCGCGGCGCGCGGTCACGCTCAGTACGGCGACGAACTGGTCCACCAGCCAGTCCCGCAGCTCGTCGACGGGCGGCTGCTTGCCTTCGTCGAGCCAGATCAGCGAGGCCGCCTCCACCGCCGTGATCCACATCCGGACGGTCATCCGCAGCCGGGGCCCAGGGCCGGCGACGTCGAGGTGGCTGAGGATGTGCTGCGCGGCGGCCCGCCGTACGCCGTCCACGATCGCCGTCGTCCGGGAGGTCTCCACCACGCTGCCGCCCTGGAGCAGGGCGCTGAAACCGGCGTCGTGCTGGTCGACGAAGGCCAGGTAGCGGTCCAGGGCGCGGGAGAGACGGGGCAGCAGCGGGCCCTCGCGGGGTTCGTCGAAGCAGTGCTCCAGCTCCTCGGCGGCCGACCGGAGCGCGGCCTCGTAGAGCTGCTGCTTGCCGCCCGGGAAGTACCGGTACACCAGGGGACGGGAGACCCCGGCCGCCTCCGCCACGTCGTCGAGGGAGACCTCCTCCGGCGCGCGGTGCGCGAAGAGGGAGAGGGCCGCGTCGAGCAGCTGGCTCCGCCGCTCCTCGACGGACAGCCGACGGTAGGCGGGGGTGGCGGCCTGGGGGGTCATGTGTGCAGGGTATGTGTTCCGCTGGGGGTGCCGCGACGGGGTGGTGGTCGGGTGCGGCGCCGTCGTGGCTGGTCGCGCAGTTCCCCGCGCCCCTGACGGGGCGCGGGGAACTGCGCGAGCAACCGCCACGCACCCGCGGCCGAGAACGGGCCTGATCAGGCAGCCCCGGTCACCGACGCCAGGTACGCCCCCGTCTTCTCCGGCTCGTAGAAGAAGTTCTCGAAGTCGGCGGGGTCGTTGAAGCCGTTGGCGAAGCGGTCGGCGACCGGGGGGAGCTGGCCGGCGGCGCCGATGAGGTTGAGGATGTGCTCCGGCGGCGGGGCGAGCATGGCGTTCGTCCACTTGGTGACGTGCTGGGCCGTGTTCCAGTAGCGGTCGAACGTCTCCTGCATCCAGGTCTCGTCGAACTCCTTCTCCCCGCGTTCGAGGATGGCGTCGAGGTACGCGGCGGCGCACTTCGAGGCCGAGTTGGAGCCCTGGCCGGTGATCGGGTCGTTGGCGACGACGACGTCCGCGACGCCGAGGACCAGGCCGCCGCCGGGGAGGCGGCCGATCGGGTTGCGGACGGTGGGGGCGTAGCGGCCGGCGAGGGTGCCGCCGGCGTCGGTCAGTTCGACCTTGGTGGCCCGCGCGTGCTCCCAGGGCGTGTACCGCTCCATGAGTTCCAGGGTCAGGGAGAGGTGCTCCGAGGGGTCCTTGACGCCGTTGAAGACGTCCAGCGGGCCGCCGGGTATGCCCTCCCAGAAGAGGATGTCGGCCGGACCGGAAGTGGTCAGGGTCGGCATCACGAAGAGCTCGCCGACGCCGGGTACCAGGTTGCAGCGGACAGCGTAGTAGTCCGGGTGCTCGGGGCGGGGGCCGAGACCGTGGACGTAGGAGACGGCCAGCGCCCGCTGGGGCTCCGTGTACGGGGAGCGGGCGGCGTCGCGGCCGAACATGGAGACCAGTTCGCCCTTGCCCGCCGAGACCATGACCAGGTCGTAGGTACGGGCGAAGTAGTCGAGGTCGCCGACCGCCGCGCCGTGGATGACCAGCTGGCCGCCGCGCTGCGCGAAGGTCTCCATCCAGCCGGCCATCTTCACCCGCTGGTCCACCGACTGCGCGTACCCGTCGAGCTTGCCCACCCAGTCGATCGCGCGGGCCGCAGGACCCTCGCCCCAGGAGCCGGGGGCGGCGACCGAGACGCCGAGTCCTTCGATCTTCGGGGCCTGGGACTCCCAGAAGTTCAGCTGGAGATCGCGCTCGTGCTGCAGTGCCGTGTGGAACATGCACTGCGTCGACATGACCCGGCCGGAGCGGATCTCGTCCGCGGTCCGGTTCGACATCAGGGTGACCTCGTAGCCGTGGGACTGGAGGCCGAGGGCGAGCTGGAGACCGGACTGACCGGCCCCCACGACGAGTATCTTCCGCATACGGGGGCTGCTCTCCTACTCGGGGGATTACTCGGGGGTTTCGTCCAGCGCGTGGGCGACCAGGGACAGCAGTGTCTCGATGGCCGAGATCCGACGGCGGGCGTCCATGATCATTACAGGTACGCGCGGAGGGATCGTCAATGCCTCGCGCACGTCCTCCGGTTCGAAGCGCTCGCTGCCGTCGAAGTGGTTGACCGCGACGACGTACGGCAGCCCGCAGCTCTCGAAGTAGTCCAGCGCCGGGAAGCAGTCCTTCAGGCGCCGGGTGTCGGCGAGGACGACGGCGCCGATCGCGCCGCGCACCAGGTCGTCCCACATGAACCAGAACCGCTGCTGGCCCGGCGTGCCGAACAGGTAGAGCACCAGGTCGTCGTCGAGCGTGATGCGGCCGAAGTCCATGGCCACCGTGGTGGTGAGCTTGCCGGGCGTGGCGGTGAGGTCGTCGGTCTCCTCGCTCGCCTCGGTCATCAGCGCCTCGGTCTGCAGCGGCGTGATCTCCGAGACGGCCGTGACCAGCGTGGTCTTGCCGACGCCGAAACCGCCCGCCACGACTATCTTCGTCGCGATGGGGGCCCGGCTGCGGTCCGTCTGCCAGGACCGCGGCTGCTCCTCCTCGTCGAGGAGCGGGGCGACGCCGGTGGCGTCAGAGACGGCGTAGTCCACTCAGCACCCTTTCCAGCAGAGCGCGGTCCGGGCGGCCGACGCCGTGACCGGTCCCCGTTCCGTACACACGGATCTTTCCCTGGTCCGCGAGGTCACTGAGCAGGACCCGGACCACACCGAGCGGCATCTTCAGCAGCGCGGCGATCTCGGCCACCGTGCGCATCCGGCGGCACAGTTCGACGATGGCCAGCACCTCCGGCATCACCCGGGAGTTGAGGGAACCATTCGTCAGTTCCTTGCGCTCCTCCGGGGCTTCGAGCGCCGCGACGAACGTCTCCACGAGGAGGACGTGACCGAAGCGGGTACGGCCGCCGGTGAGCGAGTAGGGGCGGACGCGGGCGGGCTTGCGGTCGCCGCCGCGTACCGGGAGGTTGTTCTGCCTGCCGTTCTTCGGGGCGCTGCTCATCGGCCGCTCCTCGTCGCGTCGCCCTCAAGGGATTTGCGTAGCTCGGTGCGGAGTTCGGGGGTGAGGACGTGGCCGGCGCGGCCGACGAACAGTGCCATGTGATACGCCACCACGCTCATGTCGCACTCCGCGCTGCCGTGCACCCCGAGCAGCGAACCGTCGCTGATCGACATCACGAACAGGCTGCCCTCGTCCATGGCGACCATCGTGTGCTTGACCGGGCCGAAGTCCATCAGCCTGGCGGCGCCGACGGTGAGGCTGCCGATGCCGGAGACGATGGTGGCGAGGTCGGCGGCGGAGCCGCGCGGGCCCTTGCGCTTCTCGGTCTTCGCCTCGCGGGCCGCCTCGGTGAAGCCGGGGTCGGAGGAGAGCAGGAGCAGACCGTCGGAGGAGACCACGGCGACCGACTGGATACCGGGCACCTCCTCGATGAGGTTGCTCAGCAGCCAGTGCAGGTTACGAGCCTCACTGCTCAGTCCGAAGGTACTGGGCGCGGTCAACTGCTTGCCTCCTCGACTGTGCCCCCCGTGGCTTCTTCGGATACGGCTGTTCCGGGTACGGCGCGTACGACGCTCGGCACCTGGTTCTGGCCGGTCTGCTCGGCGATCTCCGCCTCCACGTCCCGGCGGCCGGCGTCGGCTCCGCGGCGGAAGCCGCCGAGCCTGCGGCGCAGGGCGTCGGCGTCGACGCCGGTGCCACGCTGGCGGGGCGGCGCGGCGGGGGCGGTGATCCTGGGGGTGCGCTTGGGGAGGCCCTTGCTGGTGACCTCGTCCTCGGCGTCGTCCTCGCCCTCGGCTCCGCCACCGGTCTGCGGGGCGTACTCGGCGCCGGCGGTCGCGGACTGCGGGCGGGAGTGCTCCTCGGCCGCGCCGAAGCCGCTCCCACCCGCACCAGCCGTGCGGGTACCGAGGTCAGGTGCGGGTGGCCCCGGTGGGACGTGCTCACCGTCCGCGACCGCGGTCGCGGACTGCGGGCTCGGCCAGTCGTCGTCCTCGGCCCGCCGGCGCCGGGGCCGGTC
>NZ_JBIBKW010000001.1:910796-1071077 GCF_042959465.1 Streptomyces sp. NPDC007901 | reverse complement strand
CCTCGTCCTCCGCGGCCTGCGGTGCGCCCTGCGACCCGGGCCAGTCATCGTCCTCGGCCCGCTGCCGCCGGGGCCGGTCCTCGTCCTCCGCGGCCTGCGGTGCGCCCTGCGACCCGGGCCAGTCGTCCTCCACGGCCCGCCGGCGCCGAGACCGGTCCTCGTCCTCCGCGGCCTGCGGTGCGCCCTGCGACCCGGGCCAGTCATCGTCCTCGGCCCGCTGCCGCCGGGGCCGGTCCTCGTCCTCCGCGGCCATCGGTGCGCCCTGCGACCCGGGCCAGTCGTCCTCCACGGCCCGCTGCCGCCGGGGCCGGATGTCGGCGTCGGCGGGGTGTGTCCGGTCGTCAGCGGCACCCGGGTGCGTCCGTTCCTCGGTGGGAACGGCTCGCGCCTGGTCCTCGGCCGCCTCGGAGGGCTCCGCCTCCGCCTCCGGGTCCGTGAGCGGGACCAGCAGTTCCATCGTGGTCTCGGCGAACGTCTCCGCCGGTGCCTTCGGGCGTGCCGTCGGCTCGGGGTCCTGGGTCTTGGGCGCGGGTGCCTGCTCGTGGGCGGGCTGTTCGTCGGCCTCGCGCACGGCCTTCTCCGCGAGGGACACCAGGGGGTCGCCGGAGGCCGAGCGGCCGTGGAGGACGTTGGAGTTGGCCTCCGCGTCCGCGCCGGGGAGGGAGAAGCCGTGGCCGCCGGTGGCCGAGGCGGCGGGGGCCGTCGTCGTGGGGGCCGCGGCCAGCAGGGACTGCGGGAGGACGACGACCGCCGCCACCCCGCCCTGCTTCTGCTCGCGCAGCTGCACCCGGACGCCGTGCCGGTGGGCGAGGCGGGCCACCACGTAGAGGCCGAGGCCGAGACCGTCCTCGCCCTCGTGGTCGTACGGCGACTCGGGGTCGAACTCGGCGAGCCGGCCGTTGAGGCGGACCAGGCGGTCGGCGGCCATGCCGATGCCCTCGTCCTGGACGGAGAGCATGACCTCGCCGCTCTCCAGGAGCCAGCCGGAGACCTCGACCGGCATGTCCGGCGGGGAGGACGCGGTGGCGTTCTCCATGAGTTCGGCGAGAAGGTGGCTGAGGTCGTCCGCGGCGAAGCCCGCCACGTGCGCGTGCGGGGGCAGGGCCGCGATGCGGACCCGCTCGTAGCGCTCGATCTCGCTGACCGCCGCCCGGACCACGTCCACCAGCGGGATCGGGCCCGCGTGCGTCTGGACGTGCTCGGTGCCGGCGAGGACCAGGAGGTTCTCGCTGTGGCGGCGCATGACCGTGGCGAAGTGGTCGAGCTTGAAGAGGGTCGCGAGGCGGTCGGGGTCCTGCTCGCGCTCCTCCAGGCCCTCGATGACGCCGAGCTGGCGTTCGACCAGGCCCAGCGTGCGCAGCGCCAGGTTGACGAAGGTGCCGCCGATGCTGGTGCGCAGCCGCTCCAGCTGGGCGGCGGAGTCGGTGAGCTCGGCGCGCAGTTCCTCGCGGGCGTCGGCCATCTTCTGGCGCTGGCCGACCAGGTGCTTGCGGTCGGTCTCCAGGGTGGCGATGCGGTCGTAGAGCTCGACGGCGTGCGCGTGCAGGGCGTTGACCGAGCGGACGACCTGGGCGAACTCGTCGTTGCGGCCGGTGAAGGTGACCGGTTCGGCGGTGCGCGGGTCCTCGGCCTCGGCGAGGCGGGCCGAGCCCCGGCGGAGCACCGACAGGGGGCGGGTGAGGGTGCGGGCCATGGCGGTGGCGATGCCGACCGCGACCAGCATCAGCGCGCCGACCACCGCGACCCGGATCTCCAGCGCGGTGACGTCGTCGTCGCGGAGCTGCTCCAGGTCCTGGGTGCGGTGCTCGTAGAGCGCGGACTCGACGCCCCGCATCAGCTCGACCCGGCCGGACAACGCCGCGTCCAGCTTCTTGGTGCTGGTGGAGAGGTCGTCGTCGGAGAGGGTCGGCTGGTCGGTGAGGGCGGCCAGGAGCTTCTCGGCGTCGTTGACGTCGTTGCCGGTGACCGTGGAGTCGTAGGACTCGACCGCCGTCTTGGGCGCGGTGTCCCGGAAGTCGGCGACGGCCGCGTCGGCGCGCAGCCTGGCCTGCTGGGCGGCGGCGGTGAGCGCGTCGCGCTGCTTCCGGTCCGCCGCGGAGGTGCTCGTGCTGGTGGTGGGCAGACCGGTGAGCGGGTCGATCGTGGTCTGGGTGGTGCTGGGGATGTTCAGGGCCGCGAGGAGCAGGCCGCGGGCCGCCGCGGACTGCTGGACGGCGGAGTCCAGCTCGGCGAACGCGTAGGCGCCGGAGCCGGCCCTGGGGGGCATCTGCTCGGCCAGCTGTTCGGCGAGCCGGTGCAGTTCGGTGATGGTCTGCGAGTACGCGTCGTGCGCCTGGAGGGCGGTGCTCTGGCCGGTCAGCGCGGAGCGGCGGACGGCCGCGATGCCGTCCAGGTCGCCGCGCAGCCAGCCCGGGGCGTCGGTGTCCGCGCGCAGGTCCTCGACCTGGCGGTCGACGCGGGCGCTGCGGTCCTCGGAGGGCGCCTTGGCCTTGGGGCGGCCCGCCGCGATGTAGGAGGTGACCTCGTCGCGCTCGTCGGCGAGCGAGTTGGCCAGCGCCAGCGCGTCCTGGGTGCGGCTCGCGAGCGTCACCAGGTCCTGGGAGTCGCTGAGCTGCCCGGAGGCGGTCAGCAGGGCGGGCGCCCCGGCTCCCGCGATCGCGGCGGCCACCACGGCCACGGCCACGATCAGCCGGGTCCGGACGTGCTTGGGGCGGCCGGTGCCGACGGGAGCGACGGCGCCCGTTTCGGAGGCCGTCTTCTTGCCTGTGCGCCGAGGCCGCGTCTTCTGCACCGGTGCTCGCATTCCTGAACTCGTGTACCCAAGGGGCCGGGTGGCACCCCGTCATGATCCCCGGCAATTCGGTGCCAAGTGGTGCGTGCACCCGATACGTGCACTGATACGTCGGTCCCCGACCCTCCCAGCGCCGGTGGGCGGTGGTCTCGCATCATCTGACCCGCCACCCGAAGGAGTGAACATCGGAGGGGAGTTGGCGGGCAAGTTCCGGCGGCCTGTGCACGGTCCTTTTCCGGCGGGCCGGTTGGACGCGGACGGCAGGCTTTGACAGGATTCGCCGCCACGCCTTCCCGGAGTGCGCCATTCCACCCCAAAACAGGCGGCTGACCTGCGAGACCGCGTGAATTCCCGGGTGGTTGCCAGCCTTTGGCGAAGATCGTGAAGGGGTCGTGCAGACTGGCCGAATGCGTACTGAAGTCGTTTCGGAGCCCGGCACCCCCGATCGCCCCAACGAGGACTTCGCCGGTGTCGGCCTTCCCGCCTCGGGACAGGGGGGCTGTGTGATCGTCCTGGACGGGGTCACTCCGCCGGAGGACGGCACCGGGTGTCTGCATTCCGTCCCCTGGTTCACCGCGCGCCTGGGCGGGGCGCTGACCGAACTGACCGTTTCAGGGCGAGATCTGACGCTGCGGGAGATCCTCGGAGAGGCGATCCGCCGCACAGCCGAAGCACACGGTGACACCTGTGACCTTTCTCACCCGCGTACCCCGCAGGCGACGGTCGTCCTGACCCGCTGGTCCGAGGCCGCCCTGGAGTACCTCGTCCTGTCCGACTCCGCGCTGCTCCTGCAGTCCCCCGACGGCACGGTGACCCCGGTCCTGGACGACCGGCTCGACAGGGTCCCGCGGGCCTCTCTCGCCTCGGACGCGATCGCCGACGCCACCGTCCGCAACAAGGAGGGCGGCTTCTTCACGGCCGCCGCCGACCCCTCGGTCGCCGCCCGCGCGGTCACCGGGACCGTGCCCCGGCACGAGGTGCGCGCCCTCGCGGCCCTCACCGACGGGACGACCCGCTGGACGGAGAAGTTCCGCGAGGGTGACTGGACGGCCCTCTTCGACGTCGTCCGCAAGGAGGGCGCCCGGGCGCTGGTGGACCGGGTGCGGGAGCTGGAGGCGGCCGACCGGGAGGCGCGGACGTTCCTGCGCCGGAGCAAGACGCACGACGACGCGACGGCGGTGTACGTCGAGCTCTGAGGCCCGCCGGGCCGGCCGGCTACTTCTCCATGACGCCGTTCAGCTGGTGGAGCAGCCGGGCCAGTTCCGCGACCTCCAGGCGGGGCCAGTGGGCGAGCTGGCGGACGTAACGGCCGCGGCGGGCCTCGCGGACCGTGCCGACCCGGCGCCGGCCCTCGTCGGTGAGGGCGACCAGCCAGGCCCGTCCGTCGGCCGGGTCGGGCTCGCGGGCGATCAGGCCGAGCTCCTCCAGGGCGCGCAGCTGGCGGGACATGGTGGCCTTGCCGACGCCGATGTAGGCGGCGAGGTCGGTGGCGCGCTGGCCGCCGTACTCGTCGAGCCGGACGAGCAGTCCGTACGCGGCGGACTCCAGGTCGGGGTGGACCTCCCGGGCCATCTCGCCCTGACTGGCCCGGGCGCGGCGCAGCAGTACCGTCAACTCGCGTTCCAGCGCCAGGAACTCCTGGTCCGCACCGTTCGGCGGCAACCCGGTGGCGGTGGGCTGTCCGTCGCCCTTTTCGTCCTCGTGCACGTCAGCACCCCTGATCGGTTTCGCAGTCCTGAAAGTTTCCGTCAAACACCGTCGTCGCCGCAGCTCGCCAAGTATTTCGCAGGCGTAGACCAACGGCAGCCTCCGGACCCTCTTCCCGCCGGGTCCGCCTCCTGCGTAGCGTCTCCGCCGGGCCATCGATGGCATGCCCACGCCAGTGATTGCGCCGTGTGACTCCGTGTCGTGTGACCTCGCGTCGTGTCGCACCGTGTCATGTCGGCCGCCTCTGGCATATCTGGGACCCCCACCTCACCCCACGGAGGCACGTCATGCCCGTGCACAGACCCGCCCCCACCCTTCTCACCGCGCTGCTGGCCCTGCTGCTGGCGGCCCTCTCGCTCGCCCCCGCCCACGCCGACACCGCCACCCCCGCCCGCGGCTCGGCGTACATGGGCATGGGCGTCCTGGCCCACGACGGCCAGAACGGCAGGCCCAGGACCGGTGACGCCACCCAGACCGAAGGCGTCGACGTGGCCAGCTACCAGGGCAACGTCGCCTGGCCGACCCTGCTGGGCAGCGGGGTCAAATGGGCGTACTCGAAGGCGTCGGAAGGCACGTACTACACGAACCCCTCCTTCAGCCAGCAGTACAACGGCGCCTACGACGCCGGCATGATCCGCGGCGCCTACCACTTCGCGACCCCGGACACCACGAGCGGCGCCACCCAGGCCGACTACTTCGTCGACCACGGCGGCGGCTGGTCCCAGGACGGCCGCACCCTGCCCGGTGTCCTGGACATCGAGTGGAACCCGTACGGCGCCGCCTGCTACGGCAAGTCCGACGCCGCGATGGTCAGCTGGATCAACGACTTCCTCACCACCTACAAGGCCCGCACGGGCCGCAACGCCGTCATCTACACGGCCACCAGCTGGTGGTCGGACTGCACCGGCAACTACAGCGGCTTCGGCTCCGTCAACCCGCTGTGGGTCGCCCGGTACGCCTCGGACGTGGGCACCCTGCCGGCCGGTTGGTCGGTCTACACGATGTGGCAGTACACCTCGACCGGTCCGACGGTCGGGGACCACGACCGGTTCAACGGCGCCCTTGACCGGGTGATCGCACTCGCCAACGGCTGACCGGCCCGCACAGGGCGAAGGCCCGGGTCCCTCGCGGGGCCCGGGCCTCCTGTCATCCGGCAGCGTCCGTCACGCCGCTGCCGGAACCTCCGGCGCCGTGTCCGCCGCGCCGTTCGTGGCGGGTGCGAGCGCCAGCTCCAGGACCTGGCGGACGTCGGTCACGGCGTGGACGTCGAGCTTGTCCAGCACCTCGGCCGGGACGTCGTCCAGGTCGGCCTCGTTGCGCTTCGGGATGATGACGGTCTTCACCCCCGCGCGCTGGGCGGCGAGCAGCTTCTGCTTCACACCGCCGATGGGCAGCACCCGGCCGGTCAGCGAGACCTCGCCGGTCATCGCCACGTCCGTGCGGACCAGCCGGCCGGAGAGCAGCGACGCCAGCGCCGTGGTCATCGTGATACCGGCGCTCGGGCCGTCCTTCGGGACCGCACCCGCCGGGAAGTGGATGTGGACCCCACGGTCCTTCAGGTCGCCGACCGGCAGCTCCAGTTCGGCGCCGCGGGAGCGCAGGAAGGACAGGGCGATCTGCGCCGACTCCTTCATCACGTCACCCAGCTGACCGGTGAGGGTCAGGCCCGCCGCACCCGTCTCCGGGTCGGCCAGGGACGCCTCGACGAAGAGGACGTCACCACCCGCTCCGGTGACCGCGAGGCCGGTGGCCACGCCGGGCACCGCGGTACGGCGCTCGGCCGGGTCCTGGGCGGACTCGGGCACGTGGTGCGGCCGGCCGATCAGGGCGCGCAGGTCCTCGTCCCTGATCGTGAACGGCAGCTCCCGCCGGCCGAGCTCGTGCTGGGCCGCGACCTTGCGGAGCAGCCTGGCGATCGACCGCTCCAGGGTGCGGACGCCCGCCTCACGCGTGTACTCGCCGGCGAGCTTGCGCAGCGCGCTCTCGTCCAGGACGACCTCGCCCTCGTCGATGCCCGCCCGCTCCAGCTGGCGCGGGAGCAGGTGGTCACGGGCGATGACGACCTTCTCGTCCTCCGTGTAGCCGTCGAGGCGGACCAGCTCCATACGGTCGAGCAGGGCCTCCGGGATGGCTTCGAGCACGTTGGCCGTGGCGAGGAAGACCACATCGCTCAGGTCGAGCTCGACCTCCAGGTAGTGGTCACGGAAGGTGTGGTTCTGCGCCGGGTCCAGGACCTCCAGGAGGGCCGCCGCGGGGTCGCCGCGGTAGTCGGAGCCCACCTTGTCGATCTCGTCGAGCAGGACGACCGGGTTCATCGAACCGGCCTCCTTGATCGCCCGCACGATCCGGCCGGGCAGCGCGCCGACGTACGTACGGCGGTGACCGCGGATCTCGGCCTCGTCCCGCACACCGCCGAGGGCGACGCGGACGAACTTGCGGCCCATCGCGTGGGCGACGGACTCACCCAGGCTGGTCTTGCCGACACCGGGCGGCCCGACGAGGGCCAGCACGGCACCGCCACGGCGGCCGCCGATGACCCCCAGCCCCCGGTCGCTGCGGCGCTTGCGCACCGCCAGGTACTCGGTGATGCGCTCCTTCACGTCCTCCAGGCCGGCGTGCTCGGCGTCCAGGACCGCCTTGGCGCCCTGGATGTCGTACCGGTCCTCGGTCCGCTCGTTCCACGGCAGTTCGAGGACGGTGTCCAGCCAGGTGCGGATCCACGAGCCCTCGGGCGACTGGTCGCTGGACCGCTCCAGCTTGTCGACCTCCTTGAGGGCGGCCTCGCGGACCTTCTCGGGCAGGTCGGCGGCCTCCACGCGGGCGCGGTAGTCGTCGGACTCCTCGCCGTCCTTGGCCGAGTCGCCGTTCAGCTCGCGCAGCTCCTTGCGGACCGCCTCCAGCTGGCGGCGGAGCAGGAACTCGCGCTGCTGCTTGTCCACGCCCTCCTGGACGTCCTTGGCGATGGTCTCGGCCACGTCCTGCTCGGCGAGGTGGTCGCGGAGCTGCTGGGTGGCCAGCTTGAGGCGGGCGACCGCGTCGACGGTCTCCAGGAGTTCGATCTTCTGCTCGGTGGTCAGGAACGGCGAGTAACCGGAGTTGTCGGCCAGCTGGGACACATCGTCGATGGCCTGCACCCGGTCCACCACCTGCCAGGCGCCGCGCTTGCGCAGCCAGGCGGTGGCGAGGGCCTTGTACTCCGTGACCAGTTCGGTGACATGACCGGGCACCGGGTCCGGGACGCTCTCGTCGACGCGGGTGCCCTCCACCCACAGGGCGGCACCCGGGCCGGTCGTACCGGCGCCGATGCGCACCCGGTAGCGGCCGCGGATCAGCGCGCCCGGGTCGCCGTCGGCGAGGCGGCCGACCTGTTCCACGGTGCCGAGCACACCGGTACCCGGGTAGGTCCCGTCGACCCGCGGCACCAGCAGCACCTTGGGCTTGCCGGGCTCGGTACGGGCGGCGGCCTGCGCGGCCTCCACGGCGGCGCGTACATCAGGGTCCTTCAGGTCCAGCGGGACCACCATCCCGGGCAGCACGACCTCGCCGTCGAGAGGCAGCACAGGGAGGGTGAGTGATGCGGACGTCGAAGCCATGATCTCCCCTTCGGCAGTCAACTTGAGTTATGCCGACTCAATGTTCGGGAGCCCAGAAATGTTCCCATGCATATGTTCGCTCTGAGCGATCGAGTGGTGACCTGGCCGAACACGGTCCCGCACCCGGAAAAACAGTTGATCCGCGCGGGCGCATTCCCCGTACGGTCACCCGGTGACCGACACCGACCCCACGGCGACGCTGCTCGCCGCCTACGACGCCCAGATGCGCGCCGCCCAGCCCGCCCCCGCGCCCGGGGTCGCCTACGAGCACGACGGAGCCCTGCTGCGGGTCGTCGGCCAGCACCGCGGCTTCGTGACCGGGCCGCACGACTGGGGCGGGCTGCGCGGCGCCGAACTGGACGCGGCGATCGCCCGGCAGCGGGACTTCTTCGCGGCGCGCGGCGAGGCGGTGGAGTGGAAGGTACGGGGCTACGACGTCCCGGCGGACCTCACCGACCGGCTCCGCGCGGCGGGTTTCGTGCCCGAGCCGCAGGAGGCGGTCGTGATCGCCCCGGTCGCGGACCTGGCCGTACCGACCCCGGCGCTGCCCCCTGAGGTGACCCTGCGCCGGGTCACCGACGACGCGGACCTGGACCGTATCGCCGCGCTGGAGACCGCCGTCTGGGGCGAGGACATGGCCTGGATCGCGGAGTACCTGCGGGGCCGGCTGGCGGTGGACCCGGACGGCACCGAGATCTACGTCGCCGAGGCGGCCGGGGAGCTCGTCTCGGCGGCCTGGGTGGCCTTCCGGCCGGGCACCGACTTCGCCATGCTGCTGGGCGGCTCAACGCTGGCGGCCTGGCGCGGCAAGGGCGTCTACCGCGCCCTGGTGGCCCTGCGAGCGACCCGCGCGGCGGCCCGGAGCGCGACCTACCTCCTCGTGGAGGCCTCCGACGACAGCGCCCCGATCCTGAAACGCCTCGGCTTCACAGCGGTGACGACGACCACGCCGTACGTCTGGGCACCGGCCGACTGACCAACGCCGCCCGCATCAGCGCCCCGACAGGGGCGCGGGGCTGTATTCGATATGCGGCTCCGCCGCGTGGGCGCGACCAGCCACGACGAGCCCGCACCCGGCAGCCGCCCGAAACCCGCCACGGCGAATGACCCCGCCGCCACTGCCATGACTTCGCAAGGCCATCGCCACACCACCGCAACGCAATCCACAGGAAAATCCCCGAAACTGCCAGCTGATTCACAGCGAGCAGCTGAACAGCACCGCGCAACGGGGGCCCGGGGGGACACATGGACGAGAAGCCGACAACCGGGCCGAGCCGACGGGCCGTGCTCACCGGTGCCGCCGTGGTCGCGGCCGGTGCCGCGGTTCCGGTGGTCGTACAGGCCGTGGACGACGACGGAGGCGGGGGCGGCACAACCACCCCCGCCCGCACCGCCTCCGCCGCCCCCGTGGCGAGCCGGCCCCCGGCCTCGCCCCTCCCCCGCACCGACCCGCGCCCGAACATCCTCTTCGTGCTCACCGACGACCAGCCGAAGGAGACGGACTGGGCGATCCGCCGTACCGCCGACTGGCTGGGCGGGCAGGGCGTGACCTTCGCGCGGGCGCACGCCAACACCCCGCTCTGCGCGCCCTCCCGGGCCTCGATCATGTCGGGCCGGTACGCGCACAACCACGGCGTCCTCGACACCCGCCACCCCTCCCACCTGGACCAGCACACCACCGTCCAGCGCCGGTTGCAGGCAGCCGGCTACCGCACCGGCCTGTTCGGCAAGTACCTCAACTTCTGGCACACCGGTGACAACCCGCCGTACTTCGACGAGTGGCTCCTCCAGGAACCGGTGGCCTACTACAACGGCCACTACAACGACAACGGCACGGTCCGGAACATCCCCGGCTACAACACCACCGTCATCAGGGACCGCGCCCTCGCCTTCATCGACGCCTCACGCACCGACACCCGGCCCTGGTTCGCGTACGTCGCCACCCGCAGCGCGCACGAACTCAACATCCCGGAGCGGAAGTACGCGCACACGCGCGTGCCGGAGTGGCCGGGGCGGCCGTCCGTCCACGAGGGCGACAAGAGCGACAAGCCGCCGTTCCTGCAGCAGGCGAACCACACCTACGAGCAGGGAAAGGCGCTGCGCACCCGCCAGTTGCGCACCCTGCTGTCGGTGGACGACGCGATGCGCGACCTCCGGGACAAGCTGCGCGAGCTGGGCCAGCTGGAGAACACGCTCGTGGTGTACACCAGCGACCACGGGCTGTGCTGGGCGGACCACGGCTGGCTGCGCAAGTCGGTGCCGTACCGGCCCAGCCTGGAGGTGCCGTTCTGGCTGTCCTGGCCGGCGCGGGGCCTGGGCAAGGGAACCGTCGACGACCGGCTCACCGGCCATGTCGACATCGCCCCGACGTTCCTGGACGCGGCCGGCCTCACCCCGGACACCCCGCACGACGGCCACTCGCTGCTCGACACCCGCAACGACCGCGACCGCCTGCTCGCCGAGTGGTGGTGGAACCGCCAGGACCAGGAGCCGATCCACACCTGGGCCACCCATATCGGCAGGTCCACGCAGTACACGGAGTACTACCGCACCCGCCTCGACCGGCAGGGCCGCCCCGCCCAGGGCGACGGCGAGGTCCTCTTCCGGGAGTTCTACGACCTGGCCGCCGACCCGTACCAGCTCACCAACCGTCTGCACGGTGCGACGGCGGAGCAGGAACGGGCCCTCGGAGTACCGGAGTCGGCGAAGGCACTCGCAGCGGCGCGCCGCGCCTGAGCGCGGCGCTCAGGGCGTGACGGCGCCGGCCGCCGGACCCCGCTCCCGGTACCAGCGGCGCACGGCCGGCCAGAGCCCTATCCCGATGCCCAGCGAGATCAGATGGCCCCAGTTGGTCATCGGGTCCTCGAAGGCGACCAGGTCCGTGAGCAGGCTGTAGCCGACCAGGGCGAGCAGGGACCAGCGCAGCCAGGGGGCGAGGAGGCCGGAGAGGGCGCCGATGCTGGCGGCGACCCCGAAGCTGATGCCGTAGTCGAGGCGGTGCAGCGAGGTGTCGGGCAGATGGCCGACCAGGACCGCCAGACCCACCGGGACCTCGGTGGCGAGGGTGGCCAGCACATGACCGGCCAGGAAGACGAGGATCGCGCGCGCACCGCCTATCCGCCGTTCCAGCGCGGTCAGCACGAGGACGAAGGCGAGGGCGTACGGGGACAGCAGCCCGCCCGCGATCCACAGGGCGCTGGCCAGCAGGACGAAGACCGGGGTGCGCAGGAGGTGCGCCACATCGGTGCTGGAGTCCTGGTAGACCGAGTGGAGCAGCGCGGGGCTGGCGCAGCTCGCGAAGAGCGAGGTGAGGGCCAGGAGCACGGTGTAGGCGAAGGTGGCCGGGGTGCCGGTGGGGCTCGGCAGCAGGCGCCAGGGGCGCAGCCGGAGGGCGGGGCGCGCCGTCCGCGGGAGCGGGATCGAGAGCGCGACCGGGCCGCGCTGGCGGGGCACGCCGTCCAGCAGGACGGCGACCTCCGCGACCGGCGGCGGCTCGGGCGAACCGACCGGGAAGGGATCGTGCGCGGCGGCCGGAACCGGAAGGGGCTCGGGCTCGGGCGCGGGCGTCGATGCGGCCCTCGCGGTCCGTTGCACGGTGAGGCGCTCCTTCCGTTTCACCCCACCCTTCGCCGTGCCACCAGCCGCTGTCTGTGACCGGGGCCACGCGGCGAGCGATTCACAGGATTTTCTGAAGAATCAAGAGGGGCCAGGAGGAACCATATGAGCCGCATCCGGCCGCCGGCGGGCCCGCAGCGCCGGGCGGCCCCTCGAACGGGTGATGCCCGTGCGACGGCCCGACACCCGTAATTCGCGTGGCCGCAAAGCTCTGTTGGGGCAGGATGACGGGCATGACTCCCGCGGCCCCCCTGTCCGACCTGTCCGACAGCCCTCCCGTGGTGCTGGACCGCCGCACGGGGCCGTACGGCGAGGTGGTCCTGCGACGGCATGGCGACCTGCTGCAGATCATCGCCAACGGCTGCTTCCTGATGGACACCTCCGACGGGCGCTCGGAGCGGCTGCTGGTGGACGCCGCGCGGGCGGCCCTGGACGGGCGCACGGATCCGGCGGTGCTGATCGGCGGCCTCGGCGTCGGGTTCTCGCTCGCGCACGCCGCGCGGGATCCCCGCTGGGGGCGGATCACGGTCGTGGAACGGGAGGCCGCGGTCGTCGACTGGCACCGCGCCGGCGGGCCGCTGTCCGCGCTCTCCGCACGCGCGTTCGCCGATCCGCGCACGAAGATCGTCGAGGGCGATCTCGTGGCTTACGTCAATGAGACTTACGACACGTTCGACGCGCTGTGCCTGGACATCGACAACGGCCCCGGCTGGACCGTCGACGAGGACAACGAGGGGCTCTACTCACCGGCCGGACTCGCAAGCTGCGCAAGGGTGTTGAGACCGGGCGGGGTACTGGCCGTATGGTCGGCGCAGCCCTCTGCGGAATTCGAGGGAACCTTGTGGAATGCCGGGTTCCAACGGGTGCGTACCGAAGAGATCCCGGTTGCCCGGGGCGTTCCGGACGTCGTTCACCTTGCCGTCCGCCCTGGATAGCGAGTGCGCCTCCTGTCCCCGTAATGTGCATCCCTGACGCGGATCATTCAAGCGTCAATCGCAGTCATGGGATCACCCCACTGGTTCCGGAAAGCACACAGGGGCGGGCGATGGAGCAGACACACACCTCCCACAACAGCGCGGCGGCGGCAACTCCGGGCGCCCAGCGCCGGGTTCTGGTCGTCGAGGACGATCCGACGATCGTCGACGCCATCGCGGCCCGCCTGCGCGCCGAGGGATTTCTCGTGCAAACCGCGGGTGACGGCCCGGCCGCCGTCGACACCGCCGAGGCCTGGCAGCCCGACCTGCTGATCCTCGACATCATGCTGCCCGGCTTCGACGGTCTGGAGGTCTGCCGACGCGTGCAGGCCGCCCGGCCGGTGCCGGTGCTGATGCTCACCGCGCGGGACGACGAGACCGACATGCTGGTCGGGCTCGGGGTCGGCGCCGACGACTACATGACCAAGCCGTTCTCCATGCGGGAGCTGGCGGCACGCGTGCACGTGCTGCTGCGGCGGGTGGAGCGGGCGGCCATTGCGGCCTCCACGCCCCGCTCCGGCATCCTGCGCCTGGGCGAGCTGGAGATCGACCACGCCCAGCGCCGGGTCCGGGTGCGCAGCGAGGACGTGCACCTGACGCCGACCGAGTTCGACCTGCTGGTCTGCCTCGCCAACACCCCGCGCGCGGTGCTCTCCCGTGAGCAGCTGCTCGCCGAGGTGTGGGACTGGGCGGACGCCTCGGGCACCCGCACGGTCGACAGCCACATCAAGGCGCTGCGCCGGAAGATCGGCGCCGAGCGGATCCGCACCGTGCACGGTGTGGGCTACGCGCTGGAGACACCGACGCCATGAGCGCCGGGCCGACCGGACCAAGAGGACCCGGGGGGCCGGGAGGACCCGGAGGACCCGGGGAAGAGCCCTGGGGCGCAGTGCGCCCGTTCTCGATCAAGACCAAACTGGGCGCGCTCGTCGTCGTCTCGGTGCTGATCACGACCGGTCTGTCGATGATCGCCGTGCACACCAAGACGGAGCTCCGCTTCATCACGGTCTTCTCGATGATCGCCACACTGCTGATCACGCAGTTCGTGGCCCATTCGCTCACCGCGCCGCTGGACGACATGAACACGGTGGCCCGGTCGATCTCCCAGGGCGACTACACGCGCCGGGTGCGCGAGAACCGCCGGGACGAGCTGGGCGACCTGGCCGAGACGATCAACGTCATGGCCGACGAGCTGGAGGCCCAGGACCGCCAGCGCAAGGAGCTGGTCGCCAACGTCTCGCACGAGCTGCGCACGCCCATCGCGGGCCTGCGGGCCGTCCTGGAGAACGTCGTCGACGGCATCGCCGATCCGGACACCGAGACGATGCGTACGGCCCTCAAGCAGACCGAGCGCCTCGGACGCCTCGTCGAGACCCTGCTGGACCTCTCCCGGCTCGACAACGGGGTCGTCCCGCTGCGCCAGCGCCGCTTCGAGGTGTGGCCGTACCTCTCGGGCGTGCTCAAGGAGGCCAACATGGTCGTCGGAGCCCGCGGCCTCGCCTCCAACTCGGGCAGCCACACCCGTACGGACGTCCATCTGCACCTCGACGTCTCCCCGCCGGAGCTGACCGCGCACGCCGACCCGGAGCGCATCCACCAGGTCGTGTCGAACCTCATCGACAACGCGGTCAAGCACAGCCCGGCGCACGGCCGGGTGACCGTGAAGGCGCGGCGCGGGCCGCAGCCGGAGTCGCTGGAGCTGGAGGTCCTGGACGAGGGCCCCGGCATTCCGCGCTCGGAGTGGCACCGGGTCTTCGAGCGCTTCAACCGGGGTGCCGTACGAAGGCCGCACGGACCCGGCAGCGACGGCGGCACCGGGCTGGGGCTGGCGATCGCCCGGTGGGCGGTGGATCTGCACGGCGGCCGGATCGGTGTGGCCGAATCCGACCGCGGCTGCAGGATTATCGTCACTCTGCCGGGGCTTTCATCCGTGCCAAGTTGACGTAAAGTTCGATCCGGAGCCTCAAGATCCACCTGTGGTCCGCACGGTCGTCGGCACAGCCGGACACGTGTGATCAGGTGCGGACTCCGCGCACGTCGCGCCGGAGACCGGAGCGAGGTGATCTCCGGCGCGGCGGAGCCATGCCCGGTTCAGTCCTTTCGCAACGCAACCACGCTTGTTTCCCGCCATATCAAGCCCCGAAACACAGTTTTCGATGTGACTTACGCGACGATGAACCGGCCCGACCTGACCTTCGCGGTCTTGGAGGCGTAGCCTTTATTCCCGCTGTCCATCACCTTGTGAAGCGGAAGAGGGCGGTTGCCGCCGTGTCGCCACAGTCCCCCAGTAACTCGAGCATCTCGACCGACGCAGACCAAGCGGGCAAGAACCCCGCAGCCGCGTTCGGACCGAACGAATGGCTCGTCGACGAGATCTATCAGCAGTACCTCCAGGACCCGAATTCGGTAGACCGAGCCTGGTGGGACTTCTTCGCCGACTACAAGCCGGGAGCGCCCGCCGCCTCGGCTCCGGCGGGTACCGCGGCCGCGGGGGCCGCGGGCACCACCACGACACCCGCGCAGACGCCGCAGGCCGCGGCTCCGGCCGCCCCGGCGCCCGCGCAGGCCGCTCCGGCGCCCGCCGCGCCTGCTCCGGCCGCCCTGGTGGCTCCGAAGGCCGCTGCGCCCGCTCCGGCGCCCGCGAAGCCCGCCGCCGCACCGGCCCCGGCCGCCGCCGCGAAGGCCGCGCCCGCCGCCGCGGCGCCCGACGGTCCCGATCTGGTCACCCTGCGTGGTCCCGCCGCCGCGGTCGCGAAGAACATGAGCGCCTCGCTGGACGTGCCGACGGCCACCTCGGTCCGCGCGGTCCCGGTGAAGCTGCTGTTCGACAACCGCATCGTCATCAACAACCACCTCAAGCGCGCCCGGGGCGGGAAGATCTCCTTCACGCACCTGATCGGCTTCGCGATGGTGCAGGCCCTCAAGGCCATGCCGTCGATGAACTACTCGTTCGCGGAGAAGGACGGCAAGCCGACCCTGGTCAAGCCGCCGCACGTGAACTTCGGCCTGGCCATCGACCTGGTGAAGCCCAACGGCGACCGCCAGCTCGTCGTGGCCGGCATCAAGAAGGCCGAGACCCTGAACTTCTTCGAGTTCTGGCAGGCCTACGAGGACATCGTCCGTCGCGCCCGCGACAACAAGCTGACGATGGACGACTTCACCGGCGTCACGGTCTCCCTGACCAACCCCGGCGGCCTCGGCACCGTCCACTCGGTCCCGCGCCTGATGCCCGGCCAGTCGGTCATCATGGGCGTCGGCTCCATGGACTACCCCGCGGAGTTCCAGGGCACCAGCCAGGACACCCTGAACAAGCTCGGCATCTCGAAGGTCATGACGCTCACGTCGACCTACGACCACCGGGTCATCCAGGGCGCCGCCTCCGGCGAGTTCCTCCGCCAGGTCGCGAACCTCCTCCTGGGCGAGAGCGGCTTCTACGACGAGATCTTCGAGGCGCTGCGCATCCCCTACGAGCCGGTCCGCTGGCTCAAGGACATCGACGCCTCCCACGACGACGACGTCACCAAGGCCGCCCGCGTCTTCGAGCTGATCCACTCCTACCGGGTCCGCGGCCACGTCATGGCCGACACCGACCCGCTGGAGTACAAGCAGCGCAAGCACCCCGACCTGGACATCACCGAGCACGGCCTCACCCTGTGGGACCTGGAGCGCGACTTCGCGGTCGGCGGTTTCGCCGGCAAGTCGATGATGAAGCTGCGCGACATCCTCGGTGTGCTGCGCGACTCGTACTGCCGCACCACCGGCATCGAGTTCATGCACATCCAGGACCCGAAGCAGCGCAAGTGGATCCAGGACCGCGTGGAGCGGCCGCACTCCAAGATGGAGCGCGAGGAGCAGCTGCGGATCCTGCGCCGCCTGAACGCGGCGGAGGCCTTCGAGACCTTCCTGCAGACGAAGTACGTCGGCCAGAAGCGCTTCTCCCTGGAGGGCGGCGAGTCGGTCATCCCGCTGCTCGACGCGGTGATCGACAGCGCGGCCGAGTCCCGCCTGGACGAGGTCGTCATCGGCATGGCCCACCGCGGCCGCCTGAACGTCCTCGCCAACATCGTCGGCAAGTCGTACGCGCAGATCTTCCGCGAGTTCGAGGGCAACCTCGACCCGAAGTCGATGCACGGCTCCGGCGACGTGAAGTACCACCTGGGCGCCCAGGGCACCTTCACCGGCCTGGACGGCGAGCAGATCACGGTCTCGCTGGCCGCGAACCCGTCCCACCTGGAGACGGTCGACCCGGTCATCGAGGGCATCGCCCGCGCCAAGCAGGACATCATCAACAAGGGCGGCACGGACTTCACGGTCCTGCCGGTCGCGCTGCACGGCGACGCGGCCTTCGCGGGCCAGGGCGTGGTGGCCGAGACCCTGAACATGTCGCAGCTGCGCGGCTACCGCACCGGCGGCACGGTCCACATCGTCATCAACAACCAGGTCGGCTTCACGGCGGCGCCCGAGTCCTCGCGCTCCTCCATGTACGCCACCGACGTGGCCCGCATGATCGAGGCCCCGATCTTCCACGTGAACGGCGACGACCCGGAGGCCGTGGTGCGCGTCGCGCGCCTCGCCTTCGAGTTCCGCCAGGCGTTCAACAAGGACGTGGTGATCGACCTCATCTGCTACCGCCGCCGCGGTCACAACGAGTCGGACAACCCGGCCTTCACCCAGCCGCTGATGTACGACCTGATCGACAAGAAGCGCTCGGTGCGCAAGCTCTACACCGAGTCCCTGATCGGTCGCGGCGACATCACCCTGGAAGAGGCCGAGCAGGCCCTGCAGGACTACCAGGGCCAGCTGGAGAAGGTCTTCACGGAGGTCCGCGAGGCCACCGCGCAGCCGGCCGCCGCGCCCGCGCACGAGCCGCAGGACGGCTTCCCGGTCGCCGTGCCGACCGCGATCTCCGCGGAGGTCGTGAAGCGCATCGCCGAGTCCCAGGTCAACATCCCGGACTACTTCACCGTCCACCCGCGTCTGCTGCCGCAGCTGCAGCGCCGGGCGGCGATGATCGAGGACGGCACGATCGACTGGGGCATGGGCGAGACCCTGGCCATCGGCTCGCTGCTGATGGAGGGCACCCCGGTGCGCCTCTCCGGCCAGGACTCCCAGCGCGGCACCTTCGGCCAGCGCCACGCGGTCCTCATCGACCGCGAGACGGGCGCCGACTACACGCCGCTCCTCTACCTGTCCGAGGACCAGGCCCGCTACAACGTCTACAACTCGCTGCTCTCCGAGTACGCGGTGATGGGCTTCGAGTACGGCTACTCGCTCGCCCGTCCGGACGCGCTGGTGATGTGGGAGGCGCAGTTCGGTGACTTCACCAACGGCGCCCAGTCGGTCATCGACGAGTACATCTCTGCGGCCGAGCAGAAGTGGGGCCAGACCTCCGGCGTCACGCTGCTCCTCCCGCACGGCTACGAGGGCCAGGGCCCGGACCACTCCTCGGCCCGTATCGAGCGCTTCCTGCAGCTCTGCGCCCAGAACAACATGACGGTGGCCATGCCGACGCTCCCGTCGAACTACTTCCACCTGCTCCGCTGGCAGGTGCACAACCCGCACCACAAGCCGCTGGTCGTCTTCACCCCGAAGTCGATGCTGCGTCTCAAGGCGGCGGCGTCCAAGGCGGAGGAGTTCACGAGCGGCGAGTTCCGCCCGGTCATCGGCGACTCCTCGGTCGACCCGAACGCGGTCCGCAAGGTCGTCTTCTGCACCGGCAAGGTCTACTACGACCTGGAGGCCGAGCGGCAGAAGCGCGGCGTCACGGACACGGCGATCATCCGCCTCGAGCGCCTGTACCCGCTGCCGGGTGCGGAGCTCCAGGCCGAGGTCAACAAGTACCCGAACGCCGAGAAGTACCTGTGGACCCAGGAGGAGCCGGCGAACCAGGGTGCCTGGCCGTTCATCGCCCTCAACCTGATCGACCACCTGGACCTGGCCGTCGGCGCCGACGTCCCGGCCGGCGAACGCCTCCGCCGCATCTCCCGCCCGCACTCGTCGTCCCCGGCCGTGGGCTCGGCGAAGCGCCACCAGGCGGAGCAGGAGCAGCTGGTGCGTGAGGTGTTCGAGGCGTAGTCCTCAGGAGCACCGCGAAGGGCCCGGTCCCCGTCACGGGGGCCGGGCCCTTCGGCGTACGGGCCGTCAGCTCGCCTGCGGCTCGAAGTCCCGGTAGGGGCGGTTGCGGGCGCGGGCCGAGAGGGTGTGGACGTGCTGCTTGCCCAGGGCCGCCTCCAGGTCGGACAGCGCCTCCTGCTCGGCCTTCTCCGCCTGCTGCCGGGCGCGCAGCCCGCGCAGATCGGCCGCGTAGGCGACCCGGGCGGACAGGGTGAGCGGATGGGTCCGGCCGAGGGTCTCGGTGGCCCGGACGACGGTGACCCGGCTCAGCTCGGCCGTAGACGCGTACCTCGAGCAGCTTGCCGTTGTGCTCCCTCCACTCGGGGTTGCGGGAGGTGATGAGAAGGGGGTGCCCCAGCGGAGTGGGTCGCGGACCGCGCGGAGCCGCTCACCGTACTCGTCGCCCGTGGACAGGTCGAGTTTCGGGGCGAGTTCGGCCGGCACGCGGCGACAGGTGACCCGGCTCTCCGCGTCGACCCACCGGTAGGCGTCGTTCAGCACCAGCTCACGGCCCGTGAAGCGGGTGTTGCGGCGCGGTACGCCACCCCACACCTCGGGCATCGCGGCGGGGAAGCGGGGGCCGCGAGTGACACCTCGGCTCGTCGATCTTTGCGCAGCGGGGCCTGAGAAGTCGTCGTTTCAGTGCGATTCACTGCGGGGCCGGCGCTGTGTCCACAGCGTGCGCACGGCCTTCACGTGGGCCTGCGCCCGTGCCGTGTGCCCCCGGGGCGCGGGATGCGCGGCGAGCCGTTCGTACGTGGCGGCCATCTCGTCCACGAACCGCCGGCCCACCGCCGTGAGGTCCGGGGAGGCGACCAGGGCGGGCAGCGCGGCCCCGACCTGGGCGTGGTAGCGCGCGTACTGCGCCCACGCGCCCTCGCTCCGCGCCGGCTCCGTGGTGAGCGCCCGGCGCTGGAAGAAGTCCGCGAGCGCCAGATGGGAGTAGGCACCCTGGAGCAGACCGTCGTACGGCCTCGGGTCCGGGCGCCAGGGCGCGAAGTAGCGGGCCGCCGAGTCCGCCCGGTGCAGCTCCACCAGGTCGCCGAGCGCCACCATCTTGGTGTGCTGCAGCTCGTGGACGAGGGTCGAGGCGAAGGCGACCGGGGTGGCCGGGACGTTGCTGAGCAGGGCCCCGAACGCGTCGCGCCGGGTTCCGCTGCATTCGGCCCGGCGCCCCGCGCCGGGCGGCAGCTCCACCGGGATCAGGCACCGCAACAGCGCCACCGTCTCCGTGAGCCTCCCCTCGCCGCCCGTGCGCAGGGCGGCGGCCGTGCCGGACCAGCTCTGCAGCCAGCGTTTGCGTTCGGCGTCGTCCGGGGCGGCCGGGCCGCTCAGGGCGTACCGGCCGGGTTCGCGGGGCGGGACACGGTAGGGGTCGAGATCGTCGAGGGGCAGGGGGGCGGCGTCGGGGACCAGGCCCGGGAGTGTGCAGGCCGGGGTCCATGCGCGGGAGGCGGACCAGGCGCCGCTGTCGTTCTCCAGGTGGACGGTCGTCCGGCCGAGGGTCAGGCGGGCCCGGTCGTAGGTGACGCGGACTCGGGGCTCGGACGTGCGCAGGGCTCCCAGGGACGGGAGGACGAGAATGCCGTCCCGGGCCGTCAGTTCGGTGCTGAAGGGGATGCCGGCGCGGGCCGCCGCCACCGCGGCCACGGCGCTGAAGTAGGCGAGGTCGAGGGCGAGTTCGTGGCGCTGGGCGTCCGTGGGGGCGCTGCGCGGGTCGAGGCCGGTCAGGCAGCGGCGGGCCCAGGGGCCGAGCAGCGGATGGCCGAGTCCGGCGCGCGCCGGGGAGCCGGCGGCACCGGACCGGTCCGCCGCCGTCACCAGCGCCCAGTCCTCGCGCAGCCTCGCCTTCGCCGCCGGCGGGCAGAGCGCCGGGTCAGCCGCCTCCGCCGCGTCCAGCACCGCGCGCAGCAGGAGCAGCCGCCGGGTGTCCTGGTCCCGGACCAGCAGGGCGAGCGTGTCGGCGCCGCCCTCGGTGCGCCCGAGTTCGGCGAGGGCCGCCTCCGGGACCGCCGGAAATATCACGGGGTGCCGCCTTCCTGTGAGGCCGGCACCGGGGCCGCGTCCGCGGCGACCCGACCGGCCGCGTGCCGGATGAAACGCTCCAGGTCGGCGCAGTACACCGAGCGGTTGCGGAAGCCGTGCCCGGCCCGGTACCGGTGGGCGTAGTGGCCGCCGCCGCACACGGTCAGCAGCGGGCAGGCCCGGCACGCGTCGGCGAGGGCCGCCGGGCCCGCCTGCCGGGCGGCGACGCCCGGGTGCCGTAACGCCTCGTCGAAGCTGTGCCGGAAGACGTCCAGGCCCGTCCGCGCGGCGCCGTCGTAGGCCGATTTCAGTGAGTCGACCTGTTCGATCGAGCCGTCCGTCTCCACCACGAGCGCGTCGAAGGGAGCCAGCCCCAGGGACTCGGTGGCCGCGGGCAGCCCCAGCAGCAGCGCCAGGCACTCCTCGAAGAGCCGTACCCGGGTCTCCCGCCGCCCGGCCGACCACCAGCGGTCGAAGACGGCGCAGAGCCAGTCGCCGTAGCGGGTGCCCTCCCAGTGCGGCGGAGTGGCCGTCCAGTTGCCGTGCGGGAGGAGCAGGTCCAGGGCGGGCGGGCGGAGTTCGAGGAGCGACTCGTAGGTGTCGACCGGGTCCAGCGTGGGGTCCACGACGGTCAGGAGGCCCGCGTACGACGCCGGGAAGCGGTCGGCGAGCAGGCGCGCCCCGCGCACCGCGGCGGGCCAGGAGGGGCGGCCGGCGTGGTCGACGCGACGCGCGTTGTGCTCGGCGCGGCCGCCGTCGAGGCTGATGCCGACCTGGATGCCGTGCCGGGACAGGACGGCCAGGCGGTCCTCGGTGAGGAGGGTGGCGTTCGTCTGGACGGTCGCCCGGACCGTGCAGTCGGCGGGGGCGCGGGAGCGGACGGCCTCGGTGAGGCCGACGAGGGTGTCGGCGCCGGCCAGCAGGGGTTCCCCGCCGTGCAGGACCAGGGAGACCGTGGTCAGGGCGTGGGTGCGGGCGTGCTCGGCGATGCGGTCGGCGGTGCGGTCCAGGACGGCGGGCGGGGCGGTGGCGGGACGGGTGCGCCAGGTGCGGTCCGGGCCCTCGTAGAGGTAGCAGTAGGTGCAGGCCAGGTTGCAGCGGCCGTGCACCTTCACGATGAACTGGCGGAAAGGGTGACCGGTCGAAGACACTCCAGCACCCCCATGCCGTACACCTCTCCACCCGTATCAGGCCGCATTCCCGGTCGGAGGCCGGACGCAAACCCGCTGCGATCGAAGTCGCCCATTCCTGAGGCCGTTCGACCGAACGTGACCGTCACCGCCGGCGCCGCCGGGCGAACCGTGTCGTTCACATGGAGTTGTTGAAGCCCCAGAGCATCTCGCTGGGCCGTTCCGCCCGTTCGCGCAGCCCCTCCAGCACCTCGTTCAGCACCGGGTGCCGAACGGTCCTCAGCTCCTCCAGGTCCAGGCCCAGCAGCTCCGGAAGCTCCGGCAGCGGCTCCTCGTGCTCCTCGTCCATCATCTCCCCGTCCTCTCCCTCGAATCCCGCGTCTCCCGCGTCCTCCGCCTGCCCGCTCATCCCAGCGCGGCCAGCCGTTCCGCCGTGTCGTGCGCCGTCGGCTCGCCCGAGCCGAGCGTGCTCCCTACGCCGTACCGTTCGTGGTTTCCCGCCCTTCCCGCACGGGAGGACATCGCCGGTCCCATCCCACAGGGAAAGAGTCCTTCCCCCGGAAGCCGACCCCTACCCTTCACCCACGGCACACCTTTGTCATCCGCCCGGCGCCGTCCGCCTAGGCTGGTAGGAGCCCACCACCGGGCACCCACACAGGTACGCAGCAGGAGAGCACCCCATGTACTTCACCGACCGAGGCATCGAGGAACTGGAGAAGCGGCGCGGCGAGGAAGAGGTCACCTTCGAGTGGCTCGCGGAACAACTCCGCACGTTCGTCGACCTCAACCCCGACTTCGAGGTCCCGGTGGAGCGCCTGGCGACGTGGCTGGCACGACTGGACGACGAGGACGACGAGGAGTGACGAGGAGTAGGGCGCAGTAGGGCGCCTCACCGAGCGCCCCGAAAGGGGCGCGGGGCCGGGACACTCTGCGGCTCCGCCGCGTGGGCGCGAGCAACCCCCACGGGCCCGCAGCCGACGTACGACACCGAACGCCACAGTCGATCAATCACGCGGGAACACCGTCTCGTACGACAGCTCCAGCCCCCCGTGCACCATCAGCACCGTCCCCACCGCCGCCCACCCCACACTGCGCCGCCGCACCGCCCACGCGGCGACCGGCACCCCGACGGCCAGCTCGGCCAACGCCAGCCAGTGGGCCCTCGGCATCCCCGCTCCCCGGGCCCCGTCGGGGCCGGCGCCCTCGACATGCCTCGCGTCGGCCACCGCGCACAGCAGGCGGTGCGCCGGTTCGCCGGCGTCGAGTCCCTCCGGCAGTTCCACCCCCGCGCGCGCGAGGACCGCGAGCAGCCCGTGCAGCCGCGCGCGGGCGTCGGCGGCCGGATCCGGCGATGTCAGCCCGTCGAGGAGCTGCGCGTCCAGCACCGGATCGAGCCCCAGCCGCGCCGCGAACGTGTGCATCGCCTCGCCCTCCCCGGCCGGCGTGCCGTCGGCGAGCCACACATAGCCGACCGGGCGGCGGAAGCCGGAGGCGAGGGTGTAGCCCGCGCGGTCGGCGTCCCACCACAGCCCCAGCACCGGCCACGGGGAACCCACGGCGAGTGCGGCGGCCCAGCCGGTCAGGACGCGGTCCACGGGTTCGCCCGCGCGCAGCCACGGTGAGCCCTCGGGGACGAGCACGCTCCACTCACCGGCCCCGGTGAGCAGCATCCGCTCCCGCAGCAGGGGGGCGAGCGGGGCGACGGCGTCGGGGGCGGCCCGGCAGAGGAGCAGGGCACCGGGGGCTGGGGATGCGTCCGTCGGCATGGACACACGCTAAGCAATTCATCCGCTTGCCGCCCGATTTAGCACCCCACCGAACCCCCTCAAGGTCAAGCGCCGTCCCACTCCCCCACACGAAAGGGTGTCTTGACTTCCCGCAGCCACGATATATCGTGTTTCACGGAAGACGCGATATGGCGCGAGCCGTGCATGCGCGTACCGGTACAGCCGCCGTACCCGGCCGAGGGAGGTCCGCACCATGTCCAAGTCCGAGTGGTCCGTCGCCAAGCCCGACAAGCTCGATTTCGACACCCCCGTGAGCGATCTGCATGTCCGCATCGTCAACGGAACAGTCAACGTCGTGGGCACGGACGAGGGTTCCGCCCGCCTGGAAGTCTCCGAGATCGAGGGCCCGCCCCTGATCGTCACGCACGAGGGCGGCACCCTCACCGTGGCCTACGAGGACCTGCCCTGGAAGGGCTTCCTCAAGTGGCTCGACCGCAAGGGCTGGCGGCGCAGCGCGGTGGTCTCGCTCGCCGTCCCGGCGGACACCCGCGTGGAGGTGGGCGTGGTCGGCGCCGCCGCGGTCGTCTCCGGGATCAGCGGCGCCTCGGTGGTGAAGGGCGTCACTGGCGACACCACGCTGGTCGGCCTCTCCGGCGAGGTCCGCGCGGACACCGTCTCCGGGAACCTGGAGGCCCAGGCCGTCACGGGCGACCTGCGGTTCAACTCCGTCTCCGGCGACCTCACCGTGGTCGAGGGCTCGGGCTCCGCCGTGCGCGCCGACTCGGTCAGCGGCTCCATGATCATCGACCTGGACCCGGACGGCCCGACCGACGTCCGGCTGACCAGCGTCTCCGGCGAGATCGCCATCCGGCTGCCCCACCCGGCCGACGCCGAGGTCGAGGCCAATACCGCGAGCGGCTCGATCTCCAACGCCTTCGACGGACTGCGGGTGCACGGCCAGTGGGGCGCCCACAAGATCACCGGCCGCCTCGGCGCGGGCAACGGCAAGCTCCGGGCCACCACGGTCTCCGGCTCCATCGCCCTGCTGCGCCGCCCGCCCAAGGAGGACGACGACGAGCGGACGGCCTGGGAGACCGCGCCACCCGCGGGCCCGACGGGATCGACGGGACCGAGCGAGCCGGGCGGGCCGGTGGGACCCGCCGGACCGGTGGGCCCAGCCGGACCGGTGGAGCCCGTCGGACCGGTGGGACCGGTGGGCCCTTCCGCCCCCACCGGCGCAGGGCCGCACAGCAAGCCAGGAGACAATGCCGACGCCGGCTCCGACGCCACCGGGTCTGGTCCCGAGTCCGAGTCCGGACCCGAGTCCCAGCCCGCAGCCCCGGCCGACGGCACGACCGACAAGAAGGTGCTCTGACATGCCTCCCGTCTTCGCCCACGGCCGCCTCCGCCTCTACCTGCTCAAGCTGCTGGACGAGGCGCCGCGCCACGGCTACGAGGTGATCCGGCTGCTCGAAGAACGCTTCCAGGGCCTGTACGCCCCGTCGGCGGGCACCGTCTACCCCCGCCTCGCCAAGCTGGAGGCCGAGGGCCTGGTCACCCACACCACCGAGGGCGGCCGCAAGGTCTACGCCATCACGGACGCCGGTCGGGCCGAACTGGCCGACCGCAGCGGCGAGCTGGCCGACCTGGAGCTGGAGATCCGGGAGTCGGTCGCCGAACTCGCCGCCGAGATAAGGGCCGATGTGCGCGGTGCGGCCGGCGATCTGCGCCGCGAGGTGCGGGCGGCCGCCTCCGAGGCCCGGCGCGGCGCCGGGACGGGGGCCGGGGAGTTCGGCGACCCGGGTGACAAGGAGTCGTGGCGGGCCGCCAAGGAGGAGATGCGGCGCGTCAAGCAGGAGTGGAAGGAGCAGGCCCGCCGCGCCAAGGACGAGAGCCGCCGGGCCCGGGACGAGGCCCAGCGGGCCCGTCGGCAGGCCCAGGAGGCCCAGGCCCGGGCGCGGGCCCAGGCCCAGGAGGAAATGCAGCGCATCGCGCGCCGGGTGCAGGACCACGTCCAGGACCACTTCGCGCGCGGCGACTGGCCCACGGGGGTCCGCGAGGGCCTCACCGAACTCGCCAAGGAGTTCGGCGACTTCGGGAAGGACTACGGCAGGGACTTCGGCTTCGGCGGCCGGTCCGAGCCGGAGCCCGGTACCGGCCCGGACCTCCGCAAGCCACCGTCGAAGACCACGGCGACCGCCGCACCGGCACCCGCACCGGAGTACGGGGAGACCCCGGAGGACTTCCCCGCGCAGTACGTCCCGTCGTGGGCGCACGGCGACGAGACCGGCACCGGCGACCCGGTCCGTGACCTCGACCGGCTGCTGGACCGCTTCCGCGACGACATCCGTGACGCGGCCCGCGACCACGGAGTCACCGCGGACCAGCTCCGCGACGCCCGCCGCCACCTGTCCACGGCGGCGGCCCACATCGGAGCACTGCTGCGCGAAGCGAAGCACTGAGAGCCGACGAGCAAGGCGGACGAGACGAGCGAGACGGGCGAAGGCGGGCCCGGACACACACGGCGGACCCGCCCCCGGCCCCTCGCTCAGGAGTGGGTCAGCACGATCTTCCCGAACTGGTCGCCGGACTCCAGCCGTTCGAAGCCCTCGCGGGCGCGGTCGAGAGGGAGGAGTTCGTCGATGACGGGGCGTACGCCGGTGGCGGCGCAGAAGGAGAGCAGGTCCTCCAGCTCGTCCTTGGTCCCCATGGTCGAGCCGACGACCTTCAGTTCGAGGAAGAAGATCCGGGTCAGCTCGGCGTGCGAGGGCCGGTCACCGCTGGTGGCGCCGGAGATGACGAGGGTGCCGCCGGGCCGCAGCGACTTCACCGAGTGGGACCAGGTGGCGGCGCCGACGGTCTCGATGACCGCGTCCACGCGCTGCGGCAGCCGGGCCCCCGACTCCACCGCCTCGACGGCGCCCAGCTCCACGGCCCGCTTCCGCTTCGCCTCGTCGCGGCTGGTGGCGAAGACCCGCAGCCCCGCCGCCTTGCCGAGCACGATGGCGGCCGTGGCGACACCGCCGCCCGCGCCCTGTACGAGGACCGAGTCACCGGGCCGTACGCCCGCGTTGGTGAAGAGCATCCGGTACGCCGTCAGCCAGGCGGTGGGCAGACAGGCGGCCTCCGCGAAGGAGAGCTCCTTGGGCTTGGGCAGGATGTTCCAGGTGGGCACGGAGACCTGTTCGGCGAAGGTGCCCTGGTAGCGCTCGGTGAGGATGGACCGGGGCTCGTGGGGGCCGACCCCGTGACCGCTCTGCCCGATCACGGAGTGCAGGACGACCTCGTTGCCGTCCTCGTCGACGCCGGCGGCGTCACAGCCGAGGATCATCGGAAGCCGGCCCTCCGGGAGACCGACACCGCGCAGGGACCAGAGGTCGTGATGGTTGAGGGAGGCGGCCCGGACGTCGACGGTACTCCAGCCTGGCCGGGCCTCGGGGGCGGGACGCTCCCCCAACTCAAGGCCGGAGAGCGGCTGGTCGCGGTCGATTCGGGCGGCGTAGACGGCGAACATAGGCCCGACGATAGGTTCCCGGCGCCCCACGCGAAACCGGACCCCGCTGTGACACATCCCCTCTTGCGCACAACACCCTGCACAGACGCCCCGCAGAAGCGCCCGCAAGGGGCGCGGGGAACTGCGCGCTCAACCCCACGCGGGGGCCTGGGGGCGGCAGCCCCCAGCACGACGTTCACCTCGTAAACACCCGATCGGGCGGGCGGGTGGGCAAAGAAATGGCCCCGCCCAAAAGGAGCGGGGCCATTCGAGTTACCGCCGCGCAACCCCTTCGGCCCGCGCCGCCGCCGCCACCGCCGCGGTCACCGCAGGAGCAACCCGCTCATCGAACGGAGACGGAATGACATAGTCGGCGGCAAGATCGTCGCCGACGACCGCCGCCAGCGCCTCCGCCGCCGCGATCTTCATCCCCTCGGTGATCCGGGAGGCCCGCACCTGGAGCGCGCCCGCGAAGATGCCCGGGAACGCCAGCACGTTGTTGATCTGGTTCGGGAAGTCCGACCGCCCGGTCGCCACGACCGCCGCGTACTTGTGGGCGACGTCGGGGTGCACCTCGGGGTTCGGGTTGGCCATCGCGAAGACGAAGGCGCCGTCCGCCATGGAGGCGACCGCCTCCTCCGGGACCGTACCGCCGGAGACGCCGATGAAGACGTCCGCGCCGGCCAGCGCGTCCTCGAGGGTGCCCTTGAGCCCGGCCTTGTTGGTGAAGCCGGCGACCTGGCGCTTGACCTCGGTGAGGTCGTCGCGGTCGGCCGAGATGATGCCCTTGCGGTCGGTCAGGGCGACGTCCCCGATGCCGGCCTCGACCAGCATCTTGGCGATGGCGACCCCGGCCGCGCCGGCGCCCGAGATGACCGCCCGGAGCTGCCCGATCTCCCGCCGGCTGAGCCGTGCCGCGTTCCGCAGCGCCGCCAGCGTCACCACGGCCGTACCGTGCTGGTCGTCGTGGAAGACCGGGATGTCGACGCGCTCCTGGAGCTTGCGCTCGATCTCGAAGCACCGCGGTGCCGAGATGTCCTCCAGGTTGATTCCCCCGAAGGAGGGGGCGAGCCGGACGACGGTCTCCACGATCTCGTCGACACCGGTGCAGGCGAGCGCGATCGGAACCGCGTCCACGCCGCCGAACTGCTTGAAGAGGATCGCCTTGCCCTCCATCACGGGGAGGGAGGCCTCGGGGCCGATGTCCCCGAGTCCGAGCACGGCCGTGCCGTCGGTGACGACGGCGACGACGGACGACTTCCAGGTGTAGTCGTTGACCAGCTCGGGCTGTTCCGCGATCGCGGTGCACACGCGCGCGACGCCGGGCGTGTACGCGAGGGAAAGGTCGTCCTTGTCGCGCAGCGGCACGGTGGCCTGCACGGCCATCTTGCCGCCGCGGTGCAGCGCGAAGGCCGGATCGAAGGAATCGAGGGGCTCGGCCCCGCCGTCCTGGTCCGTATTGCCCGACGTGCTGTCGCTGCGAGGATTGACGATCTCCGCTGCCACTTGTCTTACCCCTTAGGTATGCATGGTTTGAGGGTCGGCCACTCCCGGTGAGGGGGTGGGCGGGCACCGCGCAGGGCCCGATCACTGATACGTACGAGTGGCACGTACGAGCACCTGCGCGACGGGCGCGCCGCACACGCGCCCTGAGCCCCGGATGAGGGGTGTAAAGAACCTTCTTACCGGACGGACGGCGCCCACGACGAGTCGAATAGGTGCAAGGTCACATCACGGATGTCGTAGACAGCCGACAGATGAGCGGGGAAGTGGCCGTCGTATGCCGTCCTGCCGCGCCGTGGAATGAACCGGAGAAGAACCGAAGATCTTCCGGCCGGAAGGTGGGATTCCCGCAGATGTGCGGGGCGACGGGCCGGGGAGGGGTCGACCTGGCGCGTCCCGGGGGGCACCCGTTATCCGATTTTGACATGGTGACAGGCCTGAATGGAGCAATCCCAATGGCAGGATGCCGTAAACCCACGAGGTCGCGACACCCGAAGGTGTGTGTTTCCGTCGACCCATCGGCACATCGACATATCAGACACATCGGTATATCGGCTTGTCCTACCCACTGCCGGAGGAACCCACCATGACCGCAAGCTCCACCCGTCGTACCACCACCTCGCGCTCCCAGATTGCCGCGTTCGGTGCGATCGCGGTCGCAGGCGCCCTTGTCCTCACCGGCTGCGGTGACCAGACGGACAAGGGCAGCGACGGCGGCTCCTCCTCCTCGACGTCCTCGGCCCCGCTGGCGGGCAAGCTGCCGGCCGACATCCGCAAGGCCGGCGTGATCAAGGTGGGCTCGGACATCGCCTACCCGCCGGTCGAGTACATGGAGAACGGCAAGGCCGTCGGTGTCGACCCGGACATCGCGGACGCGCTGGGCAAGCAGCTGGGCGTGCGGTTCGACTTCCAGAACGGCAAGTTCGACCAGCTCATCGTGGGTCTGCAGGCCAACCGCTTCAACGTGATCATGTCGGCGATGAACGACACCAAGGACCGCCAGAACGGCATCGACTCCGACACCGGCAAGAAGGCCGGAAACGGCGTCGACTTCGTCGACTACTTCACCGCCGGCACCTCGATCCTGGTCCAGAAGGGCAACCCGAAGGGCATCAAGTCCCTGGACGACCTGTGCGGCAAGGTCGTGGCCCTGCAGAAGGGCACCACGTCCGAGGGCATCGCCAAGGCGCAGAGCGAGAAGTGTACGAAGGACGGCAACAAGGCCATCGACCTGCAGACCTTCGACACCGACCCGGAGGCGCTGCTCCGGCTGAAGCAGGGTGCCTCGGTCGCCGACCTGAACGACTTCCCGGTGGCCGCCTACAACGCGAAGACCTCCGGCAGCGGCAAGGACTTCGAGGTCGTCGGCGACCAGATCGAGGCCGGCCCGTACGGCATCGCGGTCGCCAAGGAGAACACCCAGCTGCGCGACGCGCTCCAGGCCGCGATGGCCGCCATCATCAAGAACGGCGACTACCAGAAGATCCTGGAGAAGTGGAACGTGACGCAGGGCGCGGTCACCGAGGCGAAGATCAACGGCGGCTCCTGAACGGCCTCGGGCACGACTGAAGGACTGTCACTGTGACTGAACCGGTCGACAAGGTTCCGGCGGCGTCGGTGCCGCCGGAGCAGATCAAGGCCATCCCGGTCCGCCACTACGGCCGCTGGGTGTCCGGCGTCGTGGTCCTCGCCCTCGTGGTGATGATCGGGATCGCCTTCTCCAACGCGAAGATCAACTACAACGTCATCCCCGACTACCTCTTCGACAAGGGCATCGTCTCCGGCGCCTGGACCACGCTCTACATCTCGGTCCTCGCCATGGTGCTCGGCGTCGCGCTCGGCGTGATCCTCGCGGTGATGCGACTGTCGTCGAACCCGGTCACCAGCACGGTGTCCTGGTTCTACATCTGGTTCTTCCGCGGCACCCCGGTCCTGGTCCAGCTGCTGCTCTGGTACAACATCGCGCTGGTCTTCCCCATCCTGAACCTGGGGTTCTACAAGGACGAGATGAACCAGGTGATGACCCCGGTCCTCACCGCCCTGCTGGGCCTCGGCCTCAACGAGGCCGCGTACATGTCGGAGATCGTCCGCGCCGGCATCCAGTCGGTCGACGAGGGGCAGACGGAGGCCTCGCACGCGCTGGGCATGACCCAGGGCCAGACGCTGCGCCGGGTGATCCTGCCGCAGGCGATGCGGGTGATCATCCCGCCGACCGGCAACGAGTTCATCAACATGCTGAAGACCTCGTCGCTGGCCTACGCGGTCCAGCTCCCCGAGCTGATCAAGAAGGCCACGGACATCTCCAGCACCTCGCTGGCGGTCGTCGAGATGTACTTCGTCGCCTGCATCTGGTACCTGTTCCTGACCACGATCTTCAGCATCGTGCAGTACTACATCGAACGCCGTTACGCCCGCGGTTCCTCGCGCAACCTCCCGCCCACCCCGCTGCAGCGGCTGCGGAAGAATCTGTCCCAGTGGGGTTCGTTCCGTCGCCCGGAGGTGGCCCGATGACCTCTCTCGCCAAGGACATCACCCCGCCGAGCAGCGGCGCCCCGATGGTCAAGTCCGAGGGCGTGCACAAGTCGTTCGGGCTGTCGCACATCCTCAAGGGCATCGACCTGGAGGTGCTGCCCCGCGAGGTGTTCTGCCTGATCGGCCCGTCCGGTTCCGGCAAGTCCACCTTCCTGCGGTGCATCAACCACCTCGAGAAGATCAGCGCCGGCCGCCTGTACGTGGACGGCAGCCTGGTCGGCTACCGCCAGCACGGCGACAAGCTCTACGAGCTGAAGGAGAAGGAGGTCGCGGCGCAGCGGCGGGACATCGGCATGGTGTTCCAGCGCTTCAACCTCTTCCCGCACATGACGGCTCTGGAGAACGTCATGGAGGCGCCGGTCCAGGTCAAGCGCGAGTCCAAGGCCGTCGCCCGGGAGCGGGCGGAGCGGCTCCTGGACCGGGTGGGTCTCGGCGACCGCAAGGGCCACTACCCGGCGCAGCTCTCCGGCGGCCAGCAGCAGCGCGTCGCGATCGCCCGCGCGCTCGCCATGCAGCCCAAGCTGATGCTCTTCGACGAGCCGACCTCCGCGCTCGACCCGGAGCTGGTCGGCGAGGTCCTGGACGTGATGCGGGACCTGGCCGAGGACGGCATGACGATGATCGTCGTCACGCACGAGATGGGCTTCGCCCGCGAGGTCGGCGACAGCCTGGTCTTCATGGACGACGGCGTGGTGGTCGAGTCCGGCCACCCGCGCGACGTCCTGGGCAACCCCCAGCACGACCGGACGAAGTCGTTCCTGTCGAAGGTGCTGTAGCGGTACGACCCACAAGGGGCGGTACGAGCATGCTCGTACCGCCCCTTCGGTCTGCGTGACGGCGACTACTTGACGGCGAGCAGCAGGGTGTCCGAGGGCGAGCACCACACGGGCCGGGCCTCCCCGAACCCCTTCTCCCGCAGCACGCGCGCGTGCCAGGCCGCCGACGGCATGTCACTGTCCGCGTGCTCGCCGTAGATCTCGAAGCGGCGGGCGGTCGGACCGGCCAGCACCGGGTCCTGGGCCGCCAGTTGCCACCACTCGGCCCAGTCCAGCGCGCCCGAGGCCTTGGCCTGATCCATGCGGAGATGCCGCTGCGCCCGCTCCGCCGCGTTGATCCGGGGCGTGCTCTCGTCGATCATGTGGTCCGCGTTCATGAAGACACCGCCGTCGCGGACGAGTCCCGCGACCTGACCGTAGAGGGCCGCGAGGGGTTCGCTGTGCAGCCAGTGCAGGGCCGTGGCGGTCAGGACGGCGTCGTACGAGTCGTACGGCAGCCTCGTGGTCCACTGCGGGTCCTTGAGGTCGGCGGTGACGAACGTGGCCCGGTCGTCGCCCGCGAAGGTGCCCTCGGCGATGGCGAGCAGGGCCGGGTCGAGGTCGACGCCGACGCTCACCGCGTCCGGGAGGCGGTCGAGCAGCCGGGCGGTGATGCTGCCGGTGCCGCAGGCCAGGTCGAGGACGCGCGGGGCGGTACCGGCGAGCGCCTCCACCATGTCGAGCATGATCCGGAACCGTTCCTCGCGGTCCGGCATGTACCACTCCTGCTGCCGGTCCCAGCTCTCCTGCCAGGCACCCCAGTCGGCACCGGCAGTGGTCGTCGTAGCGTCCGTCATGACACCTCTCCACCCGCATGTCCCGTAATACCCTGGAAGCACGACCGGCTGTTACCCGACCACACGACCGACCATAGAGCGCCCTCGTAAGGACTACAAGTGGAACTGGCCTATTACTCGGATTACGCCGTCCGTCTCGTCAACAGCGAGGAGCCGGCCCGGGGCAAGGACTCCCTGACCTCGGTCGAGGCCGTCCGCGACCTCTTCGGCGGCAACCAGCAGGCCGCCCGGCGCGCCACCGACGCCGACCTCACCCGCTTCCGCTCGGTGCGGGCCCGGCTGCGCGCGGTCTTCGAGGCCGCCGACAAGGGCGAGGAGACCCTCGCGGTCGACCTGCTGAACTCACTCCTGCTGGAGTTCCCGGTCAGCCCGCAGATCTCCGGCCACGACTTCCGGGACGACGACGGCCGCCCGCTGTGGCACATGCACCTGGCCGACCACCCCTCCAACGCCACGGCCGGCTACACGGCGATCGCGGCGATGGGCCTCGCCTTCCACCTCACCGAGTACGGCGTCGACCGGCTCGGCCTGTGCGAGGCGCCGCCGTGCCGCAACGCCTACCTCGACACCTCCACCAACCGCTCCCGGCGCTACTGCTCGGACCGCTGCGCGACCCGCGCCAACGTGGCCGCCTACCGGGCCCGCAAACGCCTGGAGGCGGAACGCCCGGAGAGCACCGGCCGCAGCGCGGAGACCGCCCAGCGCACCAGCGCCAACGGCGAGCGCTGACCGGCCCCCAGCGGCCGCCACCGCACCAGGGCCCGGCCGAGGATCAGCTCCTCGGGCACGGTCCCGTAGTCCGTGCTGTCCCCGCCCGCGTACGCGTTGTCCCCCAGCACCCACCAGCCGCCCTCGCGCGGCTCCACGGCGCGTTTGACGACCAGCAGGTCCTGCTGGAACGGATGGCGCAGGACGACGACGTCACCGGCCCTCACCCGGGCGCCGTACCGCACCAGGAGCTGATCCCCCTGGTACAGCGTGGGCACCATGGACGGGCCGGTCACCTCGGCCAGTCCGAAGGGCGCGGCGCCCCTCCCCCGCTCGGTCTCCTGCGACAGCTCCGGCATCCCCGGCACCTCCCCGGTCCGTTCCTCCACCAGTCTCAGTCTGACCCTGGACTTTTGTCCTAAGCCCATGGGGGCACTCGCGAAATCACGCTTCCCAGGGAGTAATGTCCCACCTGAGAAGACGATCACGAGGAAGGAATGCTCCATGCTTTCCCGCCTGTTTGCCCCCAAGGTCAAGGTCAGCGCGCACTGCGACCTGCCCTGCGGCGTGTACGACCCGGCCCAGGCCCGCATCGAGGCGGAGTCGGTGAAGGCCGTGCAGGAGAAGATGGCCGCCAACGACGACCCGCACTTCCAGGCTCGCGCCGTTGTCATCAAGGAGCAGCGCGCCGAGCTCGCCAAGCACCACGTCTCGGTGCTGTGGAGCGACTACTTCAAGCCCCCGCACTTCGAGAAGTACCCCCAGCTGCACGTCCTGGTGAACGACACCCTGAAGGCCCTGTCCGCCGCCAAGGCGTCCACGGACCCGAAGACCGGTGAGAAGGCCCTGGAGCTCATCGCCGAGATCGACAAGATCTTCTGGGAGACCAAGAAGGCCTGATCTGCGACTGTTTGAGTTGCGAAAGCCTTACCCAACCGCACCCGGACCCCGGTCTTCCCGTGGTCCGGGTGCGGTTTTTTCCTGCCGTGTCCGGGTGGCGTCCGGGGCGTGCGTGGCGAGTTTCCTGAGCGGCTCGTCGGTCAGCCGGCAGATTCGCCACTCGTCCAGGAAGTCCGCCCCGAGGGACCGGTAGAAGTCGACCGCCGGCTCGTTCCAGGACAGGACCCACCACTCGAAGCGCTCGTAGCCGCTGCGCAGGCAGAGCGCGGCGAGGGAGGCGAGCAGGGACCTGCCGTGGCCGCCGCCGCGGGCGTGGGGCCGTACGTAGAGGTCCTCCAGGTGCATGCCCCGGGTGCCGGTCCAGGTCGAGAAGCGCGGGAACCACAGGGCGTAGCCCACGACCTCGCCCGTGGTGTCGTCCTCGGCGATGAGGGCGTAGGCGGCGGGGCGGGCGCCGAACAGCGCCTCGCGGAGCTGCTCCCCGGTGGCCCGGGCCTGCTCCACGGACCGTTCGTACGCGGCGAGTTCGCGGATCATCGCGCGGATCTCGGGAATGTCGTTCTCGGTGGCGTCGCGGATCATACGGAAGATCCTGAGACACCGGGCTGAGCCGTGTCCATCCGGTTCCGCATGCAAAGCGGCCGGCCGGGGATCCGGCCGGCAGCTTCGGTGGCGGTGCTAGTGCCCGCCGTCGTGGTCGTCCTCGCCGGCCTCCAGGAGGCCCGCCGCCGCGCCCACGATCCGCGGGTCCGGGCTGCCGACGACCTCCTCGTCCTTGTTGGCGTAGTCGAAGCGGGCCAGCACACTGCGCATGGCCTCGACGCGGGCCCGCTTCTTGTCGTTGCTCTTGACCACCGTCCAGGGCGCGTACTCCGTGTCCGTCTCACGGAACATGGCGACCTTCGCGGCCGTGTAGTCGTCCCAGCGGTCCAGCGAGGCCAGGTCCATCGGGCTGAGCTTCCACTGCCGTACCGGGTCGACCTGCCGGATCGTGAAGCGGGTCCGCTGCTCGCTCTGCGAGACCGAGAACCAGAACTTCACCAGGTCGACGCCGTCGTCGACGAGCATCCGCTCGAACAGCGGGGCCTGGCGCATGAAGCGCCGGTACTGGTCGTCCGAGCAGAAGCCCATGACCCGCTCGACGCCGGCCCGGTTGTACCAGGACCGGTCGAACATCACGATCTCGCCGGCGGTCGGCAGGTACTCGACGTAGCGCTGGAAGTACCACTGACCGCTCTCGCGCTCGGTCGGCTTCTCCAGGGCCACCACGCGCGCGCCACGGGGGTTCAGGTGCTCCGTGAAGCGCTTGATCGTGCCGCCCTTGCCGGCCGCGTCCCGGCCCTCGAAGACGATGACGATCCGGCGTCCCGTCTCCTTGATCCAGGTCTGCAGCTTCAGCAGCTCGATCTGCTGCAGCCGCTTGTGCCACTCGTACTCCTTGCGCTCCATACGGGACGCGTACGGGTAGTTCTCCCGCCAGGTGTCGATCGGGGACCCGTCCGGGCGGATGAGTACGGGGTCGTCCGGGTCGCTGTAGTCGACCTTCAGGTCGGCCAGCTCGGACAGCAGGTCCGGCGTCGTCATCCAGTCCTCCTCAGCGCATAAGTGGGGTCAGTGGAACTGCGGCACGATCAGGTAGATGCCGTACGCCACCACGGCCGCGCAGGCGAGGAAGCACAGCCCTGCCTGGGCGATGCCGACCGCGCCGGTGCCGCCGTGCTCCTTGGCGTCCTCGTGACGGGCGTACCCGAGGACGCCGAAGGCGAAGACGACCACCACTGCGAATGTAACTCCGATGCTCACCGCGGTGACCTCGCCGAGTGAGGTCCAGTCGATGCTCATGGGGACTCCCTGACTCAGGCGGCGGTGCCGACGTTGGACGGGGGCGTGGTGCGGATGGCGACCTCGTGCCCGTCGTTGACGTTCTTCGCGTCGATCGGGTTGCGGCGCGAGAGCAGGACGATGCCCGCCGCGAGCGCGGCGCCGACCAGTGCGACCACGACCGTGCCGAAGTTTCCGCCGTGTTTGACCGCGGCCGCCGAGATGCCTCCGACCAGGGCGGCACAGGGCAGGGTGATCACCCAGGCGGCCACCATGCGGCCGGCGACGCCCCAGCGGACCTCCGCGAGCCGCCGGCCGACGCCCGCGCCGAGGATGGAACCGGAGGCGACCTGCGTGGTGGACAGCGCGAAGCCCATGTGGGCGGAGGTCAGGATGACGGCCGTGGAGGCGGTCTCCGCCGCGAAGCCCTGCGGGGACTGGATCTCGGTCAGGCCCTTGCCCATGGTGCGGATGATCCGCCAGCCGCCGATGTAGGTGCCGAGGGCGATGGCGAGACCGGCGCTGAAGATCACCCAGAGCGGCGGGCCGGCGTCGCCCGGGAGCGCGCCGACGGAGATCAGGGTCAGGGTGATGATGCCCATGGTCTTCTGGGCGTCGTTGGTGCCGTGCGCGAGCGAGACCAGCGAGGCCGAGCCGATCTGCCCGAGCCGGAAGCCCTTGGTCACGGACTCCGCGCGGCCTCGGTGGGTGAGCTTGTAGGCGCAGTACGTCGCGATCAGCGCGGCGACGCCCGCCACCACCGGAGAGGCGAACGCCGGAATGATGATCTTCTCCACAACCTTGTCGAAGTTGATCGCACCGGAGCCCGCGCCGACCCATACCGCGCCGATCAGCCCGCCGAACAGGGCGTGCGAGGAGCTGGAGGGCAACCCGACCAACCACGTCACCAGATTCCAGAGGATGGCCCCCACGAGCCCCGCGAAGATCATCGCCGGAGTCACCTTGGCGTCGTTCACAATGCCGCCGGAGATCGTCTTGGCGACCTCCGTGGAGAGGAAGGCTCCGACCAGGTTCAGTACGCCACTGATCAGAACGGCCGTCTTCGGTTTGAGCGCGCCTGTCGCGATGGACGTGGCCATCGCGTTCGCCGTGTCGTGAAACCCGTTGGTGAAGTCGAACGCAAGTGCCGTGACGATCACGACCGCCACGAGGAACGTGATGTGATCCATTCTTCTATGCAAACAAGGGTGAGCCAATTGCGCGAGAACCGGAGGCGAACGAAGGTTCAAGAACAAGCCCGGTCCAGGCACGAGATGTGCATGTCATGCTGGGGTTATGACCCTGGAGGATTTGAGGCGGTTGCGCCGGGCGCGCGACCGCATGGACCGGGAGTACGCCGAGGCGCTCGACATGACCGAACTGGCGCGTACCGCGCTCATGTCCCCCGGCCACTTCCAGCGCAGCTTCCGCAAAGCCTTCGGGGAGACGCCGTACAGCTATCTCATGACCCGGCGGGTCGAACGGGCCAAGGCGCTGCTGCGGCGCGGCGACCTCACGGTGACCGAGGTGTGCATGGCCGTCGGCTGTACCTCCCTGGGCTCCTTCAGCTCGCGGTTCACCGAGCTGGTCGGGGAGACGCCGAGCGCGTACCGCGCCCGGGACCACGAGGAGAGCACGGTGATCCCGTCCTGCGTGGCCCGGACCTTCACCCGCCCGCGCCGTCGCCCGTACTGATCGCGCGCTCCGCCCCTCCCTGGGCAGGTCACTCACCGCTTCCCGGCCGTACACTGGCCGTCACCGTCAACATCGTTGCCCGACAAGGCTTGTGCACAGGGTCGTCGGACGCATTCGGGGGAGCCGTGACCACCGCATTCATCTCCGTCCTGAGCGCCGCCCCGGTGGCGGACGCCGAGTCCCTGACCGACTGGCTCAGAGGCGAGCCGGCGCTCGCCGGCAGGGTCCGGCCGGCCGGGGGCGCCCCGGTCGAGGGCCGGCTGGGCGTCCCGCTCGACACCGTGTCCGTGCTGCTGGGCGCGGGCGGCCCGCTCACGGTCCTCGCCTCCTGCCTGCGCGCCTGGATCACCCAGCCGCGCCGCAGCGACGTGAAGCTGACCGTCGGACGGGAGAACGGCCCCACCGTCGAGATCGACGCCCGCCGGGTCAGCCGCGAGGACGTGGAGCAACTGCTGCGGCAGGCCCTGGACCAGCAGGACGTACGGGAGTGACGTGCGCCTTCCCGACCCCCGCCGCTCCCGCGTCGTCCTGATCGGCGCGAGCCGCTACGCCGACCCGGAACTGCCGGACCTGCCGGCCGTCGAGAAGACCGTCACCGACCTCGCCGGGCTGCTCACCGAGCCGTCCCACGGGCTCGTCCCGGACGGCCACTGCACGGTCCTGCTCGACGACGGCGACCTGCGCACGGTCGGCGACCGGCTGCGCTCCGCCGTCGCCGGGGCCGAGGACCTCCTGCTGGTCTTCTACGCCGGTCACGGCCTGGTCGCCGGCCGCCGCCACGGCCTGTATCTCGCACTGCCCGACAGCCGTTGGGAGGCGCCCGAGTTCAACTCCCTGGAGTACGACAAGCTCCGCGACGCCGTCCTCGACTCCCCCGCCGAGACCAAGGTGGTGGTCCTCGACTGCTGCTTCTCCGGCCGCGCGGTCGGCGACTCGCTCGGTGCGGGTACGGGTGCCGGGCGGATCGACCAGCTGGAGGTGGCCGGCACCTACGTCCTGACCTCCGCCCAGCGCGACCAGGTCGCCCTCGCCCTCCCCGGGGAGGAACACACCGCGTTCTCCGGCCGGTTGATCCGGCTGCTGCGCGAAGGGGTGGTCGGCGGCCCCGAGTTGCTGACGGTCGACGACCTCTACCGCAGGCTGCGGGCGATCATGGGCGCCGAGGGCCTGCCCGCCCCGCTCAACCGAGGCGTCGGTACGGCCGGTTCGATCGCCCTCGGGATCAACCGCGCGTTCGCCGGCACCGCGGGCCCCGAACTGCGCGACCGCCAGGCCGCCGCCGTCGAGCAGGGCAAGGCCGGGGACTGGGCGGGGGCGGCCGAGCGGCTCCGGACGATCGTCGACGAGCAGACCCGGATCCTGGGCGCCGAGCACGCGGACACCCTGCGCGGCCGCCAGGCCCACGCGCACAGCCTGGGCGGCGCGGGCAGCCCCGTGGCGGCGGCCGGCCTGCTGCGCCCGCTCCTCGCCGACCAGCTGCGGCTGCTCGGCCCGGACCACGAGGACACCCTGCGCACCCGCCAGTTCCTCGCCGTCAACCTCGGCGAGGCGGGACACCGGGAGGAGGCGGTGGCGATGTTCCGGGTGCTGCTGGCGGACCGGGGGCGGGTGCTGGGCACGGACCATCCGCACACCCTGCGGACCCGGCATCTGCTCGCCCGGAACCTGGCGTTCACCGGCGGCCGGGCGGAGGCACGGGCGCTGCTGCGGGAGGTGGTGGCGGTACGGGAGCGGGTGCTGGGGGCGGACCATCCGCACACCCGCAGGGCACGGGAGGACCTGGCGGGGGTGAGCGGTGTACGAGAGGTTCGGTGAGCGCTCGCACCTCGTGGTGGAGCGGGCCCACGAGGAAGCGCGTGCGCTCCGGCACTGGTACGTCGAGCCCGGGCACGTCCTGCTGGCCCTCCTCCGCGAGGACCACCTCGAAGGGCTGCCGGACGCGCCGTTCGGGGCGGTGCGTGCGGAACTGGTCACCGCCCTCGGCAAGGGCACGGCCGAACCGGGCGACTTCCTGCCGCTGACCGGCGAGACGAGCGCCGTGTTCGAGGCGGCCGGTGTGGAGGCCGAGCGGCTCGGCCATCGGCTCGTGCAGCCGTTCCACATCCTGCTCGCCCTGCTGGCGTCCGCGAACCCGGTGGTCGCGGACGTCCTCACCGCGAACCGGACCGACCCCTCGCCGCCCCGCCGGTCCCTCGTCGGCCCGCTCACCCGCACGCTCCTGGACTCCCTCACCGGGGCCCCGGCCGCCGGCCCACCCCCCGTCGCCGAAACCCCCGTCGCCCGGGCCGCCCCGCCCCCGGACCACGACCCCTACGTCTGGGCCATGAGCTGACCAAGCACCGCGGCCGGGATCGCCCTAGCCTGACCCCATGGACGTAAAACTCGCGCAGTGCTTCATCGCCGTCGACGACCACGACAAGGCGCTGGCCTTCTACCGTGATGTCCTCGGCCTGGAGGTCCACAACGACGTGGAGTTCGAGGGGATGCGGTGGGTGACCGTCGGGTCGCCGCTGCAGCCGGGCGTGGAGATCGTGCTGGAGCCGCCCGGCGCCAATCCGGACGCCTCCCCCGCCGACCGGCAGGCCATGGCGGAGCTGCTGGCCAAGGGCATGCTGCGCGGGGTCATCTTCTCCACCACCGACTGCGACGCGTTGTACGAGCGGGTGCGGGAGTACGGCGGCGAGGTGCTCCAGGAGCCGACGGACCAGCACTGGGGCGTCCGGGACTGCGCGTTCCGGGACCCGGCGGGGAACCTGCTGCGTTTCATGGAGCGCCGGTAGCCGCCCGGAGCCGGGTGGCCGCCGGGTGCCCCCTTTACGATCCCGTCCATGAGCATCCGCTGGACGTACGCCTTCGCCGACCGCCCCCTCGCGCACCTGGCCACCGCCCAGGCCTTCTGGACGGCCGTCACCGGCACCTTCCTCTCCGCGCCCCGCGGTGAGAACGACGAGTTCGTGACGCTGCTCCCGGCCAGCGGCGTGGACGCCTGCGTCAAGGTCCAGGGGGTCGACGCGGGCCCCGGCGGAGCCCACCTGGATCTCTGCGTCGAGGATGTGCCGGGGCTGGTGAAGCGGGCCCGGGAGCTGGGCGCCGAGGCGGTCGCCGAGCACGACGGGGAGGCCGTGCTGCGGTCGCCCGCCGGGCAGTCGTTCTGCGCGGTGCCCTGGCACGGGGAGTCGGTCCGGCCGCCGGTGGTGGCGGGCAGCCGGCTCGACCAGCTCAGCCTCGACATCCCGCCGTCCGCCTACGAACCGGAGACCGCGTTCTGGGCCGAACTGACCGGCTGGGAGCTGCTGGCCGGCGCGCTGCCGGAGTTCCGGGTGCTCAGGCCGCCGGCCGGGCTGCCGGTGCGGATCCTGCTCCAGCGGCTGGACGACGAGCAGCCCGCCGCCGCCCACCTCGACCTGGCCTGCGCGGACATCGCGGCGACCCGGGCCCGGCACGAGGAACTCGGCGCCGTGCACGTGGCCGACGGCCGGCGCTGGGCGGTGATGCGCGACCCGGCGGGCGGCGTCTACTGCCTGACCGGCCGGGACCCGGAGACGGGCGGCCTGCCGGCCGTCACGGCCACGGACGCACCTCCACCACGGCCGTGACCGGGATCGGCCCGTACACGTGCGGGAACTCCTCGCCGCCCGGCTTCACCGCCTCCCACTTCACCGGCACCCCGACCCGGGCCGGGTCCACGACCAGGACCACCAGCTCGTCCGGTCCGTCGTAGGAGCCGTACAGGAAGGCCGCCACGCGCGGGAGTTGGTCGGGGGTGGAGCAGTGGATGAAGCCCTCCTCCGCGAGGGTGCGGCCCCGGGTGGACCACTCGAAGGCGCCTCGCGCGCGGGCCTCCTCCCACAGGGAGCGCTCGGTGATGTGCAGGATGTTCGGAAGTCCGGTCATGCGCTCACGCTACGGCGTCGGCCGGGCGGCTCTCACCGGGGACGCCGCTGCCGCCCCGGGATTCCCGACACCGGCTCAGGAGCTCTTCGCGGCGGATTCCGGAGGAGGGGACTCCCCCGGCGGCGGAGCGGGCTGCGGGGGCTGCTCCTGGGGGATCGGTGGTCCGGAGTACTCGGCGCAGGCGGGGTTGCGGCAGGGGCCGGGCCCCCACACCGGAACCCAGGCGCCCAGCGTCTTGTGCCGGTGCACCACGCTCTCGACGGGCTGTCCGCAGACCGGACAGGCCTGGTCCTGGCTGGTCATGTCCCCAGGGTAGGCCGGAGCCGGGTGCGGCGCCCGGCGTCGGCCGGGATGCGCGGGGATCCGGCGTGAGTCGGCGGGCCCCGCACACCGTGGGGATGTGCGGGACCCGTCGGGCCGGAGCCCCCGGGGGTCCGCGCGGGGTCAGGAGCCGCGCGGTCCCGGGGACTCCGGGGTCTTCACCGGCTGCGCCGGGTCACGAACTCGGCGAGCGCGAGCAGGCCGCCCGCCGATTCGGGGTCGGGCACGGCACGGGCGAGTTCCTGCACCGCCCGGGCCATCCGGTCGGCCGCCTCGGACTGTGCCCAGTCCCGGCCGCCCGCCCGCTCCACGGCCCGTGCCGTACGCGCGATCTCGTCGGCGTCGGCCCGGACGTGCGGCTCGCCGTACAGCGCGGCGAGTTCGCCGCCGGCCGGGGTGCCGGAGGTGAGGGCGGCGACGACCGGCAGGGACTTCTTGCGGGCGGCCAGGTCCGCGCCGGCCGGCTTGCCGGTGCGCCGTGGATCGCCCCATATCCCGATGACGTCGTCGATCAGCTGGAAGGCGAGCCCGGCCTGCCGGCCGAAGCCGTCGAGCGCGGCCACGCCCGCCGCTCCCGCCCCGGCGTACAGCGCGCCCAGGGCGCAGGCGCAGCCGAGCAGCGCGCCGGTCTTGGCCTCGGCCATGGCGAGCGCCTCGTCGAGGGTGACCTCCTCGGGCGCCCGGTGTTCCATGGCGGTGTCCGCGTGCTGCCCGGCGCAGAGTTCGAGGACGCAGTCGGCGAGCCGGGCGGCGGCCGCTCCGGACGCCGGGTGCGGGTCCTCGGCGAGCAGCCTGAGGGCCAGCGCCTGGAGGGCGTCCCCGGCGAGGATCGCGTCGGCGTCGCCGAACACGGTCCAGGCGGTGGGCCGGTGCCTGCGGGAGGTGTCCCGGTCCATGACGTCGTCGTGCAGCAGGGTGAAGTTGTGCACCAGTTCCACGGCGGCCGCGGCCCGTACGGCGGCCGCGCGGGCCCCCGCTCCGCCGAGCGCGTCGGCGGCGGCGAGGACCAGCGCCGGGCGGATGGCCTTGCCCGCGTTGCCCGTGGCCGGGGTGCCGTCCGCGTCCTCCCAGCCGAGGTGGTAGCGGGCGATCCGCCGCATCGAGTCGGGCAACGACTCGACGGCCGTGCGCAGTTCGGGGTCGACGAAGGCCCGGGCGCGGTCCAGCAGGCCCGTCGCCTCGGCTCCGTCGAGCGGTTCGGCCCACCCGGGTGTCCCGGTCAACGCCGAGTCCCGCGGCGTCGCCTCCGTCGGACTGTGCTGCCGCTGCGTCACGAACTCGGCCATGGCCTCCCCCTCGCGGAGTGCGCGTACCGCGGCGTCCCCGCCCCGGCTCGGCACGTACCCCGAGGGTGTACCCGCCCCGGAGGGCGGGAACACGGCCGCCAAGTGCGGAAACGTCACCTCCAGCGGCCGATCTCGACGTTCTCCAGCACGCCGAGCGCGTCCGGGACCAGAACGGCCGCCGAGTAGTAGGCCGTAACCAGGTAACTGATGATCGCCTGCTCGTTGATGCCCATGAAGCGGACCGAGAGGCTCGGCTCGATCTCGTCGGGGATCCCGGACTGCCGCAGCCCGATGACGCCCTGGTCGGCCTCGCCGGTACGCATGGCGATGATCGAGGTGGTCCGGGCCTCGGTGACCGGGATCTTGTTGCACGGGTAGATCGGGACCCCGCGCCAGGTCGGGATGCGGTTGCCGCCGATCTCGACGCTCTCCGGGACCAGTCCGCGCTTGTTGAGCTCGCGGCCGAAGGCGGCGATCGCGCGCGGGTGGGCGAGGAAGAGCTTGGTGCCACGCCGGCGGCTGAGCAGCTCGTCCATGTCGTCCGGGCTGGGCGCGCCGTCGTGCGGCTGCAGCCGCTGGTCGTACTGGCAGTTGCTGAGCAGGCCGAACTCCGGGTTGTTGACGAGTTCGTGCTCCTGGCGCTCCTTCAACGCCTCGACGGTGAGCCGCAGCTGCTGCTCGGTCTGGTTCATGGGCTGGTTGTAGAGGTCGGCGACGCGGGTGTGGATGCGCAGCACGGTCTGGGCGATGCTCAGCTCGTACTCGCGCGGCCGGGCCTCGTAGTCGACGAAGGTGTGCGGGATGTCGGGCTCGCCGCTGTGACCGGCCGCGAGGTCGACCTCCTTCTCGCCGTACTTGTTGGTGCGCTGCTCGGGGATCGCGCGCAGCTGCTGGAGGTGCTCGCGCAGCGAGTCGGCGCGCTCGGCCACCTGCTCGAAGTCCTGCCGGGACAGGGTGAGCACGGTGCAGGCGGTGTCCGCGCGGGCGGTGTACTCCCAGATGGCGTCCGGGTCGATCAAGCCCGTTTCGCCGAAGTGCGCGCCGTCGGCGAGGACGCCGAGGACCGCGTCGTCGCCGTACGGGCCGGTGCCGATCTTCTCCACGCGGCCGTGGGCGAGCAGATAGACCTCGTCCGCCTGGTTGCCGAAGGAGGCGATGATCTCGCCGGGGGCGAAGTCCCGCTGCCGGCAGCGCGAGGCCAGTTCGCCCAGCACCTCCTGATCCTCGTAGGACCGCAGGACCGGCAGTTCGCCCAGCTCCGCGGGGATGACCTCGACGCGGTCGCCGGTCTTCAGGAAGGTGATGCGGCCGTCGCCGACCGTGTAGGTGAGCCGTCGGTTCACCCGGTACGTACCACCCTGGACGTCGGTCCAGGGCAGTGTCCGCAGCAGCCAGCGGGAACTGATCTCCTGCATCTGTGGCGCGGACTTGGTCGTGGTGGCCAGGTTCCGCGCTGCCGCCGTGTCCAGAGACTGCTGCGGCTTGCCCTGATCCGTGCGGACCTCTTCGCCTACCGACATAAGGAAATGCCCTCCCATACCTGCGTGGACGCCGAACTGTCCGCGCATCGGTCTCACGGGCCACCCTGTCATCACGGAGCGTGCCGGTGCCATTACCCGAAAGAGCGGGAATAGATCATCGGACTACTGGGCACGCCGATCGATCACACGATCCACCGCCCTGCGATATGCCGACTTGTCCGGATCGACTCGCACGCGATTCGAACGGGGTGGTCAGCGGATCCGGGCTTCTGTAGAAGTTCCGGCACAAGCCACCACGAAAGTGAAGGAGGCGGTCATGGCCCCACCCATGTCCGCGAGCGCTTTCCTCGACGCACTGCGGAACGAGGGCGTCAGGGTCGTCGAGGTCGGCGACTGGCGGGAGCACAACCGGAACCACAAGGGCCCCTGGGGCCCGGTCCACGGCGTGATGATCCACCACACGGTGACCAGCGGCGCCGACCACACGGTCCGGCTCTGCCACGACGGCTACGCCGGACTCCCCGGCCCGCTCTGCCACGGCGTCATCACCAAGGACGGCACGGTCCACCTCGTCGGCTACGGCCGCGCCAACCACGCGGGCGCGGGCGACGACGACGTCCTGCGCGCCGTGATCGCCGAGAAGGCCCTCCCCCCGGACAACGAGGCGAACACCGACGGCAACCGGCACTTCTACGGCTTCGAGTGCGAGAACCTGGGCGACGGCGAGGACCCCTGGCCCGAGGCCCAGCTGGAGGCGATCGAGAAGGTGGCCGCGGCGGTGTGCCGGCGGCACGGCTGGTCCGAGCGGTCGGTGATCGGCCACTCGGAGTGGCAGCCGGGGAAGGTCGACCCGCGCGGCTTCACGATGGCCTGGCTGCGCGAGCGCGTCCGGGACCGCCTGAAGTGACCGGCCGCCCGAAGTGACCCGCGATGCCCGCTCCGGGCGACAATGACGGCGTGACCAGCGCCGACATACTCAAGCCCCGGCTCCCCTCCCCGCTCCAGGAGGTGGCCGACGACCGTTTCGCCCGGCACGGCGTCCGGCTGCTGCTCAAGCGGGACGACCTGATCCACCCGGATCTGGTCGGCAACAAGTGGCGCAAACTGGTCCCGAACATCGAGGCGGCGGCCGGCCGGCCGCTCCTCACCTTCGGCGGCGCGTACTCCAACCACCTGCGGGCCACGGCCGCCGCCGGCCGGCTCCTCGGCCTCCCGACGGTCGGGGTGGTGCGGGGCGACGAACTGGTCGGCCGCCCGCTCAACCCGTCCCTCTCCCGGTGCGCCGCCGACGGCATGCGGCTGCACTTCGTCGACAGGTCGACGTATCGCCGGAAGGCGGAGCCGGAGACGCTGGCCGGTCTGCTGCGGGCCGCCGGGGCCGAGGACGCGTACGTGGTGCCCGAGGGCGGCAGCAACGCGGCCGCGGTGCGCGGCTGCCAGGCCCTCGGGGAGGAATTGCGGGGGCGGGCGGACGTGGTGGCGATCGCGTGCGGGACCGGGGGCACGCTGGCGGGGCTGGCCGCCGGTCTCGGGGCCGGTCAGCGGGTGTGGGGGGTGCCGGTGCTCAAGGGCGGTTTCCTGGACGGCGAGATCGCGCGGCTGCAGGCGGAGGCGTTCGGCGGGCGACGCGGGGACTGGTCGCTCGACGAGCGGTTCCACTTCGGCGGGTACGGGCGCACCACGCCCGAACTGCACGCCTTCGCGGCGGACTTCGAGGCGCGGCACGGTCTGGCGGTGGAGCGGCTGTATGTCGCCAAGTTGCTGTACGGACTTGTCGCTCTGGCGGCGGAGGGGGCGTTCGCGCGGGGGACGGCGGTGGCCGCGGTGATCACCGCCTGACCGGCCGCCGCCGCAGGCTCACCCGGCCCGCCGTGGGCTCAGCCCGCCTCCCGGTAGGCGGCGGCCTCCTCCAGGTCCAGCCGGCGCAGCAGGGTCCGCAGCATCTCGTCGTCGATGTAGCGGTGGTCGCGGAGGCGGACGAAGACCTCCCGTTCGGCGCTGATCATGTCGCGGGAGAGCCTGCGGTAGGTGTCGTCGACGGACTCGCCGGTGACGGGGTTGGTCTGCCCGAGGCGCTCCCAGACGGCGTTGCGGCGGCGCTCCAGGACGTCGCGGAGGCGGTCGGCGAGCGGCGGGGGCAGTTCGTTGCGCTCGTCGGAGAGGAGCTCGTCGAGCCGGTTCTCGGCCGCGCGGGACGCCTGGGCCTGGGCGTTGGCCTCGGCGAGGGTCTCGGCCTGCGGGTCGCGGCCGGGGAAGCGCAGCCGGCGGATCAGCGGGGGCAGGGTCAGGCCCTGCGCCACCAGCGTGCCGATCACCGTGGTGAAGGTCAGGAACAGGATCAGGTTGCGGTGCGGGAAGGCGCCGCCGCCGTGCACGGTGACCGGGATCGAGAAGGCGATGGCCAGCGAGACCACGCCGCGCATCCCCGCCCACGACGTCACCATCGCGCCCCTCCAGGTGGGGTTCGGCTCGCGTTCGCGGATCCGCGCGGAGGCCGTCCGGGGCAGGAAGGTCGCCGGGTAGACCCAGGCGAAGCGGGCCGCGACCACCACCAGGAAGACGGCCACCGCGTACCAGACGGCCTCGGCACCCTCGTACGCCCCGAGTCCCCGCAGGACGACCGGCAGTTGCAGGCCGATCAGCGCGAATACCGCCGACTCGAGGATGAACGCGACCATCTTCCACACCGCTTCCTCCTGGAGGCGGGTGGCGAAGTCGACCTCCCAGGCGCGGTGACCGAGGTAGAGGGCGACGACCACGACGGCGAGCACACCGGAGGCGTGGAACTGCTCGGCGATGCCGTACGCGACGAACGGGATGAGGAGGGAGAGCGTGTTCTGCAGGAGCGGTTCCTTGAGGTGGGTGCGCAGCCAGTGCAGCGGGGCCATCAGGATCAGGCCGACGCCCACGCCGCCCACCGCCGCGAGCAGGAACTCCTCGATGCCGCCGGCCCAGGTGGCGCCCTCGCCGACGGCCGCCGCGAGGGCCACCTTGTAGGCGGTGATCGCGGTGGCGTCGTTGAGCAGCGACTCGCCCTGGAGGATGGTCGTGATCCGCGACGGCAGTCCGACCCGCCGCGCCACCGCCGTCGCCGCCACCGCGTCCGGCGGCGCCACCACCGCGCCCAGCACCAGCGCGGCCGTCAGCGGCATGCCCGGTACCAGCAGGTAGACGGCCCAGCCGACCACCACGGTGGCGAACAGGACGTATCCGACCGAGAGCAGCGCGACCGGTCTCAGCTGGGCACGCAGGTCGAGGTAGGAGCTGTCGGACGCCGAGGTGTAGAGGAGCGGAGGCAGCAGCAGGGGGAGGACCACCTCGGGGTCGAGGGTGTAGTCCGGTACGCCGGGGATGTACGACACCGCCAGGCCGACCGCCACCAGGAGCAGGGGCGCGGGCACCGGGGTGCGACGGGCCGCCGCCGCGATCGCGGCACTCCCCGCCACCAGCAACAGCAGTGGCAACACGTCCATGGTCCTCGCCCGCCCTCTTTTTTCGCGCGGCCACCCGCACACCCGTCGTAATCTGGCAATCATGAAACAGTGCACGCATGCCGGCGCGCTGCCGCACCCGGAACCCGAGCCGCTGAACAAGACCTGCCCGGAGTGTCTCGAACGGGGCTGGCACCCGGTCCAGCTGCGGCTCTGTCTGAGCTGCGGGCACGTCGGCTGCTGCGACTCGTCGCCGGGAAGACATGCGACGGGCCACCACGAGACGTCCGGTCACCCGATAATGCGGACCTTCGAGCCCGGCGAGGACTGGCGCTGGTGCTTCGTCGACCACGTCCTCGTGTGACACTGCACCAGACACTGCTACCGCACCACAGCTGCCGAAGACCGACGGTTCGACGGTTCGACACCGGGGTACGTCAACCCGGCGCGCGCTCTTCCCAATTGGCCAAGGCAGACCTCTAGACACGGAGCGTATCCACAGGTTTACTGTGAGTGACGCCAGGGGGTTGGGGTCCCGGGACAGAAAAGTTCGGAGCGCGGTAGCGTCACCGCTGAACCACGTAGTGCGTTACCCCGGGGGGCGACCCTCGGCCCCGAAAAGCTTGTACCACCATGGAGGTGAGGGTGTCCCAGATCGCAGGCGAGCCCGCGACCCAGGACTTCGTGGAAGTCCGGCTGCCGGCTGCGGGTGCCTACCTGTCGGTGCTGCGTACGGCCACGGCCGGCCTCGCCGCCCGCTTGGACTTCACCCTGGACGAGATCGAGGATCTGCGCATCGCTGTGGACGAGGCGTGCGCGATCCTGCTCCAGCAGGCCGTTCCCGGCTCGGTGCTCAGCTGTGTCTTCCGCCTCGTCGACGACTCGCTGGAGGTCACGGTCTCCGCCCCGACCACGGACGGCCACGCCCCTTCGCGCGACACATTCGCCTGGACCGTGCTCTCGGCCCTGGCGGGCAAGGTCTCGTCGGCCGTCGACGAGGACAAGACCGTGTCGATCAGCCTCTACAAACAGCGCGGCGCGGGACCCGGGCCGGCGTGAGGAACGGGGACGGGCCGGTGCGGGACGAAGAACGCGGCACACGGGAACTGCCGGCCGGGGGCGAAGACCCCGAGACCGGTTCCCGCCGCATGGCTGACGGCATCGACGGCATCCCGGAACAGGCCAGGCCGCACCCGGAGGACCCCTCCGCGCAGGTCGGTCTTGAGGGTGCCGTGCAGAGCGCGCCTCCGGAAGGACGGAACGGGGTCACGGCCCCGCACCGAGCCGGGGCGAGGGCTCGTGGAAGGGCGACGGGCGGGACGATGAGCGAGCACGAGCGATACGCCGAGAACGAGGCGCTGGCCGCGGAGGTAGTACAGGCGACCCAGCACACGCCTCAGGACCGCAGCGGGGCGCGCGCCTTGTTCGTCGAGCTGCGCGGACTGAAGGAGGGCAGCGCCGAGTACGCGGAGCTGCGCAACCGGCTGGTCCGGATGCATCTGCCGCTCGTGGAGCACCTCGCGCGCCGGTTCCGCAACCGCGGCGAGCCGCTGGACGACCTCACCCAGGTCGCCACGATCGGCCTGATCAAGTCGGTCGACCGCTTCGACCCGGACCGGGGTGTGGAGTTCTCCACGTACGCCACCCCGACCGTGGTCGGCGAGATCAAGCGCCACTTCCGCGACAAGGGCTGGGCGGTCCGCGTCCCGCGCCGCCTCCAGGAACTGCGCCTCGCGCTCACCACCGCCACGGCGGAGCTGTCCCAGCAGCACGGCCGCTCCCCCACGGTCCACGAACTGGCCGAGAAGCTCGCGATCTCGGAGGAGGAGGTCCTGGAGGGCCTGGAGTCGGCCAACGCCTACTCCACGCTGTCCCTCGACGTCCCCGACACCGACGACGAGTCCCCGGCGGTCGCCGACACCCTCGGCGCGGAGGACGAGGCACTGGAGGGCGTCGAGTACCGCGAGTCCCTCAAGCCCCTCCTCGAAGACCTCCCGCCCCGAGAGAAGCGGATCCTTCTCCTGCGCTTCTTCGGCAACATGACCCAGTCCCAGATCGCCCAGGAGGTCGGCATCAGCCAGATGCACGTCTCGCGGCTGCTGGCGAGGACCTTGGCACAGCTGCGGGAAAAGTTGCTGGTCGAGGAGTAGATCTTTACGACGCCCCACGCTCGAGCGCCCCTGTAGGGGGCGCGGGGCTGTATCGATGTGCGGCTCCGCCGCGTGGGCGCGACCGGCCTCCACCCACCCGCAGATCAGCTACTACGCCCGGGCCCCTTGATCCCAAGGGCCTGGGTCGTAGCCGAATTCACCAGCAACACCAGCGAAGCCACAGCCACCACCGCCAGCGCGATCCCCACCGGAATCGCCACACTGTCGGCCTGCAACAGGTTGTACGCCACCGGCAACGCCATGATCTGGGTGATCACCGCCGGCCCCCGGCTCCAGCTCTTCCGCCGCAGCAGCCCCCGCGCAGCGATCAGCGGCAACAGCGCAAGCACGACCACGGTGACGCCCCCGGTGATCGCCTGCCCCCGGTCGTCCGGATCCCCGGTGACCCCGAGCACGGCCAGCCACACCCCGCCGGCCAACAGGGCGAGCCCTTCCAGCCCGACCAGCGCGGCGGCGTACGTCAGCCGCGGCGGACGGGGCGCCTCGATTCCGTCGGTCTTCTCAGCCGTAGGTGCTTCACTCACCCCAGCAGGGTAGCCCTCGGCTGACACACGTAAGTGTTCAGGCTCACGCCCCTTTCTCTTACCCGATCCCTAACTCGGTCTGGGCCCGGTACTTCCCAGTAGGTACGCTGCAATCCATGCGTGCACTTCTCGTGGTCAATCCGGCGGCAACCACCACAAGCGCACGTAGGCGCGATGTCCTGATCCACGCGCTCGCGAGCGAAGTGAATCTGGAGGCGGTCACCACCGAGTACCGCGGCCACGCCCGCGACCTGGCCCGGCAGGCCGCGGAGAGCGACGACATCGATCTCGTCGTGGCGCTCGGCGGCGACGGCACGGTCAACGAGGTGGTCAACGGCCTCCTGCACAACGGCCCCGACCCGGACCGGCTGCCCGGTCTCGCCGTGGTCCCCGGCGGCTCCACCAATGTCTTCGCCCGCGCCCTCGGTCTGCCCAACGACCCGGTCGAGGCCACCGGCGACCTGCTGGACGCGCTGCGCGAGAAACGCGAGCGTCTCGTCGGTCTCGGCCTGACCGCCGGTACGCCCGGCACCGAGGACGAGGCGGTCCCGGCCCGCTGGTTCACCTTCAACGCGGGGCTCGGCTTCGACGCCGGCGTGGTCGGCCGGGTCGAGCAGCAGCGCGAGCTCGGCAAGAAGTCCACGCACGCGCTGTACGTGCGCCAGGTCGTCCGGCAGTTCCTCGGCGAGCAGCACCGCCGGCACGGGACGATCACCCTGGAGAGGGACGGCGCCGACCCGATCACCGATCTTGTCGTGGCGATAGTCTGCAACACCTCGCCCTGGACGTATCTCGGCAATCGCCCGATGTACACGTCGCCTAAGGCCTCGTTCGATAAGGGCATCGACGTGCTCGGTCTCAGCCGTCTGTCGACCGCCGCGGCTGCCCGGTATGGCACACAGTTGCTCACTTCGTCCCCCGAGCGCGGACCCCATGGAAAGCACGCGGTGTCCCTGCACGACCTGGACCGGTTCACCTTGCATTCGAAGGTCCCCCTCCCCCTCCAGATGGACGGCGACCACCTAGGACTGCGTACGAGCGTGACGTTCACAGGCGTACGCAGTGCACTGCGTGTGATTGTGTGAGCGGAACGGGCTAAAGTCCTTTCACTCGAACGTTTAGGCCAGGATCCACCCCATGGAAGTACGGCTGTGACCCAGTCGACACCGAGGAATCAAAAAAAACTTTTCGGAAGGGGTTGTATCCGTCGCTGAGGTTTGCGAGGCTCTACGTGGCGATCGGGACGGCCCGCAAGACCGGCCTCCACTGATCACCGGAATCCCCCTTCAACTCACAGGACCCCTGCCAGGGAACCTGGCGGTCGGCCCTTCACTTGTTGAGGGATTCGTGAAAGCGTTCACATTCACAAGCAACGTGCATGTAATACCAAGGAGAGGTAGCAGCCATGGACTGGCGTCACAACGCCGTTTGCCGCGAGGAAGACCCCGAGCTCTTCTTCCCCATCGGCAACACTGGTCCTGCGCTGCTGCAGATCGAGGAAGCCAAGGCCGTCTGCCGTCGCTGTCCCGTTATGGACCAGTGTCTGCAGTGGGCGCTCGAGTCCGGCCAGGACTCCGGCGTCTGGGGTGGCCTCAGCGAGGACGAGCGTCGCGCGATGAAGCGCCGTGCCGCCCGCAACCGGGCCCGTCAGGCCTCCGCCTGATCCGACCCACCCCGCTCAGCCTGAGCTTGGCGGCGCGTACAGCGAGTACGCATCTCCCGCCCCCGAGCCGCAGCGCGCAGTACCCCCGATGCGCTTAGCAAGAACAGAAGCAGCAACGAGCGAGCAGCCCCGGACCCACCAGGTCCGGGGCTCTTTGCTGTGCCCGAACACCCCGCGGGCGTCGCCTACTTCTGCGGGCGCACCGGCAGGTCGAGAATCACCCGAGTGCCCCGTCCCGGCGCCGGCACCATGTCGAAGGTGCCGCCCAACTCGCCCTCCACCAGCGTTCGTACGATCTGCAGACCGAGGTTGCCGGAGCGGTGCGGGTCGAAGCCCTCGGGCAGGCCGACGCCGTCGTCCTGGACGGTGACCAGGAGCCGGGCCTCCTTGGTGGTGCCGCCGCGTACCGCCGTCACCTCGACGGTGCCGGTCTCGCCCTCGCGGAAGCCGTGTTCGAGGGCGTTCTGCAGGATCTCGGTGAGAACCATCGACAGCGGGGTCGCGACCTCGGCGTCGAGTATTCCGAAGCGCCCGGTGCGCCGGCCGGTGACCTTGCCGGGCGAGATCTCGGCGACCATCGCGAGCACCCGGTCGGCGATCTCGTCGAACTCGACCCGTTCGTCCAGGTTCTGAGACAGCGTCTCATGCACGATGGCGATCGAGCCGACCCGCCGTACGGCCTCCTCCAGGGCCTCCCGGCCGCGGTCGGACTCGATGCGCCGGGCCTGCAGCCGCAGCAGCGCGGCGACCGTCTGGAGGTTGTTCTTCACCCGGTGGTGGATCTCCCGGATGGTCGCGTCCTTGGTGATCAACTCGCGCTCGCGGCGCCGCAGTTCGGTGACGTCCCGGAGCAGGACCAGGGAACCGATGCGGGTGCCCTTGGGCTTGAGCGGGATCGCCCGGAACTGGATGACACCGTCGTCGGACTCGATCTCGAACTCGCGCGGCGCCCAGCCGCTGGCGACCTTGGCGAGCGCCTCGTCCACCGGTCCCTTGCTCGGGGCGAGTTCGGCCGTGGTCTGGCCCAGGTGGTGGCCGAGCAGGTCGGCGGCGAGGCCGAGGCGGTGGTAGGCGGAGAGCGCGTTCGGGGACGCGTACTGCACGAGGCCGTCCGCGTCCACCCGGATCAGACCGTCGCCGACCCGTGGCGAGGCGTCCATGTCGACCTGCTGGTTCGGGAAGGGAAACGATCCGGCGGCGATCATCTGCGCGAGGTCGGAGGCGCTCTGGAGATAGGTGAGCTCCAGCCGGCTCGGGGTGCGCACGGTCAGCAGGTTCGTGTTGCGGGCGATGACCCCGAGGACCCGCCCCTCGCGCCGTACCGGGATGGACTCGACCCGTACGGGGACCTCTTCGCGCCACTCCGGGTCGCCCTCGCGGACGATCCGGCCCTCGTCCAGGGCGATGTCCAGCATGGGCCGGCGGCCGCGCGGGACCAGATGGCCGACCATGTCGTCCTGGTAGGAGGTGGGGCCGGTGTTGGGGCGCATCTGCGCCACCGAGACGTACCGGGTGCCGTCACTGGTGGGGACCCACAGGACCAGGTCGGCGAAGGAGAGGTCGGAGAGCAGCTGCCACTCCGAGACCAGCAGATGGAGCCACTCGAGATCGGAGTCGTCGAGGGCGGTGTGCTGGCGGACCAGCTCGTTCATGGAGGGCACGTCTGCGAGCGTACCTGGCGGTATGTGGATGGCCGAAAAAGAGCGGGCCGGGGAAGCCGGGGGGTCCGGAAACACCCGCGGGCCGCGGCGCCTGAGAGGGACCCTCAACCCTCCCGGCACCGCAGCCCGGAGCAGCAACGGCCGCGGGGTGTGCGGTCCCGGTCGGCCGAAGGTGAGGATCCGGGGCAGTCAGGGCAGAGAGCTCCGGTTCCTCGGTCCGTCCTCCTGTGCGGGGAAGACGGAAGAGTGCGACTGTGCCGTACGGACCTGCCGTACTGCTTCAGCCCTCGTACGCAATTGTGGACTAGACCACGGTGTGTGTCCATGCGTTGGAGACTGTTCACAGTTGATGCGGTGGCAGCCTAGCCCGCCGGGATCAGCCGTGGGGGCGGTTGGCCGCTCCAATTTTCGCGACCGGGCGAGGACACGAGCGCACACAGCGGAAATTTTTCCTCAATTCACCCCATCTGACGTATTCACGTAACCTCGCACTTGTCCCCTTTGCCTGCGCCCGACCCGCGGCGACAGGGGCCGGTTCTGTTAAATTGGTCCCATCAGATTGGTCTAAACCACATAGGAACGGCAGGCCCAGCGTGGAAGTTGTGATCGTTCCGGACGCCGCCGCGGGTGGCGAGCTGATCGCCGAGGCCATGGCCCGGCTGCTCCGGCACAAGCCGGACGCGCTGCTCGGGGTGGCCACGGGCTCGACCCCGCTGCCCATCTACCAGGCGCTCACGGCCAAGGTCCGCGCCGGGGCCGTGGACACCTCCCGGGCCCGCATAGCCCAGCTCGACGAGTACGTGGGGCTGCCGGCCGAGCATCCGGAGTCGTACCGCTCGGTGCTGCGGCGTGAGGTGCTGGAGCCGCTCGGCATCGGGATGGACGCGTTCCTGGGTCCCGACGGCGCGGCCGAGGACGTACAGGCCGCGTGCGAGGCGTACGACGGCGCGCTGGCGGCGGCCGGCGGTGTCGACCTCCAACTGCTCGGGATCGGGACCGACGGGCACATCGGGTTCAACGAGCCCTGTTCCTCGCTGGCCTCGCGGACCCGGATCAAGACGCTGACCGAGCAGACGCGCGCCGACAACGCCCGGTTCTTCGACGGGGACGTCGAGCAGGTGCCGCATCACGTGATCACCCAGGGGATCGGGACGATCCTGGAGGCGCGGCACCTGGTGCTGCTCGCGACGGGTGAGGGGAAGGCCGACGCGGTGGCGGCGACGGTGGAGGGGCCGGTCGCCGCGGTGTGTCCCGCGTCGGCGCTGCAGTTGCATCCGCATGCGACGGTTGTCGTCGACGAGGGTGCCGCGTCCAAGCTGAAGCTTGCGGACTACTTCCGGTACACCTTTGTCAACAAGCCTGAGTGGCAAGGGATTTAAGGGCGGGTTCGGGGGCGGTTCGGTTCGGGGTGGACTGCGGGCCGGTGGGGGCTGGCCGCGCAGTTCCTCCCCCAGCCTTCGGCCGGGGGGACCCCCAGCGCCCCTGAAGGGGCGCGGTACCTAGCGGAGTGCGATGACCTCCGCCGCTGCCGTGCCGCAGACCCTTGCCGCGCCGTTCGTGGCGATGTAGAGGGCGCCCCGGGGGGTGGCGCGGGGTAGGCCCATCTCGACCACGATGGTGTCGGGGCGGGCCTTGAGGAGGACGTCCAGGGCGTTGCTCATCCAGGGGTGGCGGTGTTCGTCGCGGACCACGGCGACGATACGGCGCTCCCCCGCCGCCAGGATCGCCGCGTGCCCCGCGTCCTCGCCGGCGAAGCTGCCGGTCTCGGTGCCGGGGAGCAGCCGGCCCAGTTCGGCGGCCACGCCCCAGGGTGTCTCCGTGCCCACGGCGATGTTGGCCACCGGGGTGAGGGAGGCGACGAAGGGGGGTGTGACCAGGGGGGTGAAGGAGTCGACGCGCGTCACATGAAGCGCGCGCCGGGCAGCGACCAGGCCGATGTCCGGGGCTTCGGCGTCCGGCGCGGTGGCCGTCGTCGCCGTCCAGCGGGCCAGCGCCCGGACCCGTTCCGCCGCCTCGGCCAGCCGCTCCTCGGGGAGTTCGCCGGAGCGGACCGCCGCCACCAGGGCGTCGCACAGGCGCCGTACCGTCTCCTCGTCCGACAGGCCGCCGCCCACGCAGATCGCGTCGGCTCCGGCGGCGAGCGCCAGGACGCTGCCGTGTTCGATGCCGTAGGTCGCGGAGATGGCCTGCATCTCGATGCCGTCGGTGACGATCAGGCCGTCGTAGCCGAGCTCGGTACGGAGGAGATCGGTGAGGATCGTGGGCGACAGTGTCGCCGGCCGGGCCGGGTCCAGGGCGGGGACCAGGATGTGCGCGCTCATGATGGCGAGGCTGCCCGCGGCGATGGCGGCGTGGAAGGGGGCCAGCTCCCGGGCGTGCAGGACCTCCGCCGCCGCGTCGATGCGGGGCATGGCGTGGTGGGAGTCGACGGCGGTGTCGCCGTGGCCCGGGAAGTGCTTGGTGCAGGCCGCCACCCCGGCCGCCTGGAGGCCGGTGACATAGGCCGCCGTGTGCCGGGCGACCAGGTCCTGGTCGGCGCCGAAGGAGCGGACGCCGATGACCGGGTTGGCGGGGTTGGAGTTGACGTCGGCCGACGGGGCCCAGTTGAAGTTCACCCCGCAGGCGGCCAGCCGGCGGCCAAGTTCCAGGGCGACCTGGCGGGTCAGCTCCACGTCGTCGACGGCGCCGAGGGCGTGGTTGCCGGGGAACGAGGAGCCGGTGTGCACCTCCAGGCGGGTGACGTCGCCGCCCTCCTCGTCGATCGCGACCAGGACGTCGTCGCGTTCGGCCCGCAACTGGGCGGTGAGGGCGGTGAGTTGCTCGGGAGAGGCGACGTTGCGGCCGAACAGGCCCACGGAGGCGAGGCCTTCGCCGAGCCGGCGCAGCAGCCAGTCGGGGGCGGTGGTCCCGGTGAAGCCGGGCTGCAGGACCGTCAGCGCGTCGCGGGTGAGGGTGTCGGTGCCGCTGGCGAGAGTCGTCATCGGGTGGGGTTATCCCTTCACGGCGCCCGCGGTCAGGCCCGCGGCCATCTTGCGCTGGACGAGGAGGAAGAGGACGACGATCGGCACGGCCATCATGGTGGAGCCGGCCATCATCGGGGCGTATTCGGTGCCGTTCTTGGTGCTGAAGTTGGCGAGCCAGACGGTCGCGGTCTGGTGCTCCTGGCTGAGCAGCATCAGGGCGTAGAGGTACTCGTTCCAGGCCTGGATGAAGGCGTAGACCGAGGTGGCGACCATGCCGGGGGCGAGCAGCGGGAAGACCACGCGGACGAAGGCGCCGGTGCGGGAACAGCCGTCGACCATGGCGGCCTCCTCCAGCTCCTTCGGGATGTTGACGATGAAGCCGCGCAGGGTCCACACCGTGAACGGGAGGATGAAGGTCAGGTAGGTGATGATCAGGCCGCTGAGCTTGTCGTACTGGTCCAGGTCGTTGAGGAGCAGGAAGACCGGGATGATCATGGCGACCAGCGGGATCATCTGGACCGCCAGGATGCCGACGATCACGACCTTCCGGCCGCGGAAGGCGAACCGGGAGATGGCGAGGGCGGCCAGCAGGCCGATCACCATGCCGATCACGACGACGGACAGGGAGACGATCAGGCTGCGGCCGACCGGCCCCCAGAAGTCGGCGATGGCCAGCGCGCGGCGGAAGTTGGAGAGCGTGATGCCGGTCGGCAGCAGGCTCGGGTCCGGGTCGATGGCGTCCTTGGCCGGCTTGAACGCCGTGTTGAGCATCCAGTAGACGGGGAAGCCGGCAATGACGAAGACCAGGAGGCCGAGCAGGTTCCAGCCCCAGCGTGACCCCTTGCGGGCGGTGGCGACGGTGCTCATTCGACCTCTCCGATCTTCAGCATCTGGCGCATGTACACGGCGACGACACCGAGCAGGAGGAGCACGGTGAGCAGGGCGATCGCGGAGCCCTGTCCGTAGTCGTTGACCACGAAGGCGCGGTCGTAGGAGTAGGTGGTCAGCAGCTGGAACTCGGGCTCGGGGTGGCCGCCGCGCATCACGAAGACCTGCGGGAAGACGCCCATGTCCCAGATCACCGAGAGGGTCGTGAGCATCACGACGATCGGCTTGAGGATGGGCAGCGTGACGTAACGGAAGACGCCCCAGGCGCCCGCGCCGTCGAGCCGTGCGGCCTCCTCCAGTTCCTTGGGGACCTGGGTGAGACCGGCGCTGAGCGTGATGACCACGAAGGGCACGGCGCCCCAGACCACCAGGAGCATGATCACGGCGAGGCCCTGCGGTCCGCTGGCGAACCAGTTGTGGCCGATCATGTCGACCCCGGGGAGCTTGCTGAGCAGGGCGTTGAGGATGCCGTAGTCGGAGTCGAAGAGCCACTTGAAGAGCGTGGTGGCGACGATGACCGGCATGCCCCAGCTGGCCACCAGCACGATGTTGACCAGGGTCTTCACCCAGCCGGAGACCCGCTGCAGCAGCAGGGCGATGAGCATGCCGACGACCATGGTGAAGACCACGCAGCCGACGGCGAAGATGATCGTGCGCAGCACGACCTGCCAGAACTCGGTGTCGCCCAGCACCTTGGAGAAGTTCCCGAACCCGACCCACTCGGCCGGCTTGAACCCCCACAGCTGGGACTGCCCGAACTCCTGGAAGGACAGGGCGACCAGCCGGTACAGGGGATAACCGAGCACGAGCCCGAGAATCGCGAGGCACGGCGCGAGCAGCAGCCAGGGCACCGCGGGCCCGCCCGAGCGCCGGTCGGCACGTGGTCTTTGCTGGGACTCCGGTGGAGGTGCCGGCACCTTGGCGGGTGTGGTCGTATCGACGGCACTCATCGCGCGCTCCTAAGCAGATGAAGAGAGGCCCGCAGCAACGCGCCCCTTCAGGGGCGCGGGAACTGCGCGACCAGCCACGACGAACCGGCACCAACCCACCGACCCGTCGCGGCACTTCCTGAGATCACCCACCGGCCGGACCTGCCCCCCGTGACCCAGGCCCGGCCGCTGTCCGACTACTTGGTGTTGATGACCTTGTCGATCGCGGCGTCCGCGGTCTTGGCGGCGGCCTCCACCGTCTGCTTGCCGGTACCGATGTTCTGCAGCATCGTCTGCAGGACCTGGGCCTTCTCGACCTGACCCCAGCCCGGCGCCATCGGGACGAACCAGTTGGACTCGGCCGCGGTGGCCGGGACCGCCGTCGCCGGGTCGCTCTTCAGCGTGGCGAGGTCGGTCTTGTTGTTCGGCAGGTTGCCCTTGGCCATCAGACCCTTCTGGCCGGAGGGGCCGGTGAACGCGTTGATCCACTCGGCGGCGACGCCCTGCGCCTTGGACTTCACCGGGATGGCGAGGTCGGAACCGCCGAGGAAGACCGGCATGTTCTTGCCGGACGGGCCGGGCATCACGAAGTTGACGAGGTTGTCCTTCAGCTTGCCGCCGGTCTTGTCGTTCTTCGGGTCGGCCGCGGTCGCGCCCTCCCAGGCGGCACCGAAGATCATGGCGGACTTGCCCTGGCCGTAGACGATGTACCGGTCGGACTCGTCCTTGGTCTTGTCACCGTGCATGTACTTGTCGATGACGGTCTTGAACTCGTTGAGGCCCTTGATGGACTCGGGCGAGGAGAGGTTGCCCTTCCACTGGCCGCCGGAGTCGACGGCGATGGAGCCGCCGGCGTCGTAGACGAAGGACATGGCCGCGTACCAGTCACGGGTGGGCTGGTACCAGGCGCTGAACTTGTCGCCTTCCTTCTTCTGGATCTTGTCCAGGTCGGCGGTCAGCTCGGTGTAGGTCTTCGGCGTGGTCTTGATGCCGGCCGAGGCGGCGATGTCCTTGCGCCAGTTGGCGACGCGGCCACCGGCGTAGTACGGCACGCCGTAGGTCTTGCCGTCGTAGGTCACCGAGGCCTTGAGGCCGTCGAGCCACTGGTCGGAGTTGGTGAACTGGGAGGTGTCGACAGGGGCGAAGGCGCCCTTGACCATGTAGCCGAGCATCTCCGTGTTGCCCATCTCGACCACGTCGGGGGCCTTGTCCGTGGCGAGGACGGCGTCCAGCTTGGTGTTCTTGTCCGGCCAGCCGTAGTACTCGTGCTTGATCTTGATGCCGGGGTGCTTCTTCTGCACGGCCGCGTCGGCGGCCTTCACCAGGTCGGGCCAGTTGTTCTGGGCGTCCACCGTGAGCCAGACGGTCAGCTCCTTGGCGTCCGTGCCCTTGCTCGAGTCGCCGCCGTCCTTGTCATTGCCACACGCCGCGACGGAGAAGACCATGCCCGCGATACCAATCGCGGCTATCAGCTTGCGCTTCACGCCACCCTCCTCAGGGATGCCACAAACCCCCCTGCCTCCCCGCACGAGCGTTGGGCCGGGACCTGGACCAATGGTGTAGACCAGTGCCGGAAGCTTGGCCCAGACCACCAGGCCTGTCAAGGGTGGCCGAATAGGCTCCGACCAGCCGTTATGCGACCTACATATGCAGGAACCTTTAAGTAAGAACCCCTCGAAAACCCGAGCCACGGAGGAGACAATTCCGGTAGACCACTCGACTGGTGGACTAGACCAAAAGGCCCTGCGGCGGTATACAAAGGGGATCACGCAGCGTGCAGGGGAAATCCCGGTACGCTGCCGTGCCACGAGATGGCCGGATCAAGAGCCGGGAAGGCGGAGCATGAGCACCGACGTCAGCAGTGCGGAGAACGAGAGCGGGACAGCCGTCCGTACCGCGCGCGTGCCCAAGTACTACCGCCTGAAGAAGCATCTGCTGGAGATGACGGAGACCCAGGCGCCCGGCACCCCGGTGCCGCCCGAGCGCACGCTGGCCGCCGAGTTCGACACCTCCCGCACCACCGTCCGCCAGGCCCTCCAGGAACTCGTCGTCGAGGGCCGCCTCGAGCGCATCCAGGGCAAGGGCACCTTCGTCGCCAAGCCGAAGGTCTCCCAGGCGCTCCAGCTGACCTCGTACACCGAGGACATGCGCGCCCAGGGCCTGGAGCCGACCTCGCAGCTGCTGGACATCGGCTACATCACCGCCGACGACCGGCTCGCCGGACTGCTCGACATAAGTGCCGGTGGCCGGGTGCTGCGCATCGAGCGGCTGCGCATGGCCAACGGCGAGCCCATGGCCATCGAGACCACGCACCTGAGCGCGAAGCGCTTCCCGGCGCTGCGCCGCTCCCTGGTCAAGTACACCTCCCTCTACACCGCCCTCGCCGAGGTGTACGACGTCCATCTCGCCGAGGCCGAGGAGACCATCGAGACCTCGCTGGCCACCCCGCGCGAGGCCGGCCTGCTCGGTACCGACGTGGGCCTGCCGATGCTGATGCTCTCCCGGCACTCCCTGGACCGCGAGGGCCAGCCGGTGGAGTGGGTGCGCTCGGTGTACCGCGGCGACCGCTACAAGTTCGTGGCCCGCCTCAAGCGCCCGCAGGACTGACCGCCGGGACCGGCCGCCAGGACCGGCCCCGGACCACCCTTCACGGAATCGACATACCGATACGCGGACAGCGTCTTCCGCTCCCCTGACGCCGTGACCTAGATTGCCTGCGCATTACACAGGCGAACGGTCAGGGGACGGAGCCGCTGAATGTCGGAAGTACCGGAAACGAGACACCCGGTGGTGACACCGGTGCGCGTGATCATCGCCGTCTGCCTCGTCGCGCCCTTCGTGGCGATGCTGTGGGTGGGCTCGTACGCCAAGACGGACCCGGAGTTCATCGGGATCCCGTTCTTCTACTGGTACCAGATGCTGTGGGTGCTGATCTCCACCGCGCTCACCATGACCGCGTACCAGCTGTGGCAGCGTGACCAGCGCGCCCGAAAGGCCGCGAGCACGAGCGGGGGTGCGCAGCAGTGAAGGACGGTGTGAACGGCGTCGCGCTCGGCGTCTTCATTTTCTTCTTCCTGGCCGTCACGGTCATGGGCTTCCTGGCCGCGCGCTGGCGCAAGGCCGAGAACGAGCACTCCCTCGACGAATGGGGCCTGGGCGGCCGGTCGTTCGGCACCTGGGTCACCTGGTTCCTGCTCGGCGGCGACCTCTACACGGCGTACACCTTCGTCGCCGTACCGGCGGCGATCTACGCGGCGGGCGCGGCCGGCTTCTTCGCGGTGCCGTACACGATCCTGGTCTACCCGCTGATCTTCACGTTCCTGCCCCGGCTGTGGTCGGTCTCCCACAAGCACGGCTATGTGACGACCTCGGACTTCGTACGCGGCCGCTTCGGCTCCAAGGGGCTCTCGCTGGCGGTCGCCCTGACCGGCATCCTGGCAACGATGCCCTACATCGCGCTGCAGCTCGTGGGCATCCAGGCGGTCCTCGACGTGATGGGCGTCGGCGGCAGCGACGGCACCAACTGGTTCGTGAAGGACCTGCCGTTGCTGATCGCCTTCGGTGTCCTCGCGGCCTACACCTACTCCTCCGGCCTCCGCGCCCCCGCCCTGATCGCGTTCGTGAAGGACGGGCTGATCTACCTCGTCATCGCGGTGGCGATCATCTACATCCCGATCAAGCTGGGCGGGTTCGACGACATCTTCGCCAAGGCGGGCCAGGCGTTCGCCCAGACCAACCCGGCGACCGGCAAACCGCGCGGCGCGCTGGCACCGGCCGAGGCGGGCCAATGGACGTACGCCACGCTGGCGTTGGGCTCCGCGCTCGCCCTGTTCATGTACCCGCACTCGATCACCGCGACGCTCTCCTCCCGGAGCCGTGACGTGATCCGCCGCAACACCACGATCCTGCCGCTGTACTCGCTGATGCTCGGCCTGCTCGCCCTGCTGGGCTTCATGGCCATCGCGGCCGGAGTCAAGGTCACCAACGGCCAGTTGGCGATCCCCCAGCTGTTCGAGAACATGTTCCCGGACTGGTTCGCGGGCGTGGCCTTCGCGGCGATCGGCATCGGCGCCCTGGTCCCCGCGGCCATCATGTCCATCGCGGCCGCGAACCTCTTCACCCGCAACATCTACCGGGACTTCATCAAGCCGGACGCCACGCCGAAGCAGGAGGCCCAGGTCTCCAAGATCGTCTCGCTGCTGGTGAAGGTCGGCGCGCTGGTCTTCGTCCTCACCATGGACAAGACGGTCGCCATCAACTTCCAGCTCCTGGGCGGCATCTGGATCCTGCAGACCTTCCCGGCCCTGGTCGGCGGCCTGTTCACCCGCTGGTTCCACCGCTGGGCCCTGCTCGCGGGCTGGGCGGTCGGCATGGTCTACGGCACGGTCGCGGCCTACGGCGTCGCCTCCCCCACCCAGAAGCACTTCGGCGGCAGCGCCAAGGAGATCCCCGGCATCGGCGAGATCGGCTACATCGGCCTCACGGCGTTCGTGATGAACGTGGTGGTCACCGTGGTCCTCACCTTCGCCCTCAAGGCCCTCAAGGCCCCCGAGGGCATCGACGAGACCCAGCCCCAGGACTACTCGGCCGACGCGGGCGACCCCGCCGTACAAACCGAACTCCCCCCGGCCGTCGCAGGAAGCGCCCACTAGAACGCGCCCCATAGGGGCGCGGGGCTGTATCGATGTGCGGCTCCGCCGCGTGGGCGCGACCAGCCCCACACAACCCGCAGCGGGCCACCGAGAGCACCCCCTCGGCGGCCCGCTCCTCGTATCTCACCGTACAGATCACCTGACGCTCCGACACCTCCGCGACACAACATCTGGGGGTGACACGACGACCCGGCACTAGATGTATGCTCATGCTCGCTGTCACCACAGGGGAATCCGGTGCGAATCCGGAACTGTCCCGCAACGGTGTACTTGCGCACATCTGTGCACGAGAGTCAGTCCGAGGACCTGTCGACAGCACACCCGGCCAATCCGGCCCGGGTGTTCTGACGTCCGGGCCTCGTGGAGTGGGCCAGGGTCTCGACGCGCGCCCCGCGCGCTCGCGCTGCCCGCTGCCCTCCGCCAGGCCCCGTGCCGAGCGAGGGAGAGCCCCACGTGACCATCGCGCCAGCCGAACCGGCTTCAGCGACCACGACCGTGCCGGAGACCGACGGTCCCGGAACGGCCCTGCTGCGGATCCTGACCGAGCTGACCGCCGACATCCCCGACGCCGACCCCGGCCGGGTCGCCGCCGCCGCGCTGCGCGGCCGGTCCTCGCGTGAGGCCTCCGCCGAAATGATCGTGGAGTTGCGCGAGCTGGCCACGGAGGCCGCCGCCGGTCTGATCTCCGAGGACCCCGCCTACTCGCGGCTGGCCGCTCGCCTGCTCATGATCTCCGTCCGCGCCGAGGCCGCCTCGCAGGGCGTGACATCCTTCACGGAGTCGGTCGCCGTCGGCCACCGCGAGGGCCTCATCGCCGACCGCACCGCCGAGTTCGCCCGGGTCCACGCGGCCCGCCTCGACGCCCTGGTCGACCCGGCCGCCGACGACCGCTTCGGCTACTTCGGCCTGCGCACGCTCCACAGCCGCTACCTGCTCCGGCACCCGATCACCCGGCGCGTGATCGAGACCCCCCAGCACTTCATGCTCCGGGTCGCGGCCGGGCTCGCGGAGGACGACACCACGCGCGCGCTGGACGAAGTCGCCGCGCTCTACCGCCTGATGAGCCGCCTCGACTACCTCCCCTCCTCCCCCACCCTCTTCAACTCCGGCACCCGGCACCCCCAGATGTCGTCCTGCTACCTCCTCGACTCCCCGATGGACGAGCTGGACTCGATCTACGACCGCTACCACCAGGTGGCCCGCCTCTCGAAGCACGCCGGCGGCATCGGGCTGTCGTACTCCCGGATCCGCTCCCGGGGTTCGCTGATCCGCGGCACCAACGGGCACTCCAACGGCATCGTGCCGTTCCTGAAGACCCTGGACGCCTCGGTCGCCGCGGTGAACCAGGGCGGCCGGCGCAAGGGCGCGGCCGCGGTCTACCTGGAGACCTGGCACTCCGACATCGAGGAGTTCCTGGAGCTGCGCGACAACACGGGTGAGGACGCCCGCCGTACGCACAACCTGAACCTCGCGCACTGGATCCCGGACGAGTTCATGCGCCGGGTGAACGCCGACGAGCCGTGGTCGCTGTTCTCCCCCTCCGACGTGCCGGAGCTGGTGGACCTGTGGGGCGCGGAGTTCGACGCGGCCTACCGCAGGGCCGAGGCCGACGGGCTCGCCCGCAAGACCATCCCGGCCCGCGACCTGTACGGCCGGATGATGCGGACCCTCGCACAGACCGGCAACGGCTGGATGACCTTCAAGGACGCGGCCAACCGCACCGCGAACCAGACGGCCGTCCCCGGCCATGTCGTCCACTCCTCCAACCTCTGCACGGAGATCCTGGAGGTCACGGACGACGGCGAGACGGCGGTCTGCAACCTCGGCTCGGTCAACCTCGGCGCGTTCGTCGACACGGCGACCGGTGACATCGACTGGGAGCGGCTCGACGAGACGGTCCGCACCGCGGTCACCTTCCTCGACCGGGTCGTCGACATCAACTTCTACCCGACCGAGCAGGCGGGCCGTTCGAACGCCAAGTGGCGTCCCGTCGGCCTCGGTGCGATGGGCCTCCAGGACGTCTTCTTCAAGCTGCGGCTGCCCTTCGACTCCCCCGAGGCCAAGGCGCTCTCCACCCGGATCGCCGAGCGGATCATGCTCGCCGCGTACGAGGCCTCCGCCGACCTCGCCGAGCGCGGCGGCCCGCTGCCGGCCTGGGAGAAGACCCGTACCGCACAGGGCGTGCTGCACCCCGACCACTACGGTGTCGAGTTCACCTGGCCGGAGCGCTGGGCGGCCCTGCGCACGCGGATCGCGGGCACCGGTCTGCGCAACAGCCTGCTGCTCGCCATCGCGCCCACCGCCACCATCGCCTCGATCGCGGGCGTGTACGAGTGCATCGAGCCGCAGGTCTCCAACCTGTTCAAGCGCGAGACGCTCTCCGGTGAGTTCCTCCAGGTCAACTCGTACCTGGTGGAGGAGCTGAAGAGCCTCGGCGTCTGGGACGCCCGTACCCGTGAGGCGCTGCGCGAGGCGAACGGCTCGGTGCAGGACTTCGTGTGGATCCCGGAGGACGTACGGCGGCTGTACCGCACGGCGTGGGAGATCCCGCAGCGCGGCCTGATCGACATGGCCGCGGCCCGCACCCCGTACCTGGACCAGGCGCAGTCCCTGAACCTGTTCCTGGAGACGCCGACCATCGGCAAGCTCTCCTCGATGTACGCGTACGCCTGGAAGTCGGGCCTGAAGACGACGTACTACCTTCGTTCGCGCCCGGCGACCCGGATCGCCCGGGCCGCGCAGGCCCAGGCCACCGTCCCCGTCCCCGTCCCCGTCCAGCAGACGGCCGCCGAAGACGCCGTCGCCTGCTCCCTTGAGAACCCCGAGTCCTGCGAGGCCTGCCAGTAATGCCCAGTAACCAGAACCTGCTCGACCCCGGCTTCGAGCTGACTCTGCGCCCCATGCGCTACCCGGACTTCTACGAGCGCTACCGGGACGCCATCAAGAACACCTGGACCGTGGAGGAGGTCGACCTTCACTCGGACGTCGCCGACCTCGCGAAGCTGACCCCGGCCGAGCAGCACCTGATCGGACGGCTGGTCGCCTTCTTCGCCACCGGCGACTCGATCGTGGCGAACAACCTGGTGCTCACCCTGTACAAGCACATCAACTCCCCGGAGGCGCGGCTGTACCTGAGCCGCCAGCTCTTCGAGGAGGCCGTGCACGTCCAGTTCTATCTGACGCTCCTGGACACCTACCTCCCCGACCCGGACGACCGCGCCGCCGCGTTCGCCGCCGTGGAGAACATCCCCTCCATCCGCGAGAAGGCCGAGTTCTGCTTCAAGTGGATGGACTCGGTGGAGAACCTGGACCGCCTGGAGTCCCAGGCCGACCGCCGCCGCTTCCTGCTCAACCTGATCTGCTTCGCCGCGTGCATCGAGGGCCTGTTCTTCTACGGCGCCTTCGCGTACGTCTACTGGCTGCGCAGCCGGGGTCTGCTGCACGGTCTCGCCACGGGCACCAACTGGGTGTTCCGCGACGAGACAATGCACATGAGCTTCGCGTTCGACGTCGTCGACACGGTCCGCAAGGAGGAGCCGGAGCTGTTCGACGACGAGCTCCGGCAGCAGGTCACCGACATGCTGCGGGAGGCCGTCGAGGCGGAGCTGCAGTTCGCCCGCGATCTGTGCGGTGACGGTCTGCCGGGCATGAACACCGACTCGATGCGCCAGTACCTGGAGTGCGTCGCCGACCAGCGGCTCGGCCGGCTCGGCTTCGCCCCGGTGTACGGCTCGGAGAACCCGTTCTCCTTCATGGAGTTGCAGGGCGTCCAGGAGCTGACGAACTTCTTCGAGCGGCGTCCGTCCGCGTACCAGGTCGCGGTGGAGGGCACCGTCGACCTGGACGAGGACTTCTGAGCCGCCGGTTTCCGGCTACTTCAGGCCGAGTGCGTCCCCGGCCGACACCTTCCGCGAGGTGGTGGTCGTGCCGGGGAAGTACCAGCGCCAGCTGCCCGCCGAGGTGACGGTCACCCTGGTGCTCAGCTTTCCGGCGTCGCCCGTGGTCACGGTCCTGACCGTGCTGTAGTGGGCGGCGCCGCTCTTCCTGAACTGGAGCCTGACCTGCTGCCCGGTGAACCCGTGGTACTTGAGGTCCTCCCAGTTGGCCCGCGACAGCTTGCCGGTGACGGTCACCGCGGCGCCCTTGGCGACCTTCTCGGGTGCGATCACCGTGGTGAGCCGGGCGGCCCGCTTGACCTTGTAGTCCGCGATGTCGTCGGAGATCCAGTAGTCGCCGTCGTTCGCCTTGACGGTGGCGTTGACCTGCCAGACGCCGGCGACCCTGTTGCTGTCGATGTCGTCGCTGTCGGCGATCCAGGCGGGGTCGATGGTCATCGTGGCCCGGCACACCGAGGTGGTCGCGCTCTTCTTGGTGCAGGACGAGTCGTCGTTCCAGGTCGCGAAGGTGTAGGCGCTCGTCTTGTTGAAGGTGCTGACGTGCGTGAGCCCCTTCACCCCCGAGTTGTCCTTGACGGTGATGTCGATCGGGTACTTGATCGTCTTCGACGTACCGACGATGACGTTGCCGCCGCCGTTGACGACGGTCTTCACGACCCTGATGTCGCCCCGCCCCTCCGCGTGCGCTCCGGTCGCCGTCGTCAGCACCAGGGCCGCCGCCCCGCAGGCCGCGGCCCAGGCTGTTCCGCCTCTCATGTTCCTCCCCTTGTCGTGCGCTTGTCAGGAGAGGCTATGCGATCAGGGACTTTCCCCGGTGTGCGGCGTCCCTGATCCGCCGCGCCACCCTGATCTGCCGGTCCATGCGCCGGTCGCGCAGGACGCCGAGCACGGACGGGAGGGCCATGAGGACCAGGATGCCGAGGACCAGGACCATTCCGATGAGACCTTCGATCTGGTTTCCGTTCATGGACACCACTGTGGCGCCGGATGCTCCTTACCGTGAGTGGCAGCACTGCCATGCACCCTCGAATTACTGCCAGCGGCGAGGCACACTGGCAGCATGCTGAAGAACGTGGCGGCAGTACTGCTCGACGGCGTGCACCCCTTCGAGCTCGGAGTGGTCTGCGAGGTCTTCGGCCTCGACCGCTCCGACGAGGGGCTGCCGGTGTACGACTTCGCGGTGGTCTCGGCGGAGGGGCCGGCGCTCGGCACCCATGTGCCGGGCCTCACCATCTCCACGCCGTACGGCCTCGACCGCCTCGAGGAGGCCGATCTGATCGCGGTCCCGGCCTCCGACACCAACGTCGCCCGGGACTATCCGCCCGAGCTGCTCGACGCGCTGCGCCGGGCGGTGGACCGGGGCGCCCGGGTGCTCAGCGTGTGCTCCGGCGTGTTCGTGCTGGGCGCCGCCGGGCTGCTGGACGGGCGCCGGTGCGCCGTGCACTGGCGCCACGCGGACCTGCTGGCCCGCCGCTTCCCGCGGACCCGGGTCGAGCCGGACGTGCTGTACGTCGACGAGGACCCGGTGATCACCTCGGCGGGCACCTCCGCCGGTATCGACGCCTGTCTGCACCTGGTCCGCAAGGAACAGGGCCCCGAGGTGGCCAAGAAGATCGCCCGGCGGATGGTGGTGCCCCCGCACCGGGACGGCGGCCAGGCCCAGTACATCGAACGCCCGCTGCCGGACGGCCCCTGCGACACGGTCGGCGAGGTGCTGGCCTGGATGACGGAACATCTCGACCAGGAGGTCACCGTCGAACAGCTCGCCACCCGCGCCCTGATGGCCCCGCGCACCTTCGCCCGCCGCTTCCAGCAGGAGACGGGCACCACGCCGTACCGCTGGATCCTGCGGCAACGGGTGCTGCTGGCACAGGAGTTGCTGGAGAGGACGGACGAGACCATGGACGCCATCGCGTCCCGCACCGGCTTCGGCACGGCGGCCGCGCTGCGGCATCAGTTCATGAAGGAGCTGGGCACCACACCGAACGCCTACCGGCGCGCGTTCCGGGGACCGGAGGCGGCCGCCTGAACGCCTACCGGCGCGCGTCCGGGGGCCGGGTGGGCCGCCTGAGCGCGCGCCGGTATCAGGAGGTGCCCGCCGATCGGGCCGTCACCAGGGCACGGGCGTCAGCAGCAGGCGCTGGGGGCGCAGGGTGATACCCACCCGGGTCGCGTCGTCCGACCCGGGGACCTGTTCGAAGCGGTACCTGGCACACAACGCCGCGGTGATCAGGCTCAGCTGGGTCATGGAGAAGTGGTCGCTGGGGCACTTGCGGTTGCCGACGCTGAAGGGGCTCATCGCGTACTTGGGCACGTCCTTGGCCCGCTCCGGCAGCCAGCGGTCCGGGTCGAAGTCGAGGTGCCCGGGGTACGAGCGGGCGTCCCGCTGGACGGCGTAGGGGCTGTAGACGATGTCGGCCCCCGCCGGAATGCGATAGCCGCCGAGCTCGGTGTCGGTCTTGGCGCGCCGCGTCAATATCCATACGGCGGGCCGCAAACGCATCGCCTCGACGACGACATTGTTGGTGTGCGTCAGCCGGCGAACATGCTCAAAACCAACCGGCTGACCGCCCGTCACGGATTGGACCTCGGTCCGTACCTTCTCCGCGTGTTCCGGGTGTTCGGCGAGCACCTGGAGCAGCCACATGATCGTGGACGCGACAGTTTCGCTGCCGGGGGTGAGTATCGCGACGACCTGGTCGTGGATCTCCTGTTCCCCGATGGGCTCGCCATTCTCGTCCTTCGCCGCGAGCAATGCCGTCAGCAAATCGTCCGGCTTTTGACCAGATGCCCGGCGCTCGGCGACGATCTCGTCGACCAGGAGATGCAGATCGGCCAGCGCCCGGTTGAATTCACGGTTGGCGGGCAACGGCAGCCGGTACAGCGGGCCGAGTGGTACGACCATCCTGCGGTACATACCGCGGAAGACGCTCGCGAGGTCGACACTCAGCCGCTCCGCGCGCTCGTCCATGTACTCGCCGCGCAGCAGGCAGCGGGCGGCGATCCGGACGGCGACCCGGAAGGACTCCGAGGTGCAGTCGACGGTGGCGCCGGGCTGCCAGCGCTCGGTCAGCGCGTGCGCCTCCTCCTCCATGATCGGCCCGTAGCCGGGGATCGCGGAGAGGTTGAACGCGGGCTGGATCGTGCGGCGCTGGCGCCGGTGGCGGGGGCCGTTGGCGGTGGCCACGCCCTCCTTGCCGAGCAGTCCCTCCAGGGACTCCCAGAGCGGGCCCGCGATGAGGAAGTCGGGGCTCAGGGCGAGGGCGCCGGTGAGCTCCGGCGCGGTGACGGCGTACACCTCCTTGGGGCCGAGGCGCAGGCGCACCATGTCGCCGTGCTCGCGCAGCCGGGACATGAAGGCCAGCGGGTCGCGGACCAGCTTCCAGCCGTGGCCGAGTATCGGCACACCGCCCCCGGCGAGGGGCGGTTCACGCAGTTCGCTCGGTGCACTCGGTACGGAAGCCTCGGCGGTCGCGGGCTTCACGGACTCGACGGTCATTTCTCACCTGCCGCTTCGTTGTTGACGTACGGGGGCGTGGACCGGTCGTCCCAGCTGTCGACCATGTAACGGCCGGATTCGTGGTGGAACCAGTAGACGGAACTGAACCAGTTCCGCATATTGGCGACACAGGCCAGGACCGCGGCACCGGTTTCCTTTCCTCGTACGGTGCCGTCGTCGAGTTGCTCGGCGAGCCGAAGAGCGTCCCGCTCGGCGACCAGGAATTCACGAATGCATTCCTCGACGCGTCGCCTGACTTCTTCGACCGCTTGTTCCAGACTCATTCCCTCGTGGGTGACGAGACTGATCCCGAGATTGTGGACCTCGGCCCCCGCTATTTCCTTGGGCAGTGAGCAGAGGTCGTTGTACCAGGCGGCGAATTCCTGGCTGAGCAGCGCCGGACGGCGGTATGCCGGGTGTTTCCGTACCGCGTCCGGGAGTTCGGTCCCGGCGCTCGGCTCCAGCAGATCCGTCCATATCCAGTGCGCGAAGGTGAGGCGCCGCAGGGCGAGGTACTCCTCGACCCCGGGAACATATCCCTTGGTGCGGTTGCGGAACTCGCGGTCGTACGCCTCGATCACCGCGTGGAAGTGCCGGGCGAAGCGCTGGTTCCAGGTCTGCGGCAGGAACGAGTACAGCCGCGCGACGCTGTCCGCGAACCCGGCGACCACGGTGTCCGGGTGGCGCAGATGGTGCAGGGGGGCGTCGAGGGCCGCGTGCAGCCGGAACCGCAGCCGCCGCCAGTCCCCGGTCCGGCCGTGCACGACGTCACGGTCGTGCCGGTCGTCCCAGACGAAGAACCAGGCGCTGTAGTCGCATATCGCCTGGATCACCTCCTCGGGGGCGCCCAGGTAGTACCCGGCCATGAGGTCGGTGTAGCAAAGACCGTCGGCATATTCCTGCACCTTGTCCGCCGACATCAGCCGCTTTTCGAGGAGCCAGAGGCGGGTCATCTCCTGGAGCCGCGGCCAATACGGGTGCAGTTGCCGGGGAAACTCGGCCTCGATCAACGGCAGGGCGAGTTGTGGTGGAACCGCGAGCGCCGTCGGCGTCGATGTGGTGCTGTGTGGGAAAGCATGCACGAACAAACCCCTCTCAGCCGCCAGGAGCGCACGCCCCTCCCGCTGTGCCGGGCGTGCGCCGTTGCGTATCCCCGCACTTCCATTCAGCACCACAACTGACCGGTCTGGGAACGGATTTGCTTCATTCACTACCCCACAGTGCCGAGAATCTCCCCTTGCGTGACTGGTTAGGGATCGCTAGGGGCGCACAAAGGATCGAATGCACGACGCACAGACGAGCGAGTCTGACCGAACATGACGAACGCCTGGCCGGAACGGTCCCGACCAGGCGTCACATCTGCCCTCTGCGTCTCAGTCGTTGGCGACCACGGGGTAGCGTGGCTCGTTCTCGGCCATCTGCCGCAGCGCGTCCTTGCGTTCGCGCTTGGAGAGCCGGTCGATGTACAGGTAGCCGTACAGGTGATCCGTCTCGTGCTGCAAACACCGAGCGAAGTAGCCGGTGCCGCGCACCTTGATCGGGTTGCCCTTCTCGTCCTGCCCGGTGACCTCGGCGTAGTCGGGCCGGGCGAGCGGCGCGTACGCGGTCGGCACCGAAAGGCACCCCTCGTTGCTGTCGTCCAGCCGCCGCTTCTCGGCCGGCAGGTCGACCAGCTTCGGGTTGCACACCACGCCCACGTGCCGGGCGCCCTCGTCGTCCTGGCAGTCGTAGACGAAGACCTTCAGGTCGACACCGATCTGGTTGGCGGCGAGACCCACACCCTCGGCGGTCCGCTGGCTGGCGAACATGTCCGCGACCAGCTGCTCCAGCTCCGCCCCGAACTCGGTGACGTCCTTGCACTCCTTGTGCAGCACCGGGTTCCCGACGACGGTGATGGGCCGCGAGGTCCCCCGCTCACGCCAGGCGTTCTCGCGCTCCTCGGTCCCCTCGGTGTCGACGACGAACCCCTCGTCGTCCACGGGGAGCACGCCCGCGTGCTGCTGATCGGTGTCCTGCTGCGCCATGACCGACGTAAGCCTTCCTAGGTAAAACGGGGGTGATATTGCTGATACAGGGTACGTGGACGCGCCCCGTCAGGGGCGCGGGACTGTACCGATATGCGGCTCCGCCGCGTGGGCGCGACCAGCCACGACGAACCCGCAGCCGAATCACAACGCTCAGCAGACCTCTTCCAAATCCCGCCAATCCCGCGACTCAGGGCTGTCGGCAACCCACCCGTCCAGCAGCCCCCTCACCAGCGAAGCCGGCGCGGCCACCCCGCACTCCCGCTCCGGCACCCACAGCTGCCCGTCCGTCCGATGCCCCAGCGGCCCCGGATGCCCCGGCTCACTGTGGTCATGGGGATCCAGGTGCACCCCGTCACCCTCGTCGGACGGCATCCGCGACTCCGAGCACATCCGGCACAGCAACCGCACCGACGACGACCAGTCCTCCGCCGCGAACCCGGCGTCCCCCGCCAGCTGCTCCAGCGCGTCCCGGTCGGCCTCCGTCGCCGCCTCCAGCAGCACCACCCACGTCGGCACCGGCGACGGCGCCCACAGCTCGATCTCGTCGAAGACGGGGTACGAATGCCCGGTCGCCGTGGTCCGCTCGCCGTGCGGCACGCCGTCGTGCAGGACGACCTCGCCCCAGCGCCGCCCGGACGAGGGAAGCGGAATGGACTGCACCTCGATCCGGGCGGGGTCGAGGCGCCGCCCCCACACCACCTCGGCCTCCCCCTCCGGGGAGAGCCGTACGGCGGCGCTGCCGAGGTCCATCCCGGTCGGTTCCGCGGACGCGGTGGCCCCGCCGGGCACCCGCAGCCCGTACGCCTGCCAGGCCCGCCGGGCCAGCGGCCAGTCCTGCAGCGCGGTCGCCGCGATGCCCACGTTCCACCAGTCGGGCGCCCCGGTCTCGCGGTCGAGGAGAGCGACCGCCCGCAGCCCGGCCGCCCGGGCCTGCTCCCAGTCGTGCCGGAACTTGTGCAGCAGGGCGAGGTTGAACCAGGACTCGGACAGCCAGGGTTCCAGATCGGCGGCGCGCGTCAGCAGCTCGCCCGCGTCCTCGTACCGGCCGTCACCGATCAGCGTGAAGGCGCGATCGGTGGCCTGCCGCCAGGAGGCGGAGGGCCGGTGCCGTCCCTTGCCGAAGATCCTCACGATTCCCGCCTGCCAGTTCCAGTTCCGCACAGTGGGCTGGCTTGTGCCCCCGGACATCACCCTCTCCCTCGCATCCAACCACGTACGACGGGAGGGCCGCTCATTACCCATGGGTTACCCAGCCGCGCGCAGGGTCAGACAGTCTCTGGAGAGCACGCGGGCCAGGGCCTCCACGACCTCGGGAGCGTAGTCCCCCGCGGTGGCCAGGCGTAACTCCTCCAGCGCGGTCAGCGGGCCGCCGGGCCCGGAATCCCGGGCCTTCTCCTCGTACGCGTTGACGACCCGCACGATCCGGGCGGCGACCGGCTGTTCCCGGTAGGGGTCGGCCTGCCGCTCCACGACCACGGCGACCGCACCGGCCACCCCGGCCACCCCGGTCTGCCGTACGACCGCCCCGCCGAGCAGCGCTATCCGCCGCTGTTCCACCGCCGGCAGTACGGCCGTGGCCCCGGCCGGCACCGGGTCGACCAGGCTCAGCTGGCCGATGTCGTGCATCAGCGCCGCGTACTCCAGCACGGTGAGCTCCGCTCCGGACAGCCCCAGGTCCCGCCCGACGGCCTGGCTGAGCGTGGCGACCCGGCGGGCGTGCCCGGCCGGGGTGTACCCCGCTATCTCGGTGGCGCGGGCGAGGGAGGCGATGGTCTGCCGGTAGGTGGCCCGGACGGCCGCGTACCGGCGCAGGGACAGCTGGGTGAGAAGGAGGGGCAGACAGAAGACGGGCAGCGCCCACAGCCCCACGACGGCGACGGCCAGCGCCATCACCGCGCCGGTGGCGCAGACGGCGGACCCGATGCCGAGCAGCCCGCGCAGTTCGTCCCGCAGCCGCGGCCCGAACGGCCATCCGGCCCGGGAGTGCGCCTGGGCCGCCGCCAGCACGGCGTCGCACAGCGCGGTGAGCACCAGCAGCGCGACCAGCAGCAGCGCGTACGCCGGTCCGCCCCACTGCTCCAACACGCCCCTGCTGGAGAGGGGTTGGAAACAGATCGCGGCGAAGCCGACGGTGAGGACCCGGCGGGCGAGGTGGTCGAGGGTGGGCCGGCGGCCGGCGGCGATGTGCGGGACGTTGCCGAGCAGCGAGGCCGCGCCGACGACGGCGACGACCTGGAAGACCCCGTCGTGCGTGGCGACCCCGGCGTCGGCGCCGAGCAGGGCGTAGGCGAGCCCTCCGGCGGCCCCGAGGGGGGCGGCCTCCCGTACGTCGGCGCCGGTCCAGCGGGCGAACTCGCCGATCACCACGAGGACCCCGAAGGCGAGGGCGATCCCGCGGTTGTCGAGGCCCTCCCAGAGGGTTCCGGCGAGACAGCCGAGGGCGAGCAGGAGGGCGGCGAGACGGATGAGCGAGAGGGTGAGGGGCAGTCCCCGTCCGGACGCGGGCGAGGGGTCCGCGCCGGGCCGGTGGGCCGGGAGACCGGCGGTCGTCGGCTCGGCGGCGCTCACCGGGCCGCCCGCCCGACGCTCTGCCGCCCGCTGCCCGGCCGGTCCGGGGCCGGGGGGCCGGGCGGGGAGTCGGCGGTGACCGCGGGGTGCCAGCCGTCTCTGGCGAGGGCGCGTACCAGTGCTTCGACGACCCCGGCGTCGAACTGGCGGCCGGCGCACCGTCGTAACTCCGCCAGCGCGGTGTCCACCGGACGGGCGCGGCTGTAGGAGCGGGTCGAGGTCATCGCGTCGAAGGCGTCGGCGACGGCCACCACGCGGGCGGGCTCCGGGATCTGGGCGCCGGCCAGGCCGTAGGGGTAGCCGCTGCCGTCGATGCGCTCGTGGTGGTGGAGGATCGCCGCGCGGGCCTCGCCGAGGAAGGAGATCCCGCGCACCATCTCGTGGCCGTACTCGGGGTGCAGCTCGATGATCCGCCGTTCCTCCGGGGTGAGCGGTCCGTCCTTGCGGAGCAGCCGGGTGGGGACGCCCAGTTTCCCGACGTCGTGCAGGATCCCGGCGAAGCGGAGTACCTCGACCCGCTCGTCGTCCATGCCGAGTTCGCGGGCGATCAGCACGGAGGCCTGGCCGACCCGCTCGCTGTGGCCCCGGGTGTAGCCGTCCTTGATGTCGACGGCCTGGACGAGCGCGCGGATGGTGGCCTGGTGGGCGGCCCGTTCCCGGTGGTACTGCGCGAACACCCACCAGGACACGCACATCGGCAGCAGGACCAGGAGCGCGGCGACGGGGCCGTAGGGGCTGCGCCAGAGCACGGCCATCATCAGCCCGGCGAGCCCGTGCACCCCGATCGGCGCGAGGGAGCGGGAGAGCAGGCCGCGCCAGGCCCGCCGTACCGGAACGCGGTCGGCGACCGCCAGGATCCCGCCGTCCAGCAGGGCCAGCACCCCGCAGAAGGCCAGGACGGCGGCGGCGCAGGGCAGCAGCGCGTACGGGAAGTCGCAGCCCACGACGGCGTCCCGCCCGCCCAGCACCCGGTGCACGCAGCCGGCGCCCCATACGGCGAGGGCCAGCTCGGCGGCCCGCCACACCCGGCGCAGCGCCCGGGGCCGCTGGTCGACGTGCGAGAGCAGCGCGCCCGGCAGCGGGACGAGCATGGCGGCGGGCGGCGGCAGCAGGAAGGCACCGGCGAGCAGCACGGGGTAGAAGGTGCCGCCGAGACGGCGCCGAACGACGTGCTCGCAGCCCGCGTACAGCGCGGCGAGCAGGGCGACGGCCCACCAGGGCGTACGGAGGCCGGGCAGCGGCAGCAGACAGCACAGGGCGCCGAGGACGACACAGGACACGTAGGCGCGTACCCGTGCCGGAACCGCCTCCATCGCGCCCTCCCCCGACCATGCCTGTCCAGGCTCCGGAGCCTAGGGCGGGAGCCGGCGGGTCCGGGGGCTTATGACCGGAGGATTAGCACGTTCGGGTGATGGGGCGCGCGGAGCGGAACGCTCAGCTCTCCTGCGGGGTGACCGGCGCGGCGGCGGTCACGTCGTGCTCGGGGACGGTCTGGCCGGACCGGATCAGGTCCAGCCGGCCCAGCACCTTGGCCCGCAGGTCGCTCGGTACGTCGTCATGGCCGCAGCACCGCTTGACCAGCTTCTTCACGGCCTGCTCCAGCCCGTACTTCTCCAGGCAGGGGGAGCACTCGTCGAAGTGCTGCTTGAACTTGACGCGATCGACGTCCGGCACCTCACTGTCGAGGAACTCGTACAGATGATCGAGTACCTCACTGCAGTCCGTCTCGTGCGGCTCTCCGCAGCTCATGAGCCCGAGCCTTTCGCTTCGTTCGACTCTCCGGCGCCGGCCGGGACGAGCCCGCGCTCACGCGCGTAGTCCTCCAGCATGCCGCGGAGTTGGCGACGGCCCCGGTGCAGCCGGGACATCACCGTACCGATGGGTGTCCCCATGATGTCCGCGATCTCCTTGTACGCAAAGCCCTCTACGTCGGCGAGGTAGACGGCGATGCGGAATTCCTCGGGGATCGCCTGCAGCGCTTCCTTCACGTCCGAGTCGGGCAGGTGGTCGAGCGCCTGCGACTCCGCGGAGCGCAGACCCGTCGACATGTGCGACTCGGCGCGGGCGAGCTGCCAGTCCTCGATCTCCTCGGCCGCGGAGCGCTGGGGTTCGCGCTGCTTCTTGCGGTACGAGTTGATGAAGGTGTTGGTGAGAATGCGGTAGAGCCACGCCTTGAGGTTGGTTCCCTCGCGGAACTGATGGAAGGACGCGTACGCCTTGGCGTAGGTCTCCTGCACCAGGTCCTCGGCGTCGGCCGGGTTGCGTGTCATGCGCAGCGCGGCCGAGTACATCTGGTCGAGGAATTCGAGCGCGTCCCGCTCGAAGCGCGCGGTGCGCTCCGCAGACGACTCCGCGCCCACGCCCTGGCCCTCGGGCTCCGCCTGGCCGTTGTCGGCCCCTGCGTCGGTACCGGTGACCGGACCCACCTCCTCAAGATCCTGGGCAGGACCGAAACCGATCCCACTCGAATCGGAGGATAGAACACGACCCGCGCCTGCCGCCGCTCGAATAGGAGCGGTCTTCGCCGCATGCAGCACCGACCAGTCCAGATCAGCACGGCTGTCGCGGCTCGGGCAGATGGTCGAACCCATGCGGCGGACTTCCTCTCGTACGGCGTCGGCGCTGGTGTTCCAGCACTTCTGTCCGCCTCAACAGTGGTCGGCCACCCAACATTCCCGGGCGTTACCCGAGTGACACGGTCCACTCGACGACCGCCCGCGTGATGATCGCCACTGCCTCCTCCTGCCCCAGGTCTGCCCTTTTGGGCACCGCGAAGCCGTGATCGCCGTACGGGACCTCGACCAGCCTGTAGTCCCCCTCCGGGAACTCGGCCGGCTTCCCGAACGGGTCGTTGCCGCCCTGCACGACGAGCGTGGGCACCCCGTCCCCCAGCAGCTCCTCGGCCCGCGACTTCTCCGGCTTACCCGGCGGGTGCAGTGGGAAGCTCAGGGCGAGCACGGCGGCCGCGCCCAGCTCGGTGGCGGTACGGCAGGCGACGCGGGCGCCTGCGCTGCGGCCGCCGGACACCACCGGCAGCCCGGGCGCGGCGAGCGCGGGCCACACACCCCGCCAGCCCGTGTCGAGGGTCTTCGGCGCGGGCGCGAGCTTCTTGCCGGCGACCCGCCAGGGCTGCTCCACCAGGGCGACCGTCACACCGTGCTCCGGCAGCACGGCGGCGATCGCCTGGAGATCCCGCGCCTCGATCCCGCCGCCCGCCCCATGGCTGACGGCGAGCACCAGCCGCGCCTGCTCCGCCTCGTACCAGGTGATGCGGGCGTCCCCCGCCTCCGTACCGACGATCTTCGATGTGGTCACGGCAGCAGGCTAACCAGGTCAGGAGCTCAGGAGCTCAGAAGAGCGTGCCCACCTCGGGCCCCTCCAGCTCCTTCAGCAGCTCGGGGCCGTTGTTGCGGACGTTGCTGACGGCCGTGGCGACCGGATAGGCGCGCATGAGGCCCTCCGGCGGCGGGGCGAGCAGCGGGCGCAGGTCCTCGACGTCGGTGCGCGCCGGGTCGAGCCAGGCGTCCCACCGGTCGGGCGTCAGCATCAGCGGCATCCGGGGATGGATGTCCGCCAGCGCCCGGGGCCCCTCGGCCGGTGCCACCGCCAGCGGCGAGGTCTCCGCCTCCGTGGTGATCACCGAGCAGGTCGCCCACCAGGCCAGCGGGTGGTCGTCGGGCAGCGTGCGGTCCCGCCAGAACTCGTACAGCCCCGCCATGGCGAACACGGACCCGTCGGCGGGCAGCACGAAGTACGGCTGCTTGCGCGGCCGCTTCTTCCTGCCCTCGACCTCCAGGTCCCGCTCGTCCTTCGCGGTGACCCACTCGTAGTAGCCGTCGGCGGGGACGATGCAGCGGCGGGTCGCGAAGGCGCGGCGGTACGACGGCTTCTCGTGCACGGTCTCGGCCCGCGCGTTGATCATCCGGGCGGCGCCCTCGGGCGACTTGGCCCAGGAGGGCACAAGGCCCCACTTGAGCCTGCGCAGTTGACGGACGGGCCGCTTGTCGTCCGAGTCCTTCATGGGCCGGTCCAGGACCACGTAGACCTCTTTGGTGGGGGCCACGTTGTAGTCCGGCTCCAGGGTCTCCTCAGGCTCCCACTTCTCGACCTCGAAGATTCCGGCCAGATCCCCGGGCCCACGACTCGACGCGTACCGTCCGCACATCTTCACAACCCTACATTTCACTCCCAGGGCTGAAGCCGGGACGGCGGAAACCGCGTCCGGCGGCCCGGGGCCGGGCACACACGTCTGGCATATCCGCTGGTCTGCCACTCATGGCGCTAGGCAGATCAGGCAAACATCCGCAAGTAGTGCAAAATTCTATTACTTCTCTCCTTCCAAGTGACTTGCTAGATTTTTGAGTGCTTCGGATGCATTTTCCCGAGATTCAGCGGTGATCCCTCTCCCGCACCCCACCTCTCCCCGCGGCCGGCGGTCGGCCGTGGGCTGCCGTCGAACAGCACCAGGAAGGACCCCTGTGGGAACCATCGACACCATCAAGGACTTCTACGGCGACGTCGCCGACGACTGGAAGAAGGCCTGGGACGACCTGCTCGACCGGGACGACGACGACGATCTGCCCTTCGGACTGCCCGCGCACGCCTTAGCGGCCATGCCCGGGGACACGCTGCGCACGCTCACGGCCATGTCCCTGCTCCAGGACGACGACAAGAAGAAGAACAACAAGAACAAGAACCGCAACCTCGCGGCCCTGGCCCTGCTGTCCGGCGGAGCGGGCGGGCTCGGCGGGCTCGGCGGAGCCGGCGGGATCGGCGCTGTCGGTGCCCAGGCGGCGGGCGAGGTGTCCCAGCAACTCGGCGCGATCCCGCAGCAGGTGGGCGCGCTCCCCCAGCAACTGGCCGCACTGCCCCAGCAGATCCAGCAACTGACCGATGTGGTCGGCCTGCTGATGGAGGCGCTGAAGACGGTGGAGCCGCTGCTCGGCGCGGCCGGAGCGATCGGGGCGGTCACCAAGAGCGTGCCCAGGAAGTCGTAGCGCCGGAAGTCGTAGCGCCGCTCCGGCTCCCGGACCCCGCACGCCCCGCCCGTCCGCGTACCGCGACGGACCCGCACTCCGTCGCGGTGCGCGCGCCACCGGAAGGAACCCCGTCCATGGCCCCGCGCACCGGCAGCCGGATGCGGACGGTAGCCGCCGTACTGAAACAGGTCGTCGGTGAGACCAGAGCGGCCCCGCCGTCCGACGCCCCGGACGAGCGGGAGCGGCGGCGGGCCCGGGCCGTGCGCAGCGCCCTGGAGAGCCTGGGGCCCTTCTACGTGAAGATCGGCCAGATGCTGTCCACCCGGCCCGACATGGTCTCCCCGATCATGATCGAGGAGCTGCAGAACCTGCACGACGAGGTGGACGTCCAGCCGTTCTCCGAGCTCGAACCCGTCCTGGAGCAGAACCTCGGGCCGGACTGGAAACGGTACTTCGACGACATCGATGTCGAACGCCCGCTCGGCGCCGCCTCCCTCGCCCAGGTGCACCGGGTCACCCTGGCCGACGGCCGGCCGGGGGTGATCAAGGTGCAGCGGCCCGGCATCCGGGAGACCGTGCTGGCGGACATGGCGCTGCTGCGCCGGGCCGCGCGGCTGACCTCCCGGGTGGCTCCGAGGTTCAGCGCGGTGGTGGATGTCGAGTCCATGCTCGGCGGGGTCTTCGACGCCATGGAGCCGGAACTCGACTTCACCAAGGAGGCGGCGAACATGGACCGGGCGCGCGAGGCGCTGCGCGGCTTCTCGCGGCTGTCCGTGCCGAACGTGCTGGCCGCCACCGAGGGCGTCCTGGTCCAGTCGATGGCCCCGGGCGTCTCCGTGCGCAAGGCCGACCCGGCCGCCCTGCGCGACCGAGACCGGCTCGCCGTCAGCCGCGAGCTGATCGCGTTCATGTACCGCAGCTACTTCATCGAGCGCATCTACCACGCCGATCCGCACGCCGGGAACGTCTTCGTGACCGACGACGGGGAGGCCACGCTGATCGACTGGGGCATGATCGGCCGGATCGACCAGCGCACCAGCATGCGGCTGCTGCTGGTGCTGATGGCCGTCGCCCAGAACGACGGCCACGGCCTGGCCAAGGCCTGGGTGGAGATGGGCCGCACCACACCGTGGTCGGACATCCCCGGCTTCTCCCAGGACATGGCGGCGCTCGTGCCGAAGATCGCGACGGCGTCCCTGGCGGAGCTGAACTTCGGCATCACGCTCACCAGCGTCCTGGAGAAGTCCACCCGCCGGTCCATCGCCTCCTGCCCGGCGGTCTCGCTCCTCGGCAAGTCCTTCGCCAACCTGGAGGGCTCGGTGCGCTGTCTGGCACCCGAGCTGGCGCTGGTCGACGTCTTCCAGCGCGAGGTCCCCCGCATCGTCCTGCACATGGTGCGCGAGACCGCCTCCCCGCAGCAGTCGGCCCGGCGGCTCCTGGAGGCCACCCTCACCCAGGCCGGCGCCTCCGAACAGCTCCGCGCGCTCAACGACGACATCGCCGACCGCACCCTGCGGGTGCAGTTCAGCGAGGTCGCTCCGACCCGGTCCCAGGGCGGCAGAGCCGGCCCGAACGTGGCGCTCGCCCTCGGTGCCCTCGCGCTCTATCTGGACCACCGGCGGCGCCGGGCGTGACCGCCCGCCGCCGTCGCCCCTCCGTTGCGTTCCCCATTCCGTCCGTTTCGTGTGACGTGACCCGTCACCCGTGAACCGAAGGTCTCTGTCTGCCCGTGTGTGTCACAACAGCACCCTCGTGGTTCCCGCACGCCCTGCCCGGCGTGTCCCGTCCCCGTGTCCGGCTCTTCTGCATCCCCCACGGCGGCGCCGGCGGCTCGGTGTTCCGGCCCTGGCAGCGGCTGCTCGGTCCCGGCACCGAGGTCGTCCCCGTCCAGCTGCCCGGCCGTGAGGTCCGGATGACGGAGCCCGCCGAGCCGTCGGTCGTACGGCTCGCGCAGCGCCTCGCGGGGCCCCTCGCCCGCCGGGCCGAAGGGCTGCCGTACGTCCTGTTCGGCCACAGCATGGGCGCGCTGCTCGCCTACGAACTCGGCCTGGCCCTGCAGGACTCCGCCCGTCCGCCCGCCGCGCTGGTCGTCTCCGGCAGCGTGCCGCCCCACATCCCGCGCTCCACCCCCGCCCTGCACCCGCTGCCGGACCCGGAGTTCATGGCCGGGCTGCGCGAACTCGGCGGGATCCCGCCGGAGTTGCTGGCAGACGAGGAGTGGTGCGCGCTCTTCCTGCCGCGGTTGCGGGCGGACTTCGAGGCCGCCGAGACCTACCGGACCCGTGCCGTCCTGCGCCCCGGCATCCCGCTGATCGCCCTGGGCGGGGCCGACGACCCCGCCGCCACCCCCGCCGAGGTCGAGCGCTGGCGCGACCTGGGCACCGACGTCACCGTCCGGGTCTTCCCCGGCGACCACTTCTTCGTCTTCGCCTCGGCCGCGCAGGTCCTGGCCTTCCTGACCACCGAGGAGCCGGCGTGGTAGGCGCGGGCGGGCAGGGCCGGTACGGCGTCGACGCGCCCGGCTGGCTGCTCGGGCTCGGCGGCTCGGTCGTGCTGCCGCTGGTGGCGGTCGCCGCGGGAGCGCCCCGGTGGCTGCTGCGCATCCCGGCGGTGACGGCCGCCCCGGCCGGGCTGTTCCTGCACGCCAGCGTGCGCGGCAAGTTCCTGGTCTGGGAGGAGCTGCTCGACGGACTCCGGCTGCGCGGCGACGAACAGGTCCTGGACCTGGGCTGCGGACGCGGCGCGGTCCTGACCGCGGTGGCCCGGCGGGTGCCCGGCGGGCGGGTGACCGGGGTCGACCTGTGGCGCTCCGTCGACCAGTCCGGCAACCACGCCGCGACCACCCTGGACAACGCCGGCCGGGAACGGGTCGCCGACCGGATCGACCTGGTCACCGCGGACATGCGGCAACTCCCCTTCGAGGACGGCCGGTTCGACCTCGTGGTGTCCAGCATGGCGCTGCACAACATCACCGACGCGCGGGGCCGCGGGGAGGCGGTGCGCGAGGCGTACCGGGTGCTGCGGCCGGGCGGTCGGCTGCTCGTCGTCGACATCTTCCACACCGGCCAGTACCGCGACCTGTTGCTCACCGCCGGCGCGCGAGACGTGACCTGCGCCGACGTCGGCCACCGCATGTGGTGGAGCGGGCCGTGGGTGCCCACGCGGTGGGTGCGGGCGGAGAAACCCGGGGGTCCGGGAGAGGCCGACCCGACGGAAGTACCCCCCTCAGTACCCCCCTCTTCGACCGCAACCGGAGGAACAGCGTGACCACCTCTCTCCAGACAGCCCCGCGCACCCTCGTCGACCTGCTGCGCACCCGCGCGGCACAGCAGCCCGGCCGGCAGGCGTACGTCTTCCTCGACAGCCACGGCGCGGAGGAATCCGCCCTCACCTACGCCGAGTTGGACCGCCATGCCCGCCGGGTGGCGGCGGCCTTACGGACGCACTGCGCCCTCGGTGACCGGGTGCTGATCCTGCGTCCACCGGGCACCGCGTACCTGACCGCGTTCTTCGGCTGCCTGTACGCGGGGACGGTGGCCGTACCGTCGTATCCGCCGCACGCCCGCAACGCGGCGCGGCTGCGGGCGATCGTCGCGGACGCGGCGCCCGCCGCCGTGCTCGCCGGCGACCGGGCCACGGCCACCGCCCGGCAGCACCTGGCCGAACTCCAGGGCGTCCCCTGGCTGCCCGCCGACGACCCGGCCGCCGACCCCGACGCGTGGACGGACCCGGGCGCCGACCGGGACGGCCTGGCCTTCCTGCAGTACACCTCGGGCAGCACCGCCGTACCCAAGGGCGTGATGGTCACCCACGGCAATCTGCTGCACAACTCCGCGCAGATCCAGCGGCGGCTGCGGACCACGGAGGACTCCCGCGTGGTCAGCTGGCTGCCGCCGTTCCACGACATGGGGCTGATCGGCGGCATCCTCCAGCCGCTGTTCGGCGGCTTCCCCGGGGTGCTGATGGCGCCGGGCACCTTCGTCCTGGACCCCGTGCAGTGGCTGCGCGCGGTCTCCGGGTACGGCGCCACCCTGTCCGCCGTACCGCCGTTCGCCCTGGACCTGTGCGTCGAGCGGGTCGACCCCACCGCCCACCCGCCGCTCGACCTGGCCTGCCTGGAGAGCGTGGTCGTCGGCGCGGAGCCGGTGCCGGCCGCGACGCTGGACCGGTTCGCCGGCCACTTCGCCCCCTGGGGGATGCGCCGGGAGGCGCTGCGGCCCAGCTTCGGGCTGGCGGAGGCCACGCTGATGGTGTCCTGCGGGGACCGGCTCACCGAAGCGTCCGCGGTCACGCTGGACGCCGCCGCCCTGGAGGCGCACCGGGTGCTGCCCGGCGGTGCCGGTCAGCGCCGGACGGTCGTCGGGTGCGGCGGTGCCGTCGACGGGCAGCGGCTGCTCGTCGTCGACCCGGCGGACGGGAGCCCGCTCCGGCCCGGCGAGGTCGGGGAGATCTGGGTCGGCGGGCCGAACGTGGCGCGGGGGTACTGGAACCGGCCCGACGAGAGCGCGGCCGTCTTCGGGGCCGTCACGGCGGGCGGTGAGGGTCCCTTCCTGCGCACCGGCGATCTCGGATTCCTGCGCGACGGCGAGCTGTTCGTGACCGGGCGCAGCAAGGACCTGATCATCGTGCGCGGCCGCAACCTCTATCCGCAGGACATCGAACGCTGCGCGGAGAGCGCCCACCCGGCGCTGCGGGCCCACGCCTCGGCGGCCGTCGGGACCGACGCGGGCGACGGGGTGGAGCGGCTGGTCGTGGTCGCCGAGGTACGGCGCGGTACGGACGTGCCACCGGTGGCCGAGGTGGCGCAGGCCGTCGGCCGTGCCGTCACCGCGGAGTTCGACGTCCGGCTGCACCGGCTCGTCCTGGTCCGTGCCTCGACCGTGCCGAAGACCTCCAGCGGCAAGATCCAGCGCCGGGCGACCCGGGCGGCGCTCGTCGCGGGGGCGCTGAGCGTGGTGGCCGAGTGGACCGAGGGACCGGCCGAGACGGAATCCGCCCTGGCAGGCCCCGCCCTGGAGGAGCACCTGACCAGCCTCGTCGCCTCCCTCGCCCCCGGCGGGTCCGGGCGGCGGCCCGGCCGCGAGGAGTCGCTGCCGGGCCTCGGTCTGGACTCGCTGGCCATGCTCCGGCTCGCCGGGCTGATCGAGCGCGACCTCGGGGTGTCCCTGCCCGAGGACGCGCTCTACGACGCCCCGACGGTCGCCGCGCTCGCGGCGGCCGTCGGCGCACTCCCGAGGTCAACGCCCGCCGACGCGCCCCCGGCGCCGGACGACCCGCACGCCCCCTTCCCGCAGACCGACACCCAGCAGGCCTACTGCCTGGGCCGCACCGGCGCCTTCGAGCTGGGCAACGTCTCCACGCACGTGTACGTCGAGTTCGACGCCCCCGATCTCGACCTGCCCCGCTTCGAGCATGCCTGGCGGCGGGTGATCGACCGGCACGCGATGCTGCGGGCGGTCATGCTGCCCGACAGCAACGAGCAGCGGATCCTGCCCGAGGTGCCGCCGTACGAGATCCGGGTGACCGATCTGCGCGGACAGGAGAAGGACGCGGCCGAGGCCGAGCTGGCCGCGGTCCGGGAGCGGCTCTCGCACGAGGTGCGGCCCGCAGGGCAGTGGCCGCTGTTCGAGGTGACCGCGACCCGGCTGGACGACGGGCTGCGGATCCATCTCAGCGTGGACTCGCTGATCGCCGACTTCTCCTCCGGACGGCTGCTCTTCGACGACCTGTCCCGCTTCTACTGCGAGCCGGACCTCCGGCTTCCGGCGCCCGCAAGGTCGTTCCGCGACCATGTGCACGCCGAGATCGCGCGCCGGGACCTGCCCGAGTACCGGCGCGCGTACGACTACTGGTGGCGCCGGCTGCCGGAGCTGCCCCCGGCACCGCAGCTGCCGTCCCGGGCCGTGCCGGTCGGCGTACCGCGGTTCACCCGCCGGGACACCGTGCTGTCCGCCGCGACCTGGCACGGCCTCAAGGAGCGGGCGGTGCGGGCCGGGCTGACCCCGAGCGCCCTGCTGCTCGCGGTCTACGCGGAGGTGCTGGCCGTCTGGAGCAACAGCCGCCACTTCACGCTGAACGTGCCGCGCCTGACCCGGCCGGTGCGCGACCCGTCGTACGACGAGGTGCTCGGCCAGTTCGCCTCCTTCACGCTCCTGGAGGTCGACCACCGCGACGCCGGGACCTTTCTGGAGCGGGCCCGGGCGGTGCAGCACCGGCTCCGGGACGATCTGCGGCACGCGGCCGTCAGCGGGGTGGAGGTGCTGCGCGAGCTGATGCGGCTGCAGGGCGGCTACGACCGGGCGCTGATGCCGGTGGTGATGACCAGCAACCTCGCCTTCGCCGCGGCCGAGCGGACCCCGCTGGAGCGGCTGCTCACCCCGGTGTTCACCATCTCCCAGACCCCGCAGGTGACGCTGGACTGCCAGGCCCACGAGCAGGACGGGGCACTGCTGCTGAACTGGGACTCGGTCGACGCGCTCTTCCCGGACGGGCTGGTCGACGCCATGTTCGACGCCCAGACGGCCCTGCTGCACCGGCTCGCCACCGACGAGGACGCCTGGTCGCACCCGGCACCGCTCGCCCTGCCGGAGCACCCCGCCGCGGGGCCCGAGCGTCCCGTCCCCGCCCTCCAGGTGCAGCAGCTGTTCGAACGGCAGGCCGCGCTCCGCCCCGACGCCCCCGCGGTGATCGCCCCGGACCGGACCCTGTCGTACGCCCGGCTCGCCGAGGAGTCCCGGCAGGTGGCCCGCTGGCTGCGCGCCCACGGCGCCCGGCCCGGCCAGCTCGTCGCCATCGTGATGGAGAAGGGCTGGGAGCAGGTCGTCGCGGCCTACGGCGTGCTGTTCTCCGGCGCCGCCTATCTGCCCGTCGACCCCGAACTGCCCGCCCGGCGCGTGCGGCACCTGCTCGACCGGGGCGAGGTCGGCCTCGTCCTCACCCAGTCGCACCTGGAAGGCCTACTGGAGGTGCCGCTGGACGGGCGCCCACGGCTGTGCGTCGACCGCCCGGTGCCGGCCGTCGCCGACGACACCCCGCTCCCCGCGCCCGGCAGCCCGGACGACCTCGTCTACACGATGTTCACCTCCGGCTCCACGGGCGAGCCGAAGGGCGTGATGGTCCCGCACCGGGCACTGGTCAACTGCCTGGTCCAGACGATCGAGACGTACGGGGTCGACGCGGGCGACCGCTGCCTCGCCGTCACGGCGCTCCACCACGACCTGTCGGCCTTCGACCTCTTCGGGCTGCTCGGCGCGGGCGGCAGCGTGGTCGTCCCGGCCGCCGCCGACCGCCGTGACCCGGCGCACTGGGCGGAGCTGGTCGCCCGCCACGGGGTCACGCTGTGGAACTCGGTGCCGGCGATGATGGAGATGCTCCTGGAGAGCGGGGCGCGGCCCGCCTCCCTCCGGCTGGTGATCCTCGGCGGCGACTGGATCCCGCTGCCCGTGCCGGGCCGGCTGCGGGAGCTGGTGCCGGGCGTCTCGGTGGTCTCCATCGGCGGCCCGACCGAGACCACGGTGTGGAGCATCTGGTACCCGGTCACCGGCCTCGACCCGGAGTGGCGGAGCATCCCCTACGGCACCCCGATCGCCAACGTCCGCTACTACGTCCTCGACGACCGGCTGCGGGACTGCCCGGACTGGGTGACCGGCGAGATGTACGTCTCCGGGGTCTGCCTGGCCGACGGCTACTGGCGCGATCCCGAGCGCACCGACGCGGTGTTCGTGGCGCACCCGGAGACCGGGGAGCGGATGTACCGCACCGGGGACCTGGGGCGGTGGCGTCCGGACGGCACCCTGGAGTTCATGGGCCGGGCCGACTTCCAGGTGCAGATCCGCGGCCAGCGCGTCGAACCGGGCGAGATCGAGTCGGCGCTGCTCGCCCATCCCGAGGTCGCCTCGGCCGTCGTCACGGCCACCTCCCGGGAGGGAACTCCCGGCCATGACGGCCTGGTCGCCTATGTCGTCCCCGGCGAGCGCACCGACCCGGCCGCCTTCGAGGCCGGGCGCCGCGCCGGCATCGAGGTGCTCGACCCGCTCGCCCGGGCCGAGTTCAAACTGGCCCGGCACGGGCTGCGCCGGGAGCCCGGCCGGCCCCGGGTGCCGCTGCCCCGGATCCCCGCCGGACCGTCCCGCAGGCGCAGCGACCGGGCCTTCCTCGACGAACCCGTCGCCCTCGCCGAACTGGCCGCCTGCCTGGGCCTGTTGGGGCAGGACGAGGTGGACGGGCTGGCCAAGTGCCGCTATCCGTCCGCCGGAGGCCTGTATCCCGTCCAGACGTATCTGCACGTGAAGGCCGGGGCGGTGGCCGGACTGGCGCCGGGCGCGTACTACGCCGACCCGGTGCAGAGCGCCCTGGTGCTGCTCGGCGAGGACGTGACGATCGGCGCCGGGGCGCACGCCGGGCACAACCGCGCCGTCGTCGACGCGGCCGGCTTCACCCTGTTCCTGGTGGCCGACCTGGCCGCGATCGAGCCGCTGTACGGTTCCCTCGCCCGCGACCTGTGCCTGCTGGAGGCCGGGTACATGGGGCAGCTCCTGATGGACTGGGCGGCGGGCACCGACGTCGGCCTGTGCCCCATCGGCGAACTCGACTTCGACCCCCTCAAGCCGCTGTTCGCACTCGGCGACCGGCATCTGCTGGCGCACGCCCTGGTGGGCGGCCGGGTGGACCGTACGGCCGCTCCCGGGTCCGCCCAGCCGGCGCCCCTCACCGACCGGCTCCGCGACTGGCTCCGCGAGCGGCTCCCCGCCCACCTGGTCCCCGAGCACGTCCTGACCCTGGACAGCTGGCCGCTCAGCGCCAACGGCAAGGTCGACCGGCGCCGGCTGCCGGCCCCCCGGCAGGGCGACCCGGCGACCGGCTACGTCGCCCCGCGCACCGCCACCGAGCACCAGCTGGCCACCCTGTGGTGCGAGGTCCTGGACGTGCCCCGGGTGGGCGTCCAGGACAACTTCTTCGACCTCGGCGGACACTCCCTGGCCGCGACCCGGCTGATCGCCAGGATCCGCGACCGCTTCCAGATCTCGATCAGCCTGCGCGAGATCTTCACCACCCGCACGGTCGCCGACCTGGCGACGGCAGTGGACCGGCGCAAGGGGGAGGCGCCCGGCGCGGTCTGACGTCCCCGGCACATGGTGCCCGGGTGCCCGGGTGCCCGGGGACGTTCTCCCTCTCCTGGCCGTTGACATGCCGTCCACACATACATACGTGTCACACTGCCGACTTCGGTACGAGGAGAGGGAACGACCGGACACCATGGACACCAGCACAGCGAGCTCTCTCTGGGACGAGCTGACCGGCACCCAGCCCGACCCGGACCTGTGGGTGGTGATCGCGACGCTCGCCGCCGCGGCCGCCGTGGTCGTCCCGCACAACCTGTGGCGGATATCCCGCAACGCCATCACGATCGCCCACGAGGGCGGCCACGGCCTGGTCGCCCTGCTCACCGGCCGCCAGCTCACCGGCATCCGCCTGCACTCCGACACCAGCGGCCTGACCGTCAGCCGCGGCAAGCCGCACGGCATCGGCATGATCCTCACCGCCGCGGCCGGCTACACGGCCCCGCCCCTCCTCGGCCTCGGCGGCGCGGCCCTCCTCGGCGGGGGCCGCATCACCCTCCTCCTGTGGGCCGCCACCGCGCTCCTCCTCGTCATGCTGGTCATGATCCGCAACGCCTACGGCGTCCTCACGGTCTTCCTCACCGGCGGCGCCTTCCTCCTGGTGTCCTGGCTGGCGGGCCCCCAGGTCCAGGCCGCCTTCGCCTACGCGGTCGTCTGGTTCCTGCTCCTCGGCGGAGTACGCCCCGCCTTCGAACTCCAGGCCAAACGCTCCCGCGGCGGCGCCGGCGACTCCGACGCCGACCAACTCTCCCGCCTCACCCACCTCCCCGCCGCCATCTGGCTCTTCCTCTTCCACGTGGTCTCCCTGTGCTCACTGATCGGCGGGGGACGCTGGCTGCTCGACTTGTGAGCAGCACGACCAGCGCCCCGAAGGGGCGCGGGGCGGTATCGACATGCGGCTCCGCCGCGCGGGCGCGACCAGCCCCCACGGCGCCGCACCGAGCCACCGGCCTTCTCGCGAAGCGGCGCCGCCCCCGCCCGCCCACCGGCTGATACCTCCCCCTGCCACTAAAGTGACCCCATGGCCGCAAACCCCACCGCACCAACCGCCCTCTGGCCCGCCCCCCACGCGCGCGGAGCCGTCGACGCGACGGTTCACGTGCCGGGGTCCAAGTCGGTCACCAACCGCGCCCTCGTCCTCGCCGCCCTCGCCTCCGAACCCGGCTGGCTGCGCCGCCCCCTCCGGTCCCGCGACACCCTGCTGATGGCCGGCGCCCTGCGTGCGATGGGCGTCGGCATCGAGGAGGGCGTGGGCCCCGACGGTTCCGGCGAGGCCTGGCGCGTGATCCCGGCAGGGCTCCGCGGCCCCGCCACCGTCGACGTCGGCAACGCCGGCACGGTGATGCGGTTCCTGCCTCCCGTCGCCACCCTCGCCTCCGGCGACATCCGCTTCGACGGCGACCCCCGTTCCTACGAGCGCCCCCTGCACGGCGTGATCGACGCCCTGCGCGCCCTCGGCGCCCGGATCGACGACGACGGCCGGGGCGCGCTCCCCCTGACCGTGCACGGCAGCGGTGCCCTGGACGGCGGCCCGGTCTCGATCGACGCCTCGTCCTCCTCCCAGTTCGTGTCGGCCCTGCTCCTCTCCGGCCCCCGTTTCAACCAGGGCGTGGAGGTCCGCCACATCGGCGCGAGCCTCCCGTCCCTCCCCCACATCCGGATGACCGTCGACATGCTGCGCGCCGTCGGCGCCCAGGTGGACACCCCGGAGTCGGGCGGCGAGCCGAACGTCTGGCGGGTCACCCCGGGCGCCCTGCTCGGCCGTGACCTGACCGTCGAGCCGGACCTCTCCAACGCCCAGCCGTTCCTCGCCGCTGCCCTCGTCACCGGCGGCAAGGTGCTGATCCCGGACTGGCCGTCCCGGACCACCCAGCCGGGCGACCGGCTGCGGGAGATCTTCACCGAGATGGGCGGCTCCTGCGAACTGACCGAGTTCGGCCTGGAGTTCACGGGCTCCGGCCGGATCCACGGCATCGACGTCGACCTGGGCGACGTCGGCGAGCTGACCCCCGGCATCGCCGCGGTCGCCGCCCTCGCCGACTCCCCCTCCACCCTGCGGGGCGTGTCCCATCTCCGCCTCCACGAGACGGACCGGCTGGCCGCGCTCACCAAGGAGATCAACGAGCTCGGCGGCGACGTCACCGAGACCACCGACGGCCTGCACATCCGCCCGCGCCCGCTGCACGGCGGGACCTTCCACACCTACGAGGACCACCGCATGGCCACCGCCGGCGCCATCATCGGCCTGGCCGTGCCGGACGTACGGATCGAGAACGTGGCGACGACGGCGAAGACCCTGCCGGACTTCCCCGGCCTGTGGACCGGGATGCTCGGGAGCGACGGGGCGTAGGGGCGTACGACCATGCGCCGCTACGGCAAGCACACCGACGAGGACGACATCCGCAGCCGCCCCAACCGCAAGGGCACCCGGCCTCGTACGAACATCCGCCCCGCACACGAGGACGCGGCCGAGGGCATGGTCCTCACCGTCGACCGGGGCCGGCTGACCTGTCTGGTCGACGACCGGACGATCCTGGCGATGAAGGCCCGTGAACTGGGCCGCAAGGCGGCGGTGGTCGGCGACCGGGTCGCCCTGGTCGGCGACCTGTCCGGCAATAAGGACACCCTCGCCCGTATCGTCCGCATCGAGGACCGCAGCTCGGTGCTGCGCCGCACCGCCGACGACGACGACCCGTTCGAGCGGGTGGTCGTCGCCAACGCCGACCAGCTGGCGATCGTCACCGCCCTCGCCGACCCCGAGCCCCGCCCCCGGCTCATCGACCGCTGTCTGGTCGCGGCCTACGACGGCGGCCTCACCCCCCTCCTGGTCATGACCAAGTCGGACCTGGCCCCGCCGGACAAACTCCTGGAGCTCTACGGCGACCTGGAGATCCCCTACGTGGTCACGAGCCGCGAGGAGCTGGAGACGGGGGACGCGGCCGCTCGCGTCCGGGACCACCTCGACGGCAAGATCACGGCGTTCGTCGGCCACTCCGGCGTGGGCAAGACGACGCTGGTCAACGCCCTCGTCCCCGAGGACCGCCGCCGTTCGACCGGCCATGTCAACGCGGTCACCGGCCGGGGCCGCCACACCACGACCTCCGCCCTGGCCCTCCCGCTCTCCGACGACGGGGGCTGGGTCGTCGACACCCCGGGCGTCCGTTCCTTCGGCCTCGCCCACATCGACCCGTCCCGCGTGATCCACGCCTTCCCCGACCTGGAACCCGGCACCGTCGACTGCCCGCGCGCGTGCAGCCACGACGAGCCGGACTGCGCGCTGGACGCATGGGTCGCCGAGGGCCATGCGGACCCCGCCCGCCTCTACTCCTTGCGCCGTCTGCTGTCCACCCGGGAACGCACGGAAGGCGACTGACCACCGCAGGGTTTGTCATGCCCCGACTTCGGTAAGTGCATAATCGCACCGAGCTGGACATACGGGAGGACAGCACATGGCGTGGCTGCTGGTGATCGTCGCCGGGATCCTGGAAACAGGCTTCGCCGTATGCCTCAAGCTCTCCCACGGCTTCACCCGCCTGTGGCCGACCATCGCCTTCGCCTCCTTCGCCCTCGGCAGCTTCGGCCTCCTGACCCTGTCCCTGAAAAAACTGGACGTGGGCCCGGCCTACGCGGTCTGGACGGGCATCGGCGCGGCCGGCACCGCCATCTACGGCATGATCTTCCTCGGCGACCTGGTCTCCACCCTGAAGATCGTCTCCATCAGCCTGGTGATCGTCGGTGTGATCGGCCTCCAACTTTCGGGCTCCTCACACTGAAGCGCCCCGTCAGGGGCGCGGGGCTGTATCGATGTGCGGCTCCGCCGCGCGGGCGCGAGAAGCCCCACCCACCCGCAGCCGAACACCACGCATCACACCGGCTGCCGCGACAGCACCCCCCGCACCAACTCCCCCACCCCACCCTCCCCCGGCGGCGCCGCAACACACGACAACGCGATCCGCACCACCAGCTCACAGGACCGGGCGAGCTCACCCCCGTCCCGCCCGGACCCGCCCAGCACCGCCACCGCCCGATCCCGCACGATCTGCACGAAGTCCCCGGGCGACGGCAACGGCCCGTCCGCCCTCCGCTGCGCCGGCACCGCCGAGGACGACGGCACCGCGGACAGCGTCGGCGTGGGCAACCGCTCGCTCCAGCACCCCGTGAGCATCGCCCGTACCAGCGCGTTGTCCCGAGCGGCCAGCGCCATCCACTCGGCCGTCGCCGTCAGGCGTTCCCGTACCTCGGCATGGCTGCCCAGCGCCCGCTCGACCCCCGCGAGATACCCGTCGGCCTCTCTGCGCACCAGCGCCCGCGCGAGGCCTTCCTTGCTGCCGAACTCGTTGTACAGCGTCTGCCGGGACACCCCGGCCGCCGCCGCCACGTCCACCATCCGCACCGCGGCCCACGGCCGGCGCGCGAGCGCCGTGTACGCGGCTTCCAGTAGGGATTCCCGAGCTGCAGGCATCATCGCCTCCTGGGGCGAGCGACTCTGCGCCCAGATTTGACGCGCGCGAATCCACTGTCAAGGGTTCGCGAAGGCACCGGGGGGCGCCCTTCGGCCAACACACGCGGGCGCACCGAGATCACCGCCCGGTCTCCGCCCGGCATCCCCACGGCATCCCTCGCGTCCCTCTGTAGCCCCGCGCCCACCCCGGCAGATACCGTTCGGTACATGCCGGACTACCTTGATGACCTGCGTCTCGCCCATGTGCTCGCGGATGCGGCGGACGCCACCACCATGGGCCGCTTCAAGGCTCTCGATCTCAAGGTCGAGACCAAGCCGGACATGACCCCGGTGAGTGAGGCGGACAAGGCCGCCGAGGAGCTGCTCCGCGGCCAGCTGCAGCGGGCCCGCCCGCGGGACGCGGTCCTCGGCGAGGAGTACGGCATCGAGGGCACCGGCCCGCGCCGCTGGGTGATCGACCCGATCGACGGCACCAAGAACTACGTGCGCGGGGTGCCGGTCTGGGCGACCCTGATCTCGCTGATGGAGGCGGCCGAGGGCGGCTACCAGCCGGTCGTCGGCGTGGTCTCCGCGCCCGCGCTGGGCCGCCGCTGGTGGGCGGCGAAGGGGCACGGCGCCTTCACCGGCCGCAGCCTGTCCTCGGCCTCCCGCATCCATGTCTCGAACGTCTCGAAACTGACCGACGCCTCCTTCGCGTACTCCTCGCTGAGCGGCTGGGAGGAGCGGGGACAGCTGAACGGCTTCCTGGACCTCACCCGCGAGGTGTGGCGCACGCGCGCGTACGGCGACTTCTGGCCGTACATGATGGTCGCCGAGGGGTCGGTGGACATCTGCGCCGAGCCGGAGCTGTCGCTGTGGGACATGGCCGCCAACGCGATCGTCGTGACGGAGGCCGGCGGCAGCTTCACCGGCCTGGACGGGCGTCCGGGTCCGCACAGCGGCAACGCGGCCGCGTCCAACGGTCTGCTCCACGACGAGCTGCTGTCGTACCTCAGCCGGCGTTACTGAAACAGCCTCCTGAGGCACAACCGGACAGCAGGACCCGGCACATATGAGCGCGTGCGCCCTCAATTGGCGACACGCACCCCCTTGTTGACCCTCGCTTTACCTGCCACCCTAAGAGAACTCCCACTTGTGCATTTGTGAATCGCTGAACTAACTCCGCGATTCCCTAGGAGGTGGCATTTCATGCTCGTCCGTGACGCCATGAGTACGGTGGTCCTCACCGTCGGCCCCGCCCACACCCTCCGCCAGGCAGCCGCCCTGATGTCCGCGCGCCGCGTGGGCGCGGCGATCGTCCACGACCCGGACGCCGGCGGCATCGGCATTCTCACCGAGCGCGACATCCTCAACTCCGTCGGTCTGGGCCAGAACCCGGACACGGAGCGCATCCACGCCCACACCACCAACGACGTCGTGTTCTGCACCCCCACCTGGACCCTGGAGGAGGCGGCCCGGGCCATGGCCCACGGCGGTTTCCGCCATCTGATCGTCCTCGACGGCGGCGAGCCGGCCGGCATCGTCTCGGTCCGGGACGTCATCCGCTGCTGGGTCGGGACCCGCGCGCCGGAACCCGTGTAGGCCCGCCCGCCCACGACAAGCGGTCCAGTACTGGAGTGTCAGCCGCGCAGGGCCTGGACCGCGGCCTCCAGCCGCTTGCCGAAGTCTTCGTCCGCCTGACGGAAGCTGCCGATCGCGCGGTCGGCGATGTCCTCGCGCGACACCTTGGCGAGGAAGCCCGCCAGGTTCGCCACCAGCCGCGCCTGCTCGTCCGCGGACATCGGGCGGTACAGGTTGCCCGCCTGCACGAAGTCGTCGTCCTCGGCGTGCACCGCGGTCGGGTGCTCGCCGGTCGCGCCGCTCACCGCGGTGGCCTGCCACAGCGGGCGGTCCGCCCGGAAGGGGCCGCCGGCCTCGGTGGCGTGCGGGCGGTTGACCGGGAGGTGGTCGGCGTTGACGCCGACGCGGTAGCGGCGCGCGTCGCCGTAGGCGACCAGGCGGCCCTGGAGCATCTTGTCGGGGGACGGGCCGACGCCCGGCACGACGTGCGCAGGACTGAAGATCGACTGCTCGACCTCGGCGAAGACGTTCCGCGGGTTGCGGTTGAGCTCCAGCCGGCCGATCTCGATCGGCGGGTAGTCCGCGTGCGGGTACTTGACCCAGAAGACCTCGCCGGCCGCGCCGTTCCACTGGTAGGTGTGCGAGCCGAGTCCCAGACGTTGTCCGCCTCCTGGCTGCCCGATGGGGGCACCCCCCACGCCCTTCGGGCAGTGGGGGAGGGTCGCGCTTCCGGGTGTGGATGAAGTCGCCACGGTCGAGAAGCGCAGGAAGGTCTCGGTCTCCTTGCCGACCCCGGAGAGGAAGGCGGCGCGGGTGTAGCGCGTGACGTCGGCGGTCACCGTGAAGGTGCCGTAGGCGCCCGCGCCCCGGGATGCGCTCCCGGTTGAAGTGGGCGAGCTTCTCCAGCAGGAGCAGGTCCTGCGGCAGCACCGGTCCGCCGACGCCCGGTCTCGCTGTTCTGGTTGTCGGCCACCGGCGCACCCGCCTCGGCGGTCAGCGGCCCCTGCGTCACACCCGTCTCCTGCGTCAGCTCGTCCCACATTGGACAGAGTCCAAATCAAGCTTGGCTCCAAAGTCACACCTGTTCGTAAAGTGGTCCTCCTGCTGTTAGGCTGGATCGCATGAGTGACCTTCTGGAACGGCTGCGTGGACGCGGATGGCGGATGACCGCGCAGCGACGCGTCGTGGCCGAGGTCCTCGACGGCGAACACGTCCATCTGACGGCCGACGAGGTCCACGCCCGGGCCGTCGCCAAGCTGCCCGAGATCTCCCGGGCGACCGTCTACAACACCCTGGGCGAGCTGGTCACGCTCGGCGAGGTCCTCGAGGTCTCGACGGACAAGCGCGCCAAGCGGTACGACCCGAACGCGCACCGGCCCCACCACCACCTGGTCTGCGCCCGGTGCGGCTCGATCCGCGACGTCCACCCGACCGGCAACCCGCTGGCCGACCTCCCCACCTCGGAGCGCTTCGGCTTCACGGTGTCGGACGTCGAGGTGACCTACCGCGGCCTCTGCCCGGACTGCGCGACGGGCGTCTGACACACGTTCCCGAAAGGCCCCGGCACCCACCACGGGTGCCGGGGCCTTCGCGTCGCACCCGCACACGGGGTTCCCGAATCTGACGGTCCGTCATATGGTCGTCTGGTCCGCACTCTTGCGAGGAGATCCCGTGGGAGAGCCGTATCCGAAGCTCCGCGCCCATGCCCTGACCCGCACCTTCGGCCGAACCCCCCACGCGGTCGACGCTCTCGGCCCCCTCGATCTGACCGTCGCGCCCGGCGAGTTCGTCTGTCTCGTCGGCCCCTCTGGCTGCGGCAAGTCCACGCTGCTGCGCATCGCGGCGGGCCTGCTCCGCCCCAGCGGCGGGCGTCTGGAGATCCGTACCGACAGCCCCCGCCCGGCCGCGATGATCTTCCAGGACTACGGCATCTACGACTGGAAGACGGTCCTGGCCAACGTCCGCTTCGGCCTCGACGTGCAGCGCGTCCCGCGCCGCGAGGCGAACGCCCGGGCCCGGGACTGGCTGGCCCGGCTGGGCCTGTCCGACTTCGCCGACGCCTACCCGGCGACCTTGTCCGGAGGCATGCGCCAGCGGGTGGCGATCGCCCGCGCCCTCGCCGTCGAGCCCGAACTCCTCCTCATGGACGAACCGTTCGCGGCCCTGGACGCCCAACTGCGGGTGATCCTCCAGGACGAACTCCTCGAACTCACCCAGGCCCTGCGCACCACCACCCTCTTCATCACACACAGCCTGGAGGAGGCGCTGGTGCTCGGCGACCGCGTCCTGGTGATGTCCGCCCGCCCGGGCCGGGTCATCGCCGAGCACCGCCCGCCGTTCCCGCGCCCGCGCACCGGCGACATCCGCGACACCCCCGCGTTCACGGCGCTGAAGAGCGAACTGTGGGAGCTGCTGCGGAAGGAGGCGGTCCCGGCATGACGACCCTCACCCCGGACCGGGAGAGCCGGGTCCTGGTCCGTGCCCCCGGCCCGGCCGAACTCCACCCGGCCCGCACCCACCGGCGCCGCCGCGCCCTGGAACTGACCCTGGCGACGGCCGTCCCGCTCCTGCTGGTCCTGCTCTGGCAACTGGCCGCGAACCGGGCCTGGATCGACGACCGCGTCTACCCGGCCCCGTCCACGATCCTCTCCGACGGCTGGCACCGGGCGGCCGCGGGCGACCTGTGGCCGGACGTCCGGGCCACCACCCGCCGGGTACTCGCGGGCTACGCCGTGGGCACCGCGGCCGGCTATGCGCTGGGGCTGCTGATGGGGTCGCTCCCCCTGGTCAGGGCGGCCCTGGAACCGCTCCTCGACGCCCTGTACGTGGTACCGAAACTGGCCCTGCTGCCGATCTTCCTGAACATGTTCGGGCTGGGCGAAGGGCCGCAGGTGGCCCTGGTGGCGGTGACCGTCTTCTTCTTCGTCTGGATCTCCACCATGTCGGCGGTGATCGCCGTCCCGTCCGGCCACCTGGACGCGGGCCGGGTCTTCGGCGCCTCGCCGTGGCAGATGTTCCGGCACGTCCTGCTGCCGGCCTCGCTGCCGGCGGTCCTGGTCGGCGCGCGCATCGCCGCGGGGGTGGCGGTCCTGGTGATCGTCGCCTCCGAGCAGATAGCGGCCACGGACGGCCTCGGCCATCTGATCTTCGACTCGCGGGCGCTGTTCCAGAACGACGTCATGTTCGTGGGGATCGTCTGCGTCGCCGTGCTGGGCGTGGTCTTCTCCGAGCTGATCCGGCTCGCCGGACGCCTGCTCACCCCGTGGGCGCCCCGGGACCGGGGACGGGGGCAGTCATGAGAACCCTTCGGTGCCTGGTGGCGACGGCCGCGCTGGCCCTGCTGGCCACGGCCTGCTCGGCGCAGCACCCGGGGGACCCGGAGACGGCCTCGGCGCCCCGCACGGTCCGTCCGGTGGCGGGCTGCGGCACGGCCTCCTGGACCGACCCGGCCGACCTCTCCCCGACCCGCTCCCCCGCCCGCTGCTCACCGGGGAAGCCGGCGCCCGTCCCGCTCGCGAAGCCGCGCACGATCACGATCGCGACCGGCACCCTGAGCGCGGAGTACGTGGCCCCGCTGGAAGTCGCCCTCGACAAGGGTGAGTTCAAGGCGGAGGGCCTGGATGTCACGCTCAAGGTGCTGCCGACCCCGGACGCGCTGCCCCTGCTGGCCAAGGGGGACATCGACGCGATGTGGGCGGCGCCCGAGGCGGCCGTGATGAACGGCATCCGGGGCGGCTTCGACATCAAGTGGGTCGCGGGCAACTTCTCGCCCGACCCCGAGTCGCAGAGCGGCCTGTGGGTGCGGCTGAAGAACGGCGAGAACGCGTCCGGCGTGACGATGGCGGGGCGCACGCTGGGCACGATGATCGGCAAGGGGTCGGTGATCGCGTACCCCATGCAGAAGGCGCTGGCGAGCCACGGCGGGGGCCTGGACCGGATCCGCTACCAGCAGCTGGGCTCGGCCGACGTCCTCACGGCCCTGCAGAACGGCGGCGTCGACTCGGCCTGGCTGCTCGACCCGGTCTGGCGCCAGGTCACCGGCAAGGCGGGCTACGCGTTCCTGGGCGGCCAGCCGCAGGGCGAACCGCTGGGCGGGATGCTGTACGGCCGTTCGCTTCTGAGCGAGGACGTGGACGCGGGCGTGGCCCTGCTCAGGGCGTACATCCGGACGGTCGACACGTACTTCGCCGCCGACTACAAGAAGGACGCGAGCTTCGTCACCTACCTCGCGAAACTCCTGAAGACCGACGCCGCGATCCTGCGCTCGACCCCGCCCCTGCGCATGGACTGGGAGATCCGGGCGGGTACGACGACGCGTCTGCAGTCGGCCTACAAGGCCCAGGGCGTCACCTCGGGCGCGCCCCTGCCGGAGTCCCGGACGGTGGATCGCGCCCAGTACGAGGAAGCGGTGGGGCACACGCCGTAGAAACACCGAGGGCCGGAATCCGTTTCCGGATTCCGGCCCTCGGCCTTGAGTAGCGGGGACAGGATTTGAACCTGCGACCTCTGGGTTATGAGCCCAGCGAGCTACCGAGCTGCTCCACCCCGCGTCGGTGAACTGAACATTACGTGAGGGATGCGGGCAGAGGCAAATCCATCCCGGTGAACCGATCTGACCTGCGGAAATACCTCGGCCTACGCCGACAGCTCCTCCCGCAGGGCGTCCCGTAGCCGCTCCGCCCGCTCGGTCACCTCCGCCGGTCCCAGCGCCACCGCCCGGTCCGCCCACTGCTGTCCCACCGCCAGCTCGCCCCGACGCGCGTAGACGAGAGCGAGGCGCAACGCCGCCCGTCCGTGCCCCGCGTCGGCGGCCCGCTCCCACCAGACGGCCGCCTCCGGCTCGCTGCCCTCCCGGGCCAGCAGCAGCCCCAGGTTGAACGCGCCGTTGCGCGACCCGGCCTCGGCCGCCGCCCGGTACCAGCGCGCCGCCTCCACCACGTCCCCGCGGGCCGCGGCGAGCATCCCGACCCGCACCTGGGCGCGCCGGTGTCCCTGCGAGGCGGCGCGCTCGTACCACTCCTCGCACTCGGTCTTCACGTTCAGGGACGACTCCCCGAGCTCGTGCTCGGACACCGCGGGCCGGCGCGCGTCGAGCACGGCGGCGAGCCGGTAGGCGGCCTCGGCGCTGCCCCCGCCCGCCGCGCACCGCAGATGCCGCTCGGCGGCAGCCTCGTCGCCCTCGCGCAGCCGGGCGATGCCGACCTGCAGCGCCGCCTCGGTGTGCCCGGCAGCGGCCGCCTGCTCGTAGCAGCGCAGCGCGACCCGGTCCTCGCCGCGCCCCGCGTAGAGGATGCCGAGGTTGAACGCGGCGTCCACGCTGCCGGCCTCGGCGGCCTTGGAGAACCACGGCTCGGCACCGCTCGTGTCACCCACCTGGAGCAGCAGGATGGCCAGCGCGTTCGCCGCCTCCCGGTGCCCGGCGTAGGCAGCCCGCCGGTACCACTGCTCGGCCTGCGGGGTCCGCCCCTGCTCGGCGCAGAGCAGCCCGAGGTTGTACGCCCCGTTGTCGTCCCCGGCGTCCAGCGCCGCCCGGTACCAGCGCTCGGCGGTCTGGGTCTCGCCGCGCTCGGCGTGCAGCGCGCCGAGCGCGTTCGCCGCGTTGCCGTCGCCGTCCTGCGCGGCCCGCAGCCACCACACGGCCGCGCTCTCGGTGTCCCCGGCGTCGCGCAGCAGGAAGCCCAGCGCGCAGGCGGCCCGGGCCTCGCCGTCCTTGGCGGAGGTCAGGTACCAGCGCCCGGCCTCTTTGAGCGCGCCCCGCTTCTCCAGGATCGCGCCGAGGTGCAGCGCGGCCCGGCGGTGCCCGCGGGCGGCGGCCTGCCGGTACCACTGCTCCGCCTCTTCGGTCTCCGTCTCCGCTTCCGCACCGGCGGCGACACCGTTGTCGCCCCCGGCCTCCCCCTCGGCCCCCGTCGCCCTGCGGTCGAGCGCACGGGCCAGCCGGTACGCGGCCTCCCGGTGCCCCCGCTCGGCGGCGGCCCGCATCCACCGGCCGGCGCCCGGGTCCCCGCGGTGCTCCAGCAGGTCGGCCAGCGCGTAGGCGCCGAGCGCGTGTCCCTGCTCGGCGGACTGGCGCAGCCAGTACTCGGCGGCGGGCTCGTCCCCGCGCTCACGGTGGTACCGGCCCAGCGCGTGGGCGGCGGCCGCGGAGCCGGCGACGGCGGCGATCCGCCACCATCCGGCGGCCTCCTCGGGGTAACCGCGCTGGTGCAGCAGGACACCGAGGTTGTTGGCGGCGGCCCGGTCACCGGCGGCGGTGGCGGCACGCAGCAGGGGCTCGGCTCCGTCGAGGTCGCCACGGCGCAGCAGCATGGCGCCGAGCACACTCATCGACTCGACGTCACCGGCCTCGGCCTGGAGCCGGTGACGTGCCTCCTCAGCGGCCTCGGCGGCCTCGTCGCGGGTCGGCTCCTCGCCCGAAGGCTGCACAAATCGCCCTGTCTCGAACAGAGTTGCCTTGTCCCCCATAACGTTCATCGTCGCACCACCTGCAACCTGGGTACACCACGTATACCGCAGACCGTGAGGTCACTTCAGCGTTTTGTCGACATGCCCACAGAACGACAAGTCAAACACATCTCCCTCAACTCCCCACGGCGGCACGGCGCCCCCGCGCATCGGTACATGCGTTCGCCGCCCGTCCGGACAGCACGAAGGCCCGGATCCCAAGAGGATCCGGGCCTTCGACTTCAGTAGCGGGGACAGGATTTGAACCTGCGACCTCTGGGTTATGAGCCCAGCGAGCTACCGAGCTGCTCCACCCCGCGCCGTTGTGTTGCAACCGTATCACGGCGCGGAGCGGGTTCGATCATCGGCCCGGGCTACCCGCTCGGACTGGCGCTCGCGCCCGGACTGGGACTGCCGCTGGAAGCAGGACTGGCACTGCCGCCGGGACTGCTGCTCGGACTCGGGCTGCCGCTCGCCTTCGTACCGCCGCCGCTCGTCCTGTCGGCCTTGGACTGCGCGTCCTCGGCCCGTTTCAGCGCGTCCTGCAGCTCGTCCTGCGCCTTGCCGTACGCCGTCCAGTCGCCCTTCTTCAGGGCCTCCTGGCCCGCGTCGAAGGCCTTCTGGGCGTCGTTCAGCGCCTCCTGGACCGTGGGGTTGGAGGATGTCGGCGGCGTGGTCGTCCCGGTGTCCGAGGATCCGGTGTCCGAACCCTCCGTCCCGAACACCTTGTTGAGCGCCTCGTCGAGAGTGTTCTCAAAGGCGGTCTTGCCCTCGTAGGTGACCAACACCTTGCGCAGCAGTGGGTACTTGACGCCGGCACCGCGGACGTAGACGGGCTCCGCGTAGAGCAGGCCCCCGTCCAGTGGCACGGTCAGCAGATTGCCGTACTCCACCTCGGAGTCGCCGCCCTTGAGGAGCTTGATCGCGGCGGCGATGTCCTGTTCGGAGTTGAACTGGCTCTGTACCTGTTTGGGTCCGTCGACGGTCGTGCTGGTCGGCAGTTTCAGGATTCTGATCTTGCCGTAGTCCTTCGAACCGGCCTCGGAGTCCACCGACATGAACGCGCTGAGGTTGTCCCGGCCGTTGGGCGTGAACGTCGTCGACAGCGAGAACGTCTGCGCGCTCTGGTCGGGCATCTTCATGCTCAGGTAGTACGGCGGCACGGCGTCGCCCGACTTGTTGGTCGGGTCGTCGGGCACCTGCCACACCTCGCTGCCGGTCAGGAACGTCTGGGCGTCCGTCACGTGGTAGCGGGTGAGCAGTTCGCGCTGCACCTTGAACAGGTCCTGCGGGTACCGGAGATGGTTCATCAGGGACTGCGAGATGGCGGTCCGGGGCTCCACCGTGCCCGGGAACGCCTTCATCCAGGTCTTCAGGACCGGGTCCTCGGTGTCCCACTGGTAGAGCTTGACGGCGCCGGTGTACGCGTCGACCGTCGCCTTCACCGAGTTGCGGATGTAGTTGACCTGGTTCTGCTGGGCCACCACCGCGCGGGAGTTGTTGGTCGCGGTCAGCGAGTCGGCGGTGGTGTCACCGAGGGTCGTACGGGAGGCGTACGGATAGCCGTTCGTCGTCGTGTACGCGTCGACGATCCACTGGATACGGCCGTCCACGACCGCCGGGTACGCGTCGCCGTCGATGGTCAGCCACGGGGCGACCGCCTCGACCCGCTCCTTGGGCGTGCGGTTGTACAGGATCCGCGAGCCCTCGCCGATCGCGCCCGAGTACAGGATCTGCGGCTCGTTGAACGCCACCGCGTACGCGGCCCGGTTGATCGGGCTGGAGAGGCTGACCCCGCTCTTGCCCTCGTAGCTGGTGGTCTTCTCACCGCTGTCGTCGGAGTAGTCGATCTCCTTCTGGGGACCGCCGACGATCGAGTACGTGTTGGTCTTCTCGCCGTAGTAGATCCGCTGCTGGTACGTGCCCAGGTCGCCCTGGGACGGCAGGTCGGACTCGGTGAAGACCGGCTGGCCCTGGCTGTCGGCCTCGGTGCCCTTGGCGGCGACCACGCCGTAGCCGTGGGTGTAGCGGAAGTGGTCGTTGATCCAGTTGTTCTTCGGGATGCCGGCGAGGTTCAGCTCGCGCAGCCCGATGACGGTGTCCTGGACCTTGCCGTCCTTGGTGTAGCGGTCCACGTCCAGATTGTTCGGGAACGCGTAGTAGTTCCGCATCTGCTGGAGCTGCTGGAACGTGGGCGAGACGATGTTCGGGTCCATGATCCGGATGCTCGCCGTGGCGTCGACGTCGTCCCGGAGTTTGCTCTTGTCCGTGGTGGTGCTCTTGCCCGTGTACTCGGTGACCTTGGTGTCGTCGATGCCGTAGGCCTCGCGGGTCGCCTTGAGGTTCTTCTGGACGTACGGGGCTTCCTTGGCCTGCTCGTTCGGCTGGACCTGGAACTTCTGGACGATCGCCGGGTAGAGACCGCCGATGAGGATGGCCGACAGGACCATCAGGCCGAAGCCGATGACGGGCAGCTGCCAGGTGCGCCGCCACAGGGTGGCGAAGAACAGCAGCGCGCAGATGACGGCGATGCAGAACAGGATCGTCTTGGCGGGCAGATACGCGTTCGCGTCGACGTATCTGAGCCCCGTCCAGTTGCCGGTGGCCTTGAAGTCGCTGGACTTGACGGCCAGTCCGTACCGGTCGAGCCAGTAGGCGACCGCCTTGAGGGCGACGAAGAAACCGAGCAGCACCGACAGGTGGCCGGTCGCGGCACCGGTGGCGCGCGCCCCCGGGCTGGTGACACGCAGCCCGCCGTACAGGTAGTGGGTGAGCGCGGCGGCGATCAGGGAGAGGATCGCGGTGGCGAAGCCGAAGCCCAGCAGGAAGCGGTACCAGGGCAGGTCGAAGGCGTAGAAGGAGACGTCGAGATGGAACTGCGGGTCCTTCTGGTGGAAGGGCACGCCGTTGACCCACATCAGCCAGGTGCGCCACTGGCCGGCCGCGGACGCGCCGGCGATCAGCCCGACCAGCGCGGTGACCGCGAACAGCAGCCACTTCTTGTACGGCGCGATGCCCATCCGGTACCGGTCGAGGCTCTGCTGCTCCATGGACATGGCGCTCAGCGGGGGCCGCAGCCGGTGCGCGAGCCAGATGTTGAAGCCCACCGCGGCCGCCATCAGCAGGCCGAAGACGGAGAACAGCCCGATCTTGGTCCACAGGGTGGTGGTGAACACCGAGGAGTAGTGCACCGACCGGTACCAGAGCCAGTCCGTCCAGAAGCCCGCGAACATGGTGAACGCCATGCCGAGCACGGCAAGGACGCCCAGGGTCATGAGCAGGGCCCGGACGCGCCGGGACGGACGTCCCGTCGCCCTGATCCGTGGCCCCGTCGGGCCTCCGCCGCGGTCCGGCATCTGGAAAGCCAAGGTGCGCACCTCGAAGTCGCTGTTGATTGATCCGCTGTTGATCCGCTTTTGTTCCGTCAGGCCCCGGTGTCGGTGGGCCTTCCGTGGCCCCCTGTGATCGCAGAGCCACACCTATGCAACTTACTCACGGCTTACTCGGTTCCCGATTCCGGCCATGAACGAGGCAGGATTGTGACCATGTCCAACACTCCCATGGCAGCGAACCCGCTCAGCCGGGCCGTGCTCGAGATCGACGAGTACACCTCCGGCCTCGGCTGGGACCAGCCCGCTCGCCTCTTCGCCCTCGTCGACACCGCACGGCTGCGCACCCAGGAACCGGCCCTCGCCGCCCAGCTCGGTCTGGAGGAGGAGTCCGCGACCACCGGTCTCACCCCGATCGAGCAGGACGAAGTGCCAACGGACAAGGCGCTGGACGAGTTCCTGGGCACCATCGCCTGGCCGGACGCGGTGGTCGGCTGCGCGCTCACGGTGGAACGCCTGATGCTGCCGCCGTCCGCCGAGTCCCAGGTCCCCGAGGGACTGAGCGAGGCCAAGCTGGCCAAGTGGGTGGCCCAGCACCCCGACCGCCAGGAGGTCCGGATGACGGTCGGCGTGCTGCGCGACGGCACCCGCGACTCGGCCGTACGCCTGCGCGAGAAGGACTCGCCGACGGAGGTCCTCACCGGCCCCGACCTGGTCCCGGGTCTGGCGGACGCCCTGAAGGCGACCTTCGAGGACTGAGGCTCTCGGCCACGGCACTGGGGGCGCCCTTCGTCAGGAAGGGCGCCCCCAGTCGTGTCCGGGTCCGCGTGTCAGCCCTTGGTGCTGCACTTCGGCAGGGCGGCGGTGTCCCCGCCACGGATGTCCTTGAGGGCGTCCAGGGCGTCGCCGATGGTCTTGACCTTGACCAGGGTGAGCCCGCTCGGGGTGTCCTTGGCGGCCTCGGCGCAGTTGTCGGCCGGGGTCAGGAAGTACTGGGCGCCCTTGCTGCGCGCGCCGATGGTCTTCATCGAGATGCCGCCGATCGGGCCGACCGTGCCGTCGTCCTCGATGGTGCCGGTGCCGGCGACGAACTTGCCGCCGGTGAGGCTGCCCGGGGTGAGCTTGTCGTAGATGCCGAGCGAGAACATGAGGCCCGCGCTGGGGCCCCCGACGTCGGCGAGCTTGATGTCGATGGAGAACGGGAACGTGTGATCGGTCCCGGCGGAGATCCCGACGATGGCCCGCTTCTCGCCGCTGTCGTCGGACGTGGCGGTCCTGATGGTGACGTCCGTGGTCTTGGTGGCCGTCTTGTTGGCCTTCTCGGCGGCGGCCTGCTCCTTGGCCGGCACCACGGTGAAGACGACGTCCTGGCCGGGCTTGTGCTTGGTCACCAGCGTGGCGACGTCCTCCGGCTGCTTGACCGCCGTACCGTCGACGGCCTTGATCACGTCACCGGCGTGCAGTTTGCCCTCGGCGGGCGAGTCCTTGAGCACCGTGGAGACGATCACCCAGGACTTCACCGGGACGCCCAGTTCCTTCAGGGCGGCGACCTTGGCGCTCTCCTGGGACTCGCTGAACTCCTCGGCGTTCTCCTGGGTGGACTGCTGCTCCGTCTTGCCGTTCGGATACAGCGTGTCGTGCGGCACGACCTTGGTGTCGTGCGAGAGCCACCCGTAAACCGCCTCCACGAGGTTCATCTTGTAGTCGGCGCTGGTGACCCTCACCGTGGTCATGTTCAGATGCCCGGACGTGGCATAGGTCTTGTGCCCGGAGATCTGCAGCACCGGCTCGCCGTCGTGGTCCCCGAGCGTGTTCACGGTCGGGCCGGGGGACATCTCCGAGTACGGCACGTTGATGAGCACTCCGGCGCACAGGAGCGCGATCAGCATCAGAGTCGAGGCGAGCATCGTCGCGGTGCGGCGTGGCATGCGAAGACAGTACGGGACGCGTCTGTCAGCGCACCGTCAGGGCCACCCGTCGCACGCGTCTCAGCTGCCGGTGTGGGACTTCTCCATGGCCTCGCGGAACCGCGCGTACCCGTCGAGTTCCGGCCCGTCGCCGCGCGCTCTCCTGGTCCGATTGGCCCAGCTGCCCCACAGGCCGGCACCGACCGCCGCCACAAGCGGAATCAGCAACCAGACGAGCGCCGCCATGCCGACCTCCCAACCCCTTGAGCGTCCGCGACTGACTGATCAGCAGATTAAACATCCGCAGTGACAACGCTCACGCGGGGGGTACGGTTACGCAACCGGAAACCGGACGGGCTCCTTCAGCAGGCCCCGACCCATTCCTCGGTGCCATCGGAGAACGTCTGGTGCTTCCAGATGGGCACCTCGTGCTTGAGGTCGTCGATCAGCTTCCGACAGGCTTCAAAGGCGTCCCCCCGATGCGGACACGACACGCCGACGACCACGGCGAGATCACCCACCCGCAGGTCCCCCACCCGATGCACGGCGGCCAGCGCCCGCACCGGATACTCCGCGACGACCTTCTCGGCGATCCGCCGCATCTCGCTCTCGGCACTGGGATGACACGAATACCCGAGCGCGTCCACGTCGGCGCCGCCGTCGTGGTTCCGCACGGTGCCCACGAACAGCGCGATCCCGCCGGCCGCGTCGTCCCCGACGGCCGCGAAGACCTCGTCCACGGAGAGCGCGGTCTCCCGGATCCCGATCAGCTTGACGGGGTCTTCGGCACCCTGCTCACCGGGATGATCGTTCATAGCAGCCATACCCCCATCGTGCCGCAAGCCCGGGCCCACACGGAATACGCCTAACACCAGGCACAGGCGCGTACGGCTTTGGAGACTTCTACAGCTCTGTTGAACGCCGCTCTTATCGACGGGGTCGAGGGGCGGGGAAATCTCAGATCCGCCGCCGCGCCTTGCGGGCCCGCCGGACCACGGCCGCCGCGCCCAGCAGCGCGACCGTCGCTCCCGCCGCGCCCGCGGCCGTCGCGTCCTTCCGCCCGAGCCGCCGTCCGACGACGGTGTGCCGGCCGGACACCTCCTCCAGCAACTCGGCGAGCACCTCCTCGTTCGTCCACCCGGGCCGCCACCCGGCGTCGTGCAGCCGGCTCCCGCTCACCACCCACGGATACATCGTGTACGCGAGGTCCCCGGCCGGCGACGGCGTGAGCCCGATGCGGTGCAGGCGGGCCGCCGCGCCGAGCGCGACCGCCGACGGCAGCTCCATCCGCCGGATCCCGGTGAGCTCCTCGACCTCCTCCTGCTCCAGCCACCCGTCGCACCCGACGGCGAGTTCCCCGTCGACCTTCTCCAGGACGGCGTACTCGAGCGCACTGCACAAATCCTCGACATGGCAGAACTGCCAGGCGGGCCGCGATCCGGCGACGACGAGCAGCCGGGGCGACTCGAAATACCGGGTCAGCGCGGTGTCGGTGCCGCCCACGAGCACCGCGGGGCGCACGACGGTGACATTGAGCCCGGGGTGCGCGCGGGGCGCCCGGCGCGCGAGCCGCTCGATCTCCAGCAGGTCGCCCACGCCCGTGGCCTCGGCGGTCGCCCGCAGCTCGGCGTCCTCGGAGAGTGGCAGCTCGTTGTCCGGCAGCGCGCCGTAGACCATCGCGGAGGTGCACAGCACCACGCGGTGCACACCGGCGGCGGCCGCGGCCGTCAGCACGGTCTGCGTGCCGCGCACGTTGTACGCCGTGCGCGCCGCCGGATCGGTCTCGAGGTCGAGGTCGAGCGCGAGATGCACCACCACGTCGGCCCCGCGGAGCTTGTCGGCGATGGCCGGATCCCGTACGTCGAGGATGTGCCACTGGGCGTCCGCGCACTCCCCGCGCCGCTCGTCGATGGCGATGACCTGCTTGATCTCCTCGGACGCGGCCAGCCGCTCGGTGAGCAGCGCGCCGACCCCGGTCGCGGCGCCGGTCACGGCGACGACGGGCCCGCGCAGAGCGGGAGGGGTTGAGTGGTTTCGCGCTGCGCGAACCTGCGGATCTGGGGAACTCACCGGGCGTCTCCAGCGGTTGTCTTCAGTACGAGCGCGAGTGACGCGTACGTACCAGGTGGCATCCATCCTGCCGCAGGCCGACTGTCGGCGAAGCACCAAGGCCCGATCGGGCCGGGGTGTCTACGCTGGGTGGTGTTGTCGGGCAGCCGCGCCGCCGGAGAGAACCGGTGGCCTTACCAGCCGAGGATTCCCGTGAGTGACACCCCATTCGGTTTCGGCCTTCCGCCGGAGGAGCCGGAAGACGGCGACGAGGGCAAGGAGAAGGACCAGCAGAGCGGTGGTGGGCAGGGACCGGCCAACCCGTTCGGTTTCGGCACACCCGGAGCCGGCGGCTTCGGCGGCCCCGGCGCCGACAATCCGTTCGCTGCCATGTTCGGTTCGCTGAACCCCACCGACCTGGGCGCCGCCTTCCAGCAGCTGGGCCAGATGCTCTCGTACGAGGGCGGCCCGGTGAACTGGGACATGGCCAAGCAGATCGCCCGCCAGACGGTCTCCCAGGGCACGTCGGACGGCGTCAAGGACGCGAGCGTGGGTCCCGCCGAGCGCACGGCGGTCGAGGAGGCCGTGCGGCTCGCCGACCTGTGGCTGGACGACGCGACGTCGCTGCCGTCCGGTTCCGGCTCGGCCGTGGCGTGGTCGCGCGCGGAGTGGGTCGAGGCGACGCTGCCCGCCTGGCAGGAGCTGGTCGACCCGGTCGCCGAGCGGGTCGGCGCCGCGATGGGCGACGTGCTGCCGGAGGAGATGCAGGCCATGGCGGGCCCGCTGATCGGCATGATGCGCTCGATGGGCGGCGCCATGTTCGGCACGCAGATCGGGCAGGCCGTCGGTGTGCTCGCGGGCGAGGTGGTCGGCTCGACCGACATCGGCCTGCCGCTGAGCCCGGCCGGCAAGGCCGCGCTGCTGCCGGTGAACGTCGAGGCGTTCGGCAAGGACCTCGGCGTGCCGAAGGAGGAGGTGCGGCTGTACCTCGCGCTGCGCGAGGCGGCCCACCAGCGCCTGTTCGCGCACGTGCCGTGGCTGCGCTCGCACCTGTTCGGCGCGGTCGACGGGTACGCGCGCGGGATCAAGGTCGACACGGCCAAGCTGGAGGACGTGGTCGGCCAGTTCGACCCGCAGAACCCCGAGCAGCTGCAGGACGCCCTTCAGCAGGGCATGTTCCAGCCGGAGGACACCCCCGAGCAGAAGGCGGCCCTGGCCCGACTGGAGACCGCTCTGGCGCTCGTGGAGGGCTGGGTGGACGCGGTGGTCCACGCGGCCGCGAAACCGCGCCTGTCGTCCGCCGACGCGCTGCGCGAGACCCTGCGCCGCCGCCGTGCCACGGGCGGCCCGGCGGAGCAGACCTTCGCCACGTTGATCGGCCTGGAGCTGCGCCCGCGCCGGCTGCGCGACGCCTCCCGGCTGTGGGCCTCGCTCACGGACGCGCGCGGTGTCGACGGCCGGGACGCCCTGTGGGCCCACCCGGACATGCTGCCGACGGCGTCCGACCTGGACGACCCGGACGGCTTCGTCCACCGCGAGCAGCTGGACTTCTCCGAGCTGGACAAGATGCTCGGCGAGGCGGCCGAGAAGCCCGACCTGCGCAAGAAGGACGACCGGGCCGAGGGCGACGACACCGAGTGAGCCTGTACGACGACGCGGTCCTCGTCCTCAAGGGGTACGAGGGCCAGGAAGAGCTGCGCCAGGCCTACCTGGACCATCTCGCGGCCCACCCCGACGGCATGTGGAAGGCCTGTCACGCGGGCCATGTGACGGCGAGCGCCCTGGTCGTGGACCCCGGGCCCGGCCGGGTGCTGCTGACCCTGCACAGGAAGCTGCGGATGTGGCTGCAGATGGGCGGCCACTGCGAGCCGGGCGATGCCGACGTGGCCGCCGCGGCCCTGCGGGAGGCGACCGAGGAGTCCGGCATCCCCGGCCTGACCCTGCTGCCGGGCGGCCCGGTCCGCCTGGACCGGCATGCGATCCCGGAGCCCTGCCACTGGCACTTCGACGTCCAGTACGCGGCCCTGGCCCCGCCCGGCGCCGCCCACGCGATCAGCGACGAGTCCCTCGACCTGCGCTGGTTCGCCTACGACGAGGTCCCGGCGGTCGCCGACGACTCGGTCGTACGCCTGCTGGAAGCGACCCGCGCACGGCTCTGAGACCGACCGACGGGTAAGGGGCGACCGCCCTGGCGGTCGCCCCTTACGCGATCGCTCAGCTCCAGACGTTGCCCTGGTTCATCCCGCGCGCGCCCTGCTGGCCCATGCCGAACTGGGCGGCGAGGCCCTGGCCGATCTGGGCGCTCTGCGGAGGCAGCAGTTCACTCGGCTGGACCAACGCGAAGCCACTTCCCATGAAGCTCAGCTCCCAGCCCTCACCGGTGTTGCCCCGGCGCCGCCACACACCCGAGGAATGCGTCTGGGCCTGCATCTGGACGCGCAGCCCGGTGGACCAGGCGACGATCGCGTCGGCGTCGCAGTTGACGTACTTGTCGGGCGTGACCTGCATCAGCAGCGGCGCGCCGGAGGTCATCAGGGCGACCTTGCCGCGCCCGGTGATGTTGAGCTGGTACTTCCCGGACCCGGAGATGCCGTAGAGGCTGTCTACGGCGACGACCTCGTGGTGCAGCGAGGAGTCCATGGCGAGGACGTAGGAGCTGTCCACGGTCAGGCCGTCCTGCTCGACGTCCAGGACGTGGATGTGCTGGGCCAGGTTGGCGAAGTACACCGTGCCCTGCCCGTGGCAGCGCATCAGGTCCAGGCCCTCACCGGTGTACGCACGCGCGCGTGCCTGGTTGTGGCCCTGGTACTCGGCGTCGAACTCGACGAGCCCCTGGTAGGCGACCATCGTGCCCTTGCGGGCGAGGATGTCGTCGTGGCCCTCCAGGACGACCCGCAGCATCTGCTTGTTCTGGAGGCTGTAGCGGTCTGGGGCCTGGGAGTCGTTGAAGGCGAAAAGCGGGCTCTGCATGGTTCTCTGACTCCCCCTCAGCCCCGGAACCGGAGCCGGTCGGTGCTGTCCTCGCTGGGCTGGACGACGACGATGCCCTGGCCGGAGAAGGCCATCTGGTAGGCCTCGCCGCTGCCCCGGCCGATCAGCGACTGCGCCTTGAAGCTGCGCTTGCCCTTCACCTTGAGGTTCGGCGACCAGGCGACCAGCGCGTCCGGGTCGACGTACGTCTCGTCCTCGCCGCCGCCGCAGTCGACGACGATCGGCTTGCCCCGGGAGGTCAGCGCGACCCAGCCCTGCCCGGAGATCTTGGTGTTCCACAGGCCCTGACCGGCGAACTTCGCCAGCCCCTTGACCCGCTCCACGCCCCACGTCAGATGAGCGTCGAAGGCGAGCAGGTTGGTGGCGTTGACGGAGATGCCGTCGCCGTTGAGGTTGATGACGACGACGTTCGCACCGTAGTCGGCGAGGTAGAGCAGGCCGTCGCCGGAGCACTTCATCAGGGGCGCGCCCTCGCCGGTCATCCAGTCGCGGGCGATCTGGCGCACGGCCGGCGGGTTGGGTTCGTACTGGACGAAGCCCTCGTAGGCGACCATCGACCCCACGCGCGCGAGGAGGTCGTTCCCGGTCTGCATGGCGACCTTCAGCATGTGGTCGCCGTGGTTCTCCATGCGGGCGGTGACGGGTGCGGGGGCGAAGCCCGCGAGCGGCTGGTTCATGACGGGCTCCCTCAGACCTCGTACGGCTGGACGACGATGAAGTTCCCGGGCGCACCGCGGAACTGCAGGTTGACGCTCTCGCCGGTATCGCCCGGGTAGGCGTTGCGACGCATCCGGACCTGGCTGGAGACGATCACCTGGGAGGCCGCCGACCAGGCGACGATCGCGTTGCAGTCCGCGAAGGTCGTCGGGGTCACGGGCAGCACCACGGGCGTGCCGTGCGTCTTGACGACGATCGTGCCGGTGCCCTGGAACTGCATCGTGAACAGCGCGCCGCCGGGGATGCCGTGGCCCTCGACCCGGCGGACCTCGTACTGGAGGCTCTCGTCGAAGGCGAGGACGCTCTCGGCGGAGACACAGATCGCGTCGCCCTGGAGCTCGATCGGGTGCAGATGCGCGGAGTTCTCGGCGAGGAAGACCTGGCCGTGGCCGGTGCAGCGCATCAGCTGCATCTCCTGGCCGGTGGCGTTGCCCACGAGCCGGCCGGCGAATCCGGCGCCCTTGTAACTGAAATCGACCTTGCCCTGGTAGAGCACCATGCTGCCCTGCCGGGCCAGCACCGGCTGACCGCCCATCCCGAGGTCGACGCGGATGAGCTTGCTGTTCTGCGGGGTCCAGCGCTGCCCGGTCGGGGTCTCCTTGAACTTCTGGAGCGCGGCGCTCACTCCGGCGCCGCCCTGCGGAGCACCCTGCGGGACGGCGTAGCTCTGCTGACCGGGGACCTGTCCGAACGGCGGCTGCTGGCCGTAGCCCGGGGGCGGGGTCGGGGCCTGCGGAGCCTGCGGGTATCCGGGCGGCGCGGCCGGGGCCTGCGGGGGCGCCGGGGGCTGGCCGTAGCCGGGCGGCATGGGCGCGCTCGGGGCGGGCGGCTGGCCGTAGGGCGCGGGCGCCGGGGCGGGGGGCGGCACGGTGCCGGGGACGGGCGGGGTCATCGGGGCGATGACGGTGGGCGCGCCGTGCACGTTCGGGGCCGGTACCGGACCGGGGGCCTGCGGCGGGGTGAAACCCTGCGGGGCAGGCGCGGGGGCCGGGGCGGGGGCCGGGGCGGACGGGACGGAGAACGCGGGCGGCGCGAAGCCGGGCGCGGCGCCGCTCTGCGGCTGCTGCGGCTCCGGCGCGGCGGGCGCCTCCTCCTCCATCACCTCGCCGCCGAAGTTCTTCAGCAGCGCCTCCAGACCGCCGTCGAAACCCTGGCCGACGGCGGCGAAGCGCCACACGTCCTTCAGGTAGAAGTCGCCCAGCATCACGGCGCGTTCGGTGGAGAACTCCGCGCCGGTGAAGGAGTACCGGGCCACCTCCTCGCCGCCCGCGACGATCCGGATGTATCCGGGAGCGACCTGCGACATCTGCCCGGCGCCGTCGAGGGTCGCCGTGAACGCCAGCTTCTGGATCTGCTGCGGGATCCGGTCCAGCGTGATCCGGAAGGACTCCGTGTCACCCGCCTGCGCGCCCAGCAGCTGGATGGACTCCTCGGGGGACTTCGGCTGGTTGAAGAAGACGAAGTAGCGGTCGTCCGAGAGCCGTTCGTCGGCGTCGAGGCCGAAGCAGCTGATGTCGAACGTCAGACCGGGCCCGGAGATCTGCACCCCTACGTACAGGTCCGTGCCGGCCGTGAGGTCACTGATCCTGGCCTTGTGGCCGCGTTGGAATTCCCTGGCCATGCGTTACGACCGTCCCCCATCCCGAATGTGAGTGCGTCGCGCCAGGCTAACGGCTAACTCGGACATCGGAAGAAGTCGGTACAGACCCGGTACACAACCGCGCTCAGCGACCCCGGAGGGAGCGCTCCCGAGGCGTGTCACTCATCGCGCGAGCCGGGCACCGGGGGCAACCGGTCGGCGGCGACCACCCCTTCGAGATAGCCCCGGGCCCGCTCGGTCCGCGGATACGCCTCCAGGAGCCGCCAGAACCGGGGCCCGTGCCCCGGCACCAGCAGATGCGCCAGTTCATGGCAGAGGACGTAGTCGACGACGTACTCCGGCATGCCCTGGAGCCGGTGCGAGAGCCGGATGCTGCCCTCGGCCGGGGTGCACGAACCCCAGCGGGTGTTCTGGTTGGTGACCCAGCGCACCGAGGCGGGGCGGGCCCGGCCGTCGAAGTACTGGTCCGACAGCCGCTGGGCGCGCTCGGCCAGTTCGGCGTCGCCCAGCACTCGCCTGCTCTCCTGGGCGGCGAGTTTGTTGAGCATGACGGTCACCCAGCGTTTCTCCTCCGCCTCGGACATCCGGGCGGGGATCAGCACGACGGTGCGATCGCCCTCGCGGTACGCAGAAACGGTCCGGCGGCGCCGGGCGCTCCTTCGTACCTCGATCGCGCTCACCCCCGGGCCGCTGGGCGGCTGGCTCGTCGTGCTGCGCTGTGGCTTTCCGGCGCGGTGCAGTGGGTCGGCGGGCACGCCCCGACGTTACCCGCTGCACATGCGGGAAGTCCCGGGTCCGGGACGGTTCGGTGCCGATCCCCCACCATGCGTTTGATTTGTACGACGAATACCCACCGCCTGTGGACAACTTCCGGCAGCCGCCGGGCGGCCCGGGCATGCTGGCACTCGTCGGCGGAGCGTGACCGGCTCCACCGGCAGACGGGGACGTTCCACGACCTTTCGACAGTTACGGGGGCCTGTCATGCATCCGTTGGTGAAGTCCGCGCTCCGGCGCGGCTGGCGTGATCTCAACACCGTGCAGTTCGGGATGACCCCGGCGCACGCCATGACACTCGGGCCGATGGACACGGCGACCGGCAGCTTCCTGGACCTGCTCGACGGCGCCCGGGGGCTGGCGCTGCTGCGCGCGGAGGGGCGGCGCATGGACCTGCCGGACGGGCAGGTCGACGCGCTGGTGGAGCGGCTGTCGCGGGCCGGTCTCGTCGACGACCCGCACGGCGGCGGGCCGGCGGCGCAGGCGTTGCGCGCGAAGAAGGAGGTCCTGGACCGGCTGGGCCCCGATCTGGCGTCGCTCTCGCTGATCACTCCGGAGCCGGGCGGTGCGCTCGGCCGGCTGGCGGCCCGGCGTGCGCTGCGGGTGCAGGTGCGGGGTGCGGGCCGGGTCGGGGTCACGCTGGCCGCGCTGCTGTCGGGTGCGGGGGTCGGGGAGGTCGACGTGCGCGACGTGGGCCGGGTCCAGCCGTGGGACGTGGCACCGGGCGGACTCCCCGCGGAGGCGATCGGCGAGCGCCGCGACGAGGCCGCGCGCCGGGTCGTCCGCCGGGCGGCCCCGGACCGCCCGCCGCGCCGCCCGGACCCGGCGGCCGAGGAGCCCGGCCTCTCCCTGGTGGTCGTCGCCCCGCGCGACGACGTCCTGGTGCACGCCCCGGACGCGCTCGCCGCCGAGCCGCTCATGGCCTCGGGGACTCCTCACCTCTACACGGGCGTGGTGGAGGGCACGGGTGTCGTCGGCCCGCTCGTCCTGCCCGGCGGGACGGGCTGCGCCCGCTGTCTGCACGAGCACCGCACGGACCGGGACCCGGCCTGGCCGCGCCTGGTCGCCCAGTGGCGTTCCGGTCAGGCCCGCCGGGTGGGCGCCTGCGATCTGACGCTGGCGACGGCCGTGGCCGGACTGGCCGCCGCACATGCCCTCGCCTTTCTCGACGGGGAGTCACCGGCCGGTACAGGAGTGCGCTGGGAGGCGTCCGTGCCCACGCTGCACTGGCACGCGCGACCGGTCTGGCCTCATCCCGCATGCCCGTGCGGCGCGGCGGAGAAAGCTAAGGGGGAACACTCCTCAACCAACGGGGATCGACACGAGACAATGGTGGTGCAACGGCCGTCGGCGGAGCGACGAGAGCACACGGACGCGGCGCGGCCGACTGGGACTTGGAGGGCGCATGTCTGATCTTCCCCGGAAGGCGGTCACCCGGACCGCCAAGCTCGCCGCGCTCCCGCTCGGCTTCGCCGGCCGGGCGACCTGGGGTCTGGGCAAGCGCATCGTGGGCGAGTCCGCGGAGATCGTCGGCCGCGAGCTGCAACAGCGCACGGCGGAGCAACTCTTCAAAGTCCTCGGCGAGTTGAAGGGAGGGGCCATGAAGTTCGGGCAGGCCATGTCCGTCTTCGAGTCCGCCCTCCCGGAGGAGATCGCCGGCCCCTACCGGGCGGCCCTCACCAAACTCCAGGACGCCGCGCCACCGATGCCGACCCGCACCGTGCACGCCGTGCTCACCGAGCGGCTCGGAGAGGACTGGCGGGAGCTTTTCATGGAGTTCGAGGAGAAGCCCGCGGCGGCGGCCTCGATCGGCCAGGTGCACCGTGCGGTGTGGCACGACGGCCGTGAGGTCGCGGTCAAGGTGCAGTACCCGGGAGCGGGCGAGGCCCTCCTGTCCGACCTGGGGCAATTGAGTCGTTTCGCCCGCTTGTTGGGTCCGCTGATCCCCGGGATGGACATCAAGCCGCTGATCGCGGAGCTGCGCGACCGGGTCTCGGAGGAATTGGACTACGCCCTGGAGGCGCAGGCCCAGGCGGCGCACGCGGAGGAGTTCGAGGACGACCCCGACGTGGTGGTCCCGGCGGTGGTGCACCAGTGCGAACAGGTCCTGGTCACGGAGTGGATGGACGGGATACCGCTCTCCGAGATCATCTCGGAGGGCACCCAGGAGCAGCGCGACCGGGCCGGTCAGCTGCTGGCCCGGTTCCTGTTCTCGGGCCCCGCCCGCACCGGCCTGCTGCACGCCGACCCCCACCCGGGCAACTTCCGTCTGCTGCCGGCCGAGCCGGAGGACGAGGAGGAGTGGCGTCTGGGCGTACTGGACTTCGGCACGGTCGACCGCCTCGCCGGCGGCCTGCCCGCCCCGATCGGCGACTCCCTGCGGATGACGCTGGACGGTGACGCCGAGGCCGTCTACGAGCTGCTGCGCACGGAGGGGTTCGTCAAGGAGTCCATAGAGCTGGACCCCGACGCCGTCCTGGACTATCTGCTGCCGATCATCGAGCCGGCCCAGGTCGACGAGTTCACGTTCACCCGGAACTGGATGCGCAGCCAGGCGGCCCGTATCGCCGACCCCCGCAACCCCGCCCACCAGCTGGGCAAACAGCTCAACCTGCCGCCGGCCTACCTGCTGATACACCGGGTGACCCTGAGCACCATCGGTGTGCTGTGCCAGCTGGGCGCGACGGTACGGCTGCGGGAGGAACTGGAGGCATGGCTGCCCGGCTTCGTGCCCGAGGACCTCGACGCGTACGACGAGTACGAGGAGTTCGCGGCGGCCGAGGAAGCCGAGGCGGCCGACACGGCGGGGGCGGCCCTGGAAGCGCAGTAGGGGCAGGGGTCACCACCAGGACGAGTCGAGCCGGCCCTCGATCGCGCGGAGGTTCTCCCTGGAGCAGGTGTCGCAGAAGAACTGACGGACGCCGTTCTCCACGGAGCAGGTCCAGGTGGTGGGATGGGGGACGTCGGCCGGGGTGCCGCAGCGCGCGCACGCGAGCGGGTGGGGCTCCGTGGCGGAGCCGCCGTGATCACTGCCTCCGGGAAGACTCGTCACCAGGCGACGATAACTCCGCGGCGCCGATCCGAGCGCACAACGCACCGCGGGGGCCGGTCCGTTCGGCCGGACCGGCCCCCGCGGGGAGCTTTCGCCTCCCGGGATCGGGAGGCCACCGCTTCAGGTGTGCTGGGTCACTGCATGACGGCCATGGCGAGCGCACGGCGGGCACGCATCGAGGCGCGCTCGGCCCTGCGCTGCATCCGGCGAGCGGTCACCAGGCGAACCGCCCGGCGTTCCCGCTCGGCCTCGTGCAGTCGCTCGTGCATATGCGCACGAGCCAAGGCTTCTGGGATGAGTTGCATCTCTCGGGTCCTGTTCTGACGCGAGCCGGTGGTGATACCGGCGGAGGTGAAGTCTGGAGTCGCGGAGCCGGCGGGCTCGCTGGTGGACGGCTTCATCGGGGCCTGCTTCTTGGGGTCGTGCGTGAGGGGGCGGTCGATCGTTCCGAGGATGTTCATGCCGTGACCGGGTTCTTGCGCGGGCGGCCACGGGGCCGCTTGCGGGCGACGACGACACCCTGGACGAACAGCTCGCCACCCCAGACACCCCAGGGCTCACGCCGCTCCTTGGCGCCGGCGAGGCAGGCCTCGATCAGCGGGCAGGTGCGGCAGAGGGACTTGGCGTACTCGACGTCCGCCGGCGTCTCGGCGAAGAAGACCTCCGGGTCGTAGGACCGGCAGGGGACGGGTACGCCGAGGTTCTCGATGGCGTCGTCGAGCGCGGTGAGCGCGGTGAGCGGGATCAAGGTGGAGTCCTCCGTGAGGCCGGGCGGGGGGATCGTTTCGGAAGGCGGTACGGACGGGGCGTGCGCTTCGAGTTGCACGGTTGTTGTTCCTCGTCTGGTCGTGCCGGTCGGGTTGGACCGGTTGGCGGCTGGTACCGGGTTCTGCTCTTGCCCCGAGGCCCCTTCGCTCCGCTCTCCCCGTTCGGGGAAAACAGAAGGGCCGCGGATCCCGGATGGGGTTCCGCGGCCCTGAAGGCGCCGGCCTGATCGATCAGGCTGGATCACTCCAGGGTTCTGGCCCACGGAAGGCCCACATCAGGTGGTGCTGCGTCGTCTGCTTCCGGCTTCCGGCACCGGCTGCCGTAAAGGCATAGGCCTTGGCCTGTGCCGCTACTGCTTCCAGTGCCTCAGTCGGTCGCTCATCGCGCTCACGGACAGGAAGACCCGCGAGAGAAACGGAGGACGCCGGACGCACGGCAGGAATGCCGGACAGACCGGTGCCCAGGTTCGAGACGCCGAGCATGCACACGGAGACGGCCGAGAGATCGGTCATTTTGGCCGCGCTGATGTTGGTCTTGATGCTGATCACTGGACTCGCCTCCTCTCGGCGTCTAAGGGACTGGGGTTGAGCCAGTCCTTCGGATATGCAAGTACATCACGGAACCGGGCCTTCGAGAAGGCCGCCGCTTCCGTGCCTAGAACCTATGGGGATTGCTGGGGCATGCGCAAACTATTTTTTCGACGAGTTCTCATCAGTCGCCCGCCGGGTCTCCCCCGGGCTCCTGGCCTGCGCAGATGGCCAGAACATCGGCGCCGTAACGGTTGAGCTTGCGCATGCCGACGCCGGGGATGCGGGCCAGTTCGCGATCGTCGTCCGGAGCGCTCTCGGCGATGGCCATCAACGTCCGGTCGGTGAAGACGCAGAAGGCGGGCTGACCGCTGAGCCGGGCCTGGTCGGCGCGCCATTCGCGCAGCCGCTCGTAGAGCCCCTCGTCCATGTCGGACGGACAGCCGTCGCAGCGCATCAGCTTCATCTCACCGGCGTCGGTGAGGGTGCGCCCGCAGACCCGGCAGCGGGCCGGGGTGCGCTGGGTGCGCCGGGGCGCGGCTGCACCGGGGCTGCCGGAGAAGCCGCGTTCGACGCCCCCGGTGCCGGCGCCGCCACCGCGGCCGACGGTGCCGGTGGAGCCGGGGCGCAGGCCGTCCAGGAACCGGCTCGGCCTGCGGTTGGGCCGGCCGCCGGGGGTGCGGGAGAGGGACCAGGAGACGTACAGCCGTTCCCTCGCGCGGGTCACGCCGACGTAGAGGAGACGGCGTTCCTCCTCGACCTGTTCGTCGGTCTTCGCATAGGTGATCGGCATCATGCCCTCGGCGACCCCGACCAGGAAGACGGCGTCCCACTCCAGGCCCTTCGCCGAGTGCAGCGACGCGAGGGTGACGCCCTGGACGGTCGGGGCATGCTGGGCGTTCGCCCGCTCGTCGAGTTCCGCTACGAAGTCGGCGAGGGTGGCGGTCGGCCGCGCGGCGGCGACGTCCTGGGCGAGATTGACCAGGGCGGCGAGCGACTCCCAGCGTTCCCTGACCGCGCCGGAACCGGCCGGGGGCGTGGTGGTCCAGCCCTCCCCGGAGAGGACCGCGCGCACCTGGGAGGGCAGGTCCACGGTGTCGTCGAGCAGTGCGTCGTTGCCACCGAAACGGGCCGCGGCGCGCAGGGCGACACCGGCCTTGCGCACCTCGGGCCGGTCGAAGAACCGCTCGGCGCCCCGCAGTTGGTAGGGCACTCCGATGTCGGCGAGCGCCTGCTCGTAGGTCTCGGACTGGGCGTTGGTCCGGAAGAGCACGGCGATCTCGGCGGCCGGGACCCCGGAGTCGACGAGTTCCCGGATGCGACGGGCTGCGCCCTCGGCCTCGGCAGGCTCGTCGGTGTACTCGGTGTGGACGGGCTCGGGTCCGGCGGGGCGCTGGGAGATCAGCTCCAGGCGGTGGTCGGCGGCGCGGCCGCGGGCCTGGGCCAGCAGCCCGTTGGCGAGGTGGACGACCTGGGGTGTGGAGCGGTAGTCGCGGACCAGTTTGACGACGGTGGCCCCGGGGTGGCGGGTACGGAAGTCGAGCAGATGGTCGGGGGTTGCTCCTGTGAACGAGTAGATGGTCTGGCTGGCGTCGCCGACGACGCACAGGCTGTCGCGGTCGCCGAGCCACAGTTCCAGCAGACGCTGCTGGAGCGGGCTGACGTCCTGGTACTCGTCGACGACGAAGTGCTGGTACTGGGCGCGGACCTGGTCGGCGATGTCGTGCCGGTCCTGCAGGACGGCGACGGTCAGCAGCAGGACGTCCTCGAAGTCGATGACCGCGCGGTCACGCTTGAGGGCTTCGTAGACGGAGTAGATCTGGGCGATCTCGGCCGGGTCCCGGGGGGACTCTCGGCCGGCCTTCGCGGCGGCCGGCGCATAGTCGGCGGGGACGGTCTGGGTGACCTTGGACCACTCGATCTCGGCGGTGACGTCCCGCAGCTCGCCGCGGTCGAGGCGGATGCGGCAGGCGGTGGCCGCGTCGGCGACGAGCTGGATCTTGCGGTCGACCAGTCGGGGCAGGGAGCCACCGATCGCTTTCGGCCAGAAGAACTGGAGCTGGCGGAGCGCGGCCGAGTGGAAGGTGCGGGCCTGGACGCCCTGGGCGCCGAGCTGGCGGAGCCGGCCGCGCATCTCCCCGGCGGCGCGGTTGGTGAAGGTGACGGCGAGCACGCTGGACGGCTGGAGGATGCCGGCCCGCACCCCGTAGGCGATCCGGTGGGTGATCGCCCGGGTCTTGCCGGTACCGGCTCCGGCCAGCACACACACCGGACCGTGCAGGGCGGTGGCCACCTCGCGCTGCTCGGGGTCGAGCCCTTCGAGCACCGCGTCGGCCGACTCCGGTGCCTGCGGGAAGAGGGAGGAGTGCGTTGCTGCTGTCACACCGCCATGCTGCCAGGTCGCCGGAGACGGCTGTGCCGGTTGTCCACAGGCAGCCCCTCGCAGTCGTACTAATGCGGCAGGCGTCACTCGGGGCCGGTGCTGCGGGAATGGCGGACGGGTCGCGTACGTTCCTCTCCTGGATGAGCTTCCCCGACCTGCCGAAGGAGCGCGAGCGAGATGCAGGGCACTGTGACGATGTACAGCACCACGTGGTGCGGCTACTGCCGTCGGCTGAAGAGCCAGCTGGACCGCGAGGGCATCGCGTACACCGAGATCAACATCGAGCAGGACCCCGATTCGGCCGCGTTCGTGGAGAAGGCGAATGGCGGAAACCAGACGGTCCCGACGGTACTCTTCGCCGACGGCTCGACGCTGACGAACCCTTCGCTGGCCCAGGTGAAGCAGAAGGTCAACGCGTAGGTTTTTCTGCGACAAGGCGGTCCCTGGCTTGATCAGGGACCGCCTTCGCGCGTATCAGTGCGTCGTCAGCGTGGTTTGTCCCACACCACCGTGTAGCGCCACAGCAGCCGACGCCGGTAGTGGCGTCCGGGGAGGCGATGGGCGGTGGACCGCTTGACCTCGCCCCAGTTCATGATCGGGTCCTCGACGGGCATGTCGGCCGGATCCTCCTTGCCCCCGTGCCGACGCGCGGCCAGCAGGCTCGCCGGGACCCCGCAGCCACTGATCACCCAGTCCAGGGTGGTGTGGTTGTCGGCCAGCCCGACGACGACCAGCCGGCCGCCGGGCGCGAGCAGTTCCACCAGCCGGTCGATCGCGTCGTCGAACGGGGAGTGGTGGATGACGGCGACGGCGCTGACGAAGTCGTAGCCGCCCTCGTCGAGGGAGGCGCCGCCGAGGTAGTCGCCCTCCACGAAGGTGGCGTTCCCGATGTCCCGCTTGCGCGCCTGCCGGATCATCTCCGCCGACCGGTCCACGCCGGTCACCGTCTCCGCCCGGGCCGCGAGCCTGGCGGCCAGCAGGCCGTCGCCGCAGCCGACGTCCAGGGCGGCACGGCAGCCGTCCGGTACGGCGTCCAGCACCACGGGGTGGTAGTGGACGTTGTGGTTCCAGTACGTCTCGGCGGTCATCGCGGGCCGTCTCAGACGAAGCTCCTCGTCGGCAGCGGCTTTCCGTACCACATCTCGATCAGGCGGGCCGCGATGGAGATGCCGTACGGCGGCAGGACGTCGCCGGAGTCGAAGGCGGCGCCGAGTTCGTCGCGGGAGAACCAGCGGGCCTCGTGGATCTCGTCGCCGTCGACGTCGATCTCGGTCGTGGTCGCGCGGGCCATGAAGCCGAGCATGAGGCTGGACGGGAACGGCCAGGGCTGGCTGGCGACGTACTCGACCGGGCCGACGGTGACTCCGACCTCCTCGGAGACCTCGCGGCGCACCGCCTGCTCGATGGACTCGCCGGGCTCGACGAAACCGGCGAGCGTGGAGAAGCGGCCCTCCGGCCAGTGGACCTGGCGGCCGAGCAGGATGCGGTCGTCCTCGTCGGTGACGGCCATGATCACGGCGGGGTCGGTGCGCGGGTAGTGCTCGGCGCCGCAGGCGGGGCAGCGGCGGATGTGGCCGGCGGCGGCGATGACCGTGCGCTCGCCGCAGCGGGAGCAGAACCGGTGGGTGCGCTGCCAGTTCTCCAGGCCGACCGCGTGCACCATCAGGCCGACGTCACGGGGTGACAGCAGCAGCCCGGCCTCGCGCAGGCCCGCGGGCCGCGCGGACTGGTCGATGCGGCCGGGCAGGGCGTCCTTCTGGAGGGCGAAGTAGCTTACGCCGTCCTCGTCGGTGCCGAGGAAGTAGCGGTGCGCCTCGGTGAGGGGGGCCTCGAAGGAGGGGGTCATGACGAGTTCGGTGCGGCCGTCGGGCGTCTCGTCGATGAGGACCTGACCGCCGGAGACCACGAAGCAGCGGGTGTCGGGGTGGCTCCACGCCGCCGCGAGCCAGGCCTCGTCGAGCCGGTGGTGGGCGGCGCGGTCGATGCCGCTCGGGGCGGTGAGCGAGATGGGTCGATCGGCGGTGTGGTCGGTCCAGGTGGTCACGGGTGCTTCCAACTCCCCCAGTGCAACGGTTGTTTCAGTGGGCGGTTCAGCGGGACGAAGGGCGGGAGGAGACCGGGTGGGGCGGGGGCGGGCGGGGCGGTTCTTCCAGTGTGCCCCGCGCGCGGTACCGCTCCGGACGGCGCCGACGGCTCAGGGGGCATGGCGCCAGTTCTCCGCAAGGTCGCCCCACAGGTAGGCGCTGGTCTCGACGCCCTTGAGGAGAAGGCCCAGCTCGACCTTCTCGTTCGGGGCGTGCCAGCCGTCGGAGGGGACGGAGATACCCAGGAAGAGGACGGGGGCGGCGAGGACGTCCTGCAGATCCGCGGCGGGACCGGAGCCACCCGAACGGGTGAATCTGATGGGGCTCTCGAAGGCCCGGCCCATGGCTCGGGCCAGTGACTGGAGGCCGGGGTGGTCGAGCGGGGTCAGGCACGGGCGGGTGGCGGGCAGGAAGGTGATCTCGGCGCGGATCCCGGCGGGGATCCGGTTGTCGGCCCAGGCACGGACGATCTTCTCGATGTGGTCGGGTTCCTGTCCGGCGACCAGCCGGAACGACAGCTTCAGCAGGGCCGAGGACGGAATGATCGTCTTGCTGCCGGGGCCCTGGTAGCCGCCGCCGATGCCATTGACCTCGGCGGTGGGGCGAGCCCAGATGCGCTCCAGCGTGGTGTGCCCGGCCTCGCCCTCGGTGGCGTACGAGTGCGCCTCGCGCAGCCAGCTCTGCTCGTCGAAGGGCAGCTCGGCCCAGAGCTGCCGCTCCCGGTCGCCGAGCTCGACGATGCCGTCGTAGAAGCCGGGAACGGCCACGCGCCCGTGCTCGTCGTGCAGGGCCGCGACCAGGCGGGCGGCCACGGTGGCCGGGTTGGGGACGGCACCGCCGAAGGCGCCGGAGTGGATGTCCTGGTCGGGGCCGTGCAGGACGATCTGGCACTCGGCGAGCCCGCGCATGCCCGTGCACACCGTGGGGGTGTCCTCGGACCACATGCCGGTGTCCGAGACGATCACGGCGTCGGCGGCGAGCCGCTCGGCGTGCTGCTCGACCAGCGCCCGGAAGTGCGGGGAGCCGGACTCCTCCTCGCCCTCGATCAGCAGCTTCAGGTGGACCGCGGGGGCCGTGCGGCCGGTGGCGGCGAGGTGGGCGCGGACGCCGAGTGTGTGGAAGAACACCTGGCCCTTGTCGTCGGCCGCCCCGCGCGCGTAGAGGCGGTCCTCCCGGACGACCGGCTCGAAGGGGTCGCTGTCCCAGCCGTCCTCACGGGCGGCGGGCTGCACGTCGTGGTGGCCGTAGACGAGGACCGTGGGTGCCTCGGGGTCGCCCGCGGGCCACTCGGCGAAGACGGCCGGGGCGCCGGGTGTCTCCCAGACCTCGGTGGTCGGGAAGCCGGTCTCCGTGAGCTTGGCGGCGAGCCAGTCGGCACTGCGGCGTACATCGGGGGCGTGGTGGGGCTGGGCCGACACCGACGGGATGCGCAGCCATTCGGCGAGGTCGTCGAGGAAGGCGGCGCGATGCTGCTCGATGTACGTACGGACAGCGCTGTCCGGGGTCTGGCTCATGGTCACGAGCCTATCGGCCCGGACCGACATCCTCGGCGGGCGGTTCGTCACACTCGGCTTGTCCGACGATCAGCCTTTCCAGTCCGGCCCGGTCCGGCAGCCCCTCCGGTCGTTCGATCTCGCCGGTACGGACGTGCACGAACGCGGCCGTGACCGACTCGGGCGGCACGCCCTGCTGCTCGGCCCAGCCGATCCGGTAGATCGCCAGCTGGAGCGGGTCGGCGAGCCGGGTGCGGCTGGTCTTCCAGTCGACGATCTCGTACGTCGCCGCGTCGCCCTGCCCCGTCCGGTAGACCGCGTCGATACGGCCCCGGACGACCCGGCCGGCGAGGGAGAGCTGGAAGGGGGCCTCGACGCGGTAGGGCGTGCGGTGGGCGTACTCGGTGCGTTCGAAGGCCTCCTTCAGGGCTTCGAGGTCCCGCTCGTCGGCGATCTCCGCGTCGCTGCCGGGCAGCTCGTCGGGGTCGAGCATGGGCAGCGTGAGCTCTTCGAAGCGCGCCTCGACCCAGGCGTGGAAGCGGGTGCCCCGGCGCGCGGCCGGTTGCGGAGGGTGCGGCATGGGGCGGGCGAGTTCCTGCGCGAGCCCGTCCGGGTCCTCGGCCAGCCGCATCAGCTGGGTCGCGGAGAGGGTCGCCGGCAGCGGGACGTCCGTGACGCTCCGGCGGGCGCGCAGCAGCTCGCCGGCGAGCGCGTCGAGGTCACGGTCCCAGGAGGCGATGGCGCGGGCCTCCTCGGGAGTGAGGCGGGCCTCGGGAGTAAAGGCGGCCGCGGAGGTGGGGAGGGCACGCTCGTGCTCCGGCGTGCGCGGGGGCGTGCGCTCGGCGGGCGCGGTCTGGTGCGGGACCGTGGGTCGGTCGGTGCTCCAGGAGTCCCAGTCGGCGGAGTCCTCGCCCGGGAGGCCGTCCGCGTAGGGGGCGGCTTCGCCGAAAGGGACGTCCTCGCCGTAGGGGACGTCCTCGTCCTCGGGCGGCGGGGGCCAGTCCGGGTCCTCGTGAGCGGCGGGGTCGTGGTCGGCGGGGACCCCTCCGTCGGTCTCCGCCGTGAGTGCGTCCAGGTGGGCGAGGACGGTCTCGGCGGCCGCGCGGCGGCGGGCCAGGGCGGCGTCGTCCAGGGGCAGCGGCCACACCTGGTCGGCGCTCGCCGCGTGCAGGGCCGGGTTCTCCTCGTCCTCCTCCGGTTCGTCGGCCCAGGCCTCGATCTCGCCGTGTCCGGCGACGCTGTGCTCGTACAGCGCCTGAAGGAAGTCGGAGGGGCCGCGCGGCTTCTTCTGGTTGGGGCCCCACCAGTGGCCGGAGCCGAGGAGCAGGGAGCGCGGGCGGGTGAAGGTGACATAGCCGAGGAGGAGTTCCTCGGTGTGCTGGTGGTCCTTCATGGCCTCGTGGAAGGCCCTCATGCCGCGCGAGTCCCAGGCCTCGACGTCGGGCAGGGTGTCCCCGTCGCCGCGCAGGGCGTGCGGGAGCACCTTGGCCTGGGCGGTCCACCTCTCCCGGCCCTGGCTGCTCGGGAAGGTTCCCTTGACCAGTCCGGGGACGGCGACGACGTCCCACTCCAGGCCCTTGGACTTGTGCGCGGTGAGCACCTTGACGGTGTTCTCGCCGCCGGGCAGGGCGTTGTCCAGGCCCTTCTCGTACTGGGCGGCGGTGCGCAGGAAGCCGAGGAAGGCGAGCAGGGTCGCCTCCTGGTCGCCGGCCGCGAAGGAGGCGGCGACGTCCAGGAAGTTGGACAGCGTCTCGCGGCGGCGGGCGGCCAGCGCGTGCGGGGACGCCGACAGCTCCACCTCCAGGCCGGTGACCGCGAGGACCCGGTACAGGACGTCCATGAGCGGGTCGGACAGGGAGCGGCGCAGCTCGCGCAGTTCGGTGGCCAGGCGGGCGAAGCGCACGCGCGCGTCCGGCGAGAACGGCAGCCCGTCGTCCGCCTGCTCGATGCCGAGCGGTAGCTCCAGGAAGGTGTCGAGGGCGTCCGCGAGCGATATCACCTCGGAGGGGTCGACCCCCTCGACGGCCTCGGCGAGCCGGCGGTCCGGGTCGTCGGCGTCGCCCACGCGCGCGTGGGCCACCAGCAGCCGGGCGCGGCGGCCGAGGAGGGCGAGGTCGCGGGGGCCGATGCGCCAGCGCGGGCCGGTCAGCAGCCGGACCAGGGAGGCGTTGGCCCCGGGGTCCTGGAGGACCTCGCAGACGGCGACGAGATCGGCCACCTCGGGCAGGTGCAGCAGCCCGGAGAGGCCGACCACCTCCACGGGGATGTCGCGGGCGACCAGAGCGCCCTGGATCTCCGCGAAGTCGGTGGCCGTCCGGCACAGGACCGCGATCTCGCCGGGTGCCGTGCCGGTGCGGACGAGGTGGGCGACCGAGTCGGCGATCCAGGCCATCTCCTCGGCGTGGGTGCGCAGCAGGGCGCAGCGGACCGTGCCGTCCCGCTCGGCGCCCGGGGCGGGGCGGAGGGCTTCCACGCCCGCGTGCAGGGCGCGCAGCGGCTCGGCGAGGCCGTTGGCGAGGTCGAGGAGGCGGCCGCCGCTGCGGCGGTTCTCGCTGAGCGCCTGACGGGTGGCGGGGCGGCCGTCGGCGTGGGCGAAGTGCTCGGGGAAGTCGTCGAGGTTGGCGACGGAGGCGCCGCGCCAGCCGTAGATGGCCTGGCAGGGGTCGCCGACCGCGGTCACGGGGTGGCCGGTGCCGCCGCCGAACAGGCCCGCCAGGAGCACGCGTTGGGCGACCGAGGTGTCCTGGTACTCGTCGAGGAGGACGACCCGGAACTCCTCGCGCAGCAGCCGGCCCACCTCGGGGAGGCCGGCCAGTGCCGCGGACAGCGCGATCTGGTCGCCGAAGTCGAGCAGGTCCCGCTCGCGCTTGGCGGACCGGTAGCGGTGGACGAGTTCGGCCAGTTCACGGCGGGCGGCGGCCGTCTCGGGCACCTTGCGCAGGTCGGCGTTGCCGAGCCGGACGCCCGCCAGGGTGTTCAGCAGCCCGGCGTCCCAGGTGCGCAGGTCCTCTGGGCGTACCAGGTGTTCGGCGAGTTCGGAGTCGAGGGTGAGCAGGTCGCTGACCAGGTCGGCGAAGGAGCGGGTGAGGGCCGGGTAGGGGCCGGGGGCCTCGCGCAGCACGCGTGCGGCCAGTTGGAAGCGGGTGGCGTCGGCGAGCAGCCGGGAGGTCGGCTCCAGGCCGATGCGCAGGCCGTGGTCGGTCAGCAGCCGGCCCGCGAAGGCGTGGTAGGTGGAGATGGCCGGCTCGCCGGGCGGGTGGTCGGGGTCGATGACGTCGGGGTCGGTGACGCCGGCCTTCACGAGTGCCTTGCGGACGCGTTCGGCGAGTTCGCCGGCCGCCTTGTTGGTGAAGGTCAGGCCGAGGACCTGTTCCGGGGCGACCTGTCCGGTGCCGACCAGCCAGACCACGCGGGCCGCCATCACCGTCGTCTTGCCCGATCCGGCTCCGGCCACGATCACCTGCGGGGCGGGCGGCGCGGTGATGCAGGCCGTCTGCTCCGGGGTGAACGGGATACCGAGGAGCTCCTTGAGCTGCTCGGGGTCGGTGATGAGGGCGGGCATGAGGAAAGAGGCTAGCGGCGGGCACTGACAATCGAGGAACCAGCGCTCAGTCCACCACGTGCCGCCCCTCCGGCCGCGCGCTGCAGGAGGCCCGGAAGGCGCAGTGCGTGCAGTGCTGGCCGGTGGTCGGGGTGAACCGTTCGTCGAGGACCTTGCCGGCGGCGGTGGCCAGCAGCTCGCCGACCCACTCCCCCTCCAGCGGCTCCTGCGCCTGCACCTTGGGCAGGGTCTCGCCGCCGTCGCGCTGGGGGGCGCCCTGTCTGAGGTGGACCAGTTCGGCGCCGCCGGGTTCGGGCCGGACGCCGTCGAAGGCCTCGTCCACGGCGCCCTCGCGGACCGCGAGCTGGTAGACGGCGAGCTGCGGGTGCCGGGCCACCTCGGCCGCGCTGGGCGCCTGCTTGCCGGTCTTGAAGTCGACGACGTACGCGCGGCCCTCGCCGTCCGCCTCCACCCGGTCCATCTGGCCGCGGATGCGCACCTCGTAGTCGCCCGCGCCGAGGGTGACGTCGAAGTCCTGCTCGCTGGCGACCGGGGTGCGTTCGGCGCGGTCCAGGACGTGCCACTTCAGGAAGCGTTCGAGCGCCACGCGCGCGTTGTCCTTCTCCTGGGCCGACTTCCAGGGGGCGTCGAAGGCGAGCGCGTTCCACACCGACTCCAGGCGCTCCATGAGGACGGCGAGGTCGGCGGGGGTGCGTCCGGAGGCGACCTCGTCGGCGAGGACGTGCACGACGTTGCCGAAGCCCTGCGCGGTGGTGGCGGGCGCGTCGGCCTTCACCTCGCGGCCCAGGAACCACTGGAGGGAGCAGGTGTTGGCGAGCTGGTCGAGGGCGCTGCCGGAGAGCACGACGGGCTGGTCCCGGTCGCGCAGCGGCACCTTGCTCTCGGTGGGCTCGAACATGCCCCACCAGCGGTAGGGATGAGCGGACGGCACCAGGGGGCGGCCGTCCTCGTCGGCGAGCGCGGCCAGCCGGGCCAGACGGCGGGCGGCGGCCTCCCGGAGGGCGTCGGAGGCGCGCGGGTCGACGGTGGTCGCGCGCAGTTCGGCGACCAGGGCGGCCACGGAGAGCGGGCGGCGGGGCCGTCCGGTGACGTCCTGGGGCTCGACGCCCAGCTCGGTGAGGAACCGGGAGGGCTGGTCGCCGTCGTCCGCGGGGGCCTTCACCGCGGTGACGACGAGGCGTTCCCGCGCGCGCGTGGCGGCGACGTAGAACAGCCGGCGCTCCTCGGCGAGCAGCGCGCCGGGGGTGAGCGGTTCGGCGAGTCCGTCGCGGCCGATGCGGTCGGCCTCCAGGAGCGAGCCGCGACGGCGCAGGTCCGGCCACAGGCCCTCCTGGACGCCGGCGACGACGACCAGGCGCCACTGAAGGCCCTTGGAGCGGTGCGCAGTCATCAGACGGACGGCATCGGGGCGTACCGCGCGCCCGGCGAGGGTGTCGGCGGCGATGTCCTCGGCCTCGATCTCGGCCAGGAAGTTCAGCGCGCCCCGGCCGCCGCTGCGCTCCTCCGCGCGGGCGGCGGTGGCGAACAGGGCACACACGGCGTCCAGGTCACGGTCGGCGTTGCGGCCGGCCGCGCCGCCGCGCCGGGCGGAGCGTTCCAGACGCGAGGGCCACGGTGTGCCGTTCCACAGGACCCACAGCGCCTCCTCGGCCGTACCGCCGCCCGCCAGGCGCTCCCGGGCCCTGCCGAGCAGGGCGCCGAGCCGCTGGGCACCGCGCGCGTATCCGGGGTCGTGGACGGCCAGGCGCTCGGGCTCGGCGAGCGCCCGCGCGAGCAGTTCGTCCGAGGGCGGCGGGAGCGCGTTGCCGGCCGCCCGCTCCTCGTCGCGCAGGGCGCGGCCGAGGCGGCGCAGGTCGGCCGCGTCCATGCCGGCGAGGGGGGAGGTGAGCAGGGTGAGCGCGGTCTCGGTGTCGAGCCAGCAGGCGCCCTCGTCCGCGTCCTGCGCCGCGTCGGCCTCCGCCACCGCGCGGAGCGCCGTCAGCAGGGGCGCCACCGCGGGCTCGTGGCGCAGCGGTACGTCGTCGCCGTCGATGTCCAGGGGCACGCCGGCCGCGGTGAGGGCGCGGCGGACCGTGGGGATGGTGGCGGATCCGGCGCGTACCAGGACGGCCATGTCGCTCCAGCGGACACCGTCCTCCAGGTGGGCGCGGCGCAGGATGTCGGCGATGTTGTCCAGCTCGGTACCGGACGTCGGGTACGTGTACACCTCGACCCGGCCGCCGTCCCGCGCGGCGGCAAGCTCGCGGTGGGCGCGCACCTGGGCGGCGGGCAGCCGGGTCAGCGGCATCCGCCGGGTCAGCAGGCGGGTCGCGGCCAGCAGGCCGCCGCCGGCCCGGCGGGAGGTGCGGAGCACCTCGACGGGGGCGGGACGGCCGTCCACGCGCGCGAAGGCCGACGGGAAGTCCAGGATGCCGTTCACGTCGGCGCCCCGGAACGTGTAGATCGACTGGTCCGGGTCGCCGAACGCGACCAGGGTGCGGCCGCCGCCGGCCAGGGCCTGCAGCAGGCGCACCTGCGCCGGGTCGGTGTCCTGGTACTCGTCGACATACACGGCGTCGTACCGCCCCGCGAGGTCCAGGGCGACCTCGGGACGGTGGGCGAGCAGCACCGCACGGTGGACGAGTTCGGCGTAGTCGAGGACGCCCTGCAGGTCGAGGACGTCGAGGTACTCGGCGAGGAAGGCGGCCGCGGCCCGCCAGTCGGGGCGGCCGATCCGGCGGGCGAAGGCGTCCAGGGCGGCCGGGTCCAGGCCCAGTTCGCGGCTGCGGGCGAGGACCGCGCGGACCTCGTCGGCGAAGCCGCGGGTGGTCAGGCAGGCGCGCAGCTCGTCCGGCCAGCGCACATGGTTCAGCCCGAGCCGTTCCAGGTCGGGCTGGCCGGCCAGCAGCTCGCGGACGGCGACGTCCTGCTCGGGGCCGGACAGCAGCCGCAGCGGGTCCACGAACCGGCCGCTGTCCTGATGTGAGCGGACCAGGGCGTAGCAGTACGAGTGGAAGGTGGTCGCCCGGGGCGCGCGGGCGGCACCCACCCGCAGGGCCATCCGGTCGCGCAGCTCGACGGCGGCCTTGCGGCTGAACGTCAGGACCAGGATCCGCTCGGGGTCCCCGCCCCGGGCGATGCGCGAGGCCACCGACTCGACCAGGGTGGTGGTCTTTCCGGTGCCGGGGCCCGCGAGGACGAGCAGCGGACCGGACCCGTGGTCAACCACGGCGCGCTGTGCCGCGTCCAGAGGAGGGGGATCCATGTCGGCCGGCGGGGTACGGACCAGTCGGTAAGCGCCACGGCTCCCCTGCCGCACCGGGAGGTGCGGCAGGCGCCTGGTGGAGGAAGAGGAGCTCACGTGGTTCGCCGGTCCTGGTGGGTGTGCTGGTCGGTGCGCGGTCGCGCGTGCGGAGTGGTGGCCGCGGGGTGAGCGGGACACGCGCAGCCGACGCTACGCCGACGAACCGGACGGAAGCAGGGCTTCCGATTCTTCCCGTCCGCCTCGGGCGGCACCTACGCCCCCCGCGGCACCCGCGCCCCACATCTCACGAACGTACGTCATGCCACGGACGTCCCCGCTGTCCCTCGTACGGGCCACCGGTTCCCCCCGAGGGCCTCGGATGGCGGAAGCTGTCAGGTGTGAGCCTCCGTGTCCGCGCCGCCGTCCCACCGCGCCCGCCTCATGTCGAGCCGCGGCAGATGGCCCTCCGCAGCCCTGCCCGCCTCCTTCAGCGGCGTGCCCTCCGCGCGGTAGTGATCCAGCGCACTCAGCTCGTGCCCCGGGAGCAGGACTCCGTCGGCGCGCACCACACGCCACCACGGGACGGCACCGCCGTAGAGCGACATCACACGCCCGACCTGGCGCGGTCCGCCCTCGTCCAGCCACTCCGCGACGTCGCCGTACGTCATCACGCGCCCCGGCGGGATCCGCTCGGCGACCTCCAGGACCCGCTCGGCGTACTCGGGCAGTTCGTCCGCGTACCCCTCTCGGGTGTCCTCGGGAAGGCTCTGCTCGCTCATTCGCCCCATCCTGCCGCACCCCACCGACAACCGGGCGCGGTGCGCGTCCGGCCGCCGTCTCGCCCTCTCGCGGCGCTTGGGGCAGACTGTGCGCCCCCGCATCTGCACCCTGATGCCCTCCGGTGTCGGTGGGGCATGCCACCATCGTGCGGGCGGTGACTGGTGATACGAGATCAAGAAGAGACGACCGAGCAGCAGGGCGTGCACCCCGACAGAGCGGCGGGCACCTCTGACGCCGCCGCACGCCCGGACGCCGAGGGCCGGGACGCCGTGGACCCGGACGACGACGCGCGCCCCGACACCGCCGCCGAACCCGACGTCTCCGAGGCGGAACACGTGCCGGACGAGATGCACACCGACGAGGTGGAGGGCGACGAACCGCTGCTCCCCGCACGCGTGCACCGCCCCTCCGACCTCATGCGTCTGCTGGTCGGCGTGCTCGCCATCGCCGTGCTGCTCGGGATCGCCGCGTTCGCGCACGGCACCACCTCCGGGCTCGAACAGGACATCAACAAGGGCACCGGACAGGCCCCCGACCTGCTGATCAGGTTCGCGGGGCTGGCCTCCAGCATCGCGATCCTGCTGGTGCCGGTCGCGTTCGCGATCGAGCGGCTGATCAAGCGGGACGGGCTGCGCATCGCCGACGGCGTGCTCGCGGCCGTCCTCGCGCACGGAGTGACCCTCGCCACCGACCTGTGGGTGGCGAGAGCCGCCCCGGACTCGATCCAGGAGGCGCTCACCCAGCCCTCCCCCGGCGACATCCACGCCCTCACCGACCCCGTGCACGGCTATCTCGCGCCCGTCATCGCCTATATGACGGCCGTCGGCATGTCCCGGCGGCCGAGATGGCGCGCGGTCCTGTGGATCGTGCTGATGCTCGACGCGTTCTCCATGCTGGTCACCGGGTACACGACACCCTTCTCGATCATCCTCACGGTGCTGATCGGCTGGACCGTCGCCTACGGCACGCTGTACGCGGTCGGCTCCCCCAACGTCCGCCCCACCGGGCGGACCCTGCTGGCGGGCCTGCGGCACGTCGGCTTCCACCCGGTCGGCGCGGCCCGCGAGGAGGCCCTGGACAGCGAGAACGGCGACCGGGGCCGACGCTACTTCGTCACCCTGGAGGACGGCCCGCCGCTGGACGTCACGGTCGTCGACCGGGAACAGCAGGCCCAGGGATTCTTCTACCGCGCGTGGCGCAATCTGACCCTGCGCGGCTTCGCCACCCGCTCCAGCCTGCAGTCCCTGCGCCAGGCCCTGGAGCAGGAGGCACTGCTGGCGTACGCGGCGATCGCGGCCGGCGCCAACGCCCCGAAGCTGATCGCCACCTCCGAGCTGGGCCCCGACGCGGTGATGCTCGTCTACGAGCACACCGGCGGCCGCACCCTGGACTCGCTGGCCGACGAGGAGATCACCGACGAACTGCTGCGCAACACCTGGCACCAGGTGGCGGCGTTGCAGTCGCGCCGGATCGCGCACCGCAGGCTCGCGGGAGACGCCATCCTCGTGGACCGTTCCGGCACGGTGATCCTCACCGACCTGCGCGGCGGTGAGATCGCGGCCGGCGAGCTGCTGCTGCGCATGGACATCGCCCAGCTGGTCACCACGCTCGGTCTGCGGGTGGGTGCCGAGCGGGCGGTGGCCTCGGCGGTCGGTGTCCTCGGCCCCGACGCCGTCGCCGACTGTCTGCCGATGCTCCAGCCGATCGCGCTCACCCGCTCCACGCGCGCGACGCTGCGCAGACTCGCCAGGGAGCGCGCCCAGCGCGAGCGCGACGCGGTCCTGGAGGCGTCCAGGCAGGCCAAGCAGGCCCGCCTGGAGGAGTCGGTAGAGAAGCCCGACAAGAAGACGGTGCGAGCCGAGCAGCGGGCCGAGAAGCGGGCACTCGACGAGGCCCTGGACGAGGCGCGCGAGGAGGACCTGCTCACCCAGATCCGGCACCAGGTGCTGCGGATCAGACCGCAGGCCCCCGTCGAGCCGGCGCGTCTGGAGCGGGTCCGGCCGCGCACGCTGATCAGTTTCATGGCCGGTGCGGTCGGCGCGTACTACCTGCTCACGCAGCTCACCCACATCGAGTTCGACACCCTGTTCGCGCAGGCCCAGTGGGGCTGGGTGCTCGCCGCGGTGGCGTTCTCGGCGCTCAGCTACGTCGCCGCCGCGATGGCGCTGCTCGGGTTCGTGCCCGAGCGGGTGCCGTTCGTACGGACCGTGGCGGCGCAGGTGGCCGGCTCCTTCGTGAAGATCGTGGCACCGGCCGCCGTCGGCGGTGTCGCCCTCAACACGCGCTTCCTGCAGCGCGCCGGCGTGCGCCCCGGGCTGGCGGTCGCGAGCGTCGGCGCCTCACAGCTGTTCGGACTCGGCTGCCACATCCTGATGCTGCTGTCCTTCGGCTATCTCACCGGTACCGAGAAGACCCCCTCGCTGTCCCCGTCCCGCACGGTCATCGCGGGCCTGCTGACCGTCGCCGTCCTGGTCCTCGTGGTGACCTCGGTGCCGCTCCTGCGGAAGTTCCTCGTCACGCGCGTGCGGTCGCTCTTCGCGGGTGTCGTGCCGCGCATGCTGGACGTGCTGCAGCGGCCGCAGAAGCTCGTCACCGGCATCGGCGGCATGCTGCTGCTGACCGCCTGCTTCGTGATGTGCCTGGACGCCTCCATCCGCGCGTTCGGCGACGAGTCGACCTCGCTGAGCATCGCCAGTGTCGCCGTCGTCTTCCTCGCCGGAAACGCGCTCGGCTCCGCGGCCCCCACCCCGGGCGGTGTCGGCGCGGTCGAGGCGACCCTGACCGTCGGCCTGATCGCCGTCGGCCTCCCCAAGGAGGTCGCGGCCCCCGCCGTGCTGCTCTACCGGCTGCTGACCCTGTGGCTGCCGGTCCTGCCGGGCTGGCTGGCCTTCAACCACCTCACACGCAAGGGCGCGCTCTAGGGTCGTACCTCGTACGGCTCGCGCCCCGCGCGCGTGACCGTGGGCGACCGCAGGATGGGAGCATGCCGAACCCCCTCCGGATCCGCGTCGCCGCCCTGACCACCGCCCTGGTGCTGTCCTCCGTGCTGACCGGGTGCAGCGACGGTTCCAAGGACGGGGATCTGACGGCACAGAAGCTGGACTGGAAGGACTGCCCGGCCCCCGACGAGGCGGAGGGTGGCGGCGACACCCCGTCGCCGCTGCCCGGCGGCGGCAACTGGCAGTGCGCCACCATGAGGGCGCCCCTGGACTGGTCGAAACCGAAGGGCGCCACGATCGGGCTCGCGCTGATCCGCGCCAGGGCCAGCGGCGCCGCGGACAAGCGGATCGGCTCCCTGATCTTCAACTTCGGCGGACCCGGCGGCAGCGGCGTCACCACGCTCCCCGCCTTCGGCGAGGACTACGCGGCCCTGCGCACCCGCTACGACCTGGTCAGCTTCGACCCGCGCGGAGTCGGCCGCAGCGATCCGGTGGAGTGCGAGAACGACGCCCAGCTCGACGACTTCTTCCAGCAGGACGGAACGCCTGACACCAGCGCCGAGCGCACCCAGCTCATCAACCGCACCAAGCAGTTCAACTCCGCCTGCGAGAAGAACTCCAAGACGATCCTGCCGCACGTGCCCACCACCGACGCCGCCCGCGACATGGACCTGATGCGCCAGGTGCTCGGCGACAGACAGCTGCACTACTTCGGCATCTCCTACGGCACCGAACTCGGCGGCGTCTACGCCCACCTCTTCCCGAAGAACGTGGGCCGGGCCGTCCTCGACGCCGTCGTCGACCCCACCCAGAACCCGGAGGAGAGCTCGCTCGGGCAGGCCAAGGGCTTCCAGCTCGCGCTCGACAACTTCGCACAGGACTGCACCTCGAAGACGACCGAGTGCCCGATCGGCGACACCCCGCAGGACGTGAAGGACCGTATCGCCAAGCTCCTCGCGGACCTCGACAAGAAGCCGATCCCCGGCATCCTCCCCCGCATGCTGACCCAGACCGCCGCCACCAACGGCATCGCCCAGTCCCTGTACTCCAAGGACTTCTGGGAGTACCTCACCGAGGGCCTGGAGGAGGCGTACGACGGCGACGGGAAGATCCTGATGCTGCTGTCCGACTCGATGAACGGCCGCAGCCAGAACGGCGAGTACAGCAACATCACGGCGGCGAACATCGCCATCAACTGCGCCGACGAGAAGCCGCGGTACACCGCCGACTACGTCCAGCAGAGACTTCCCACGTTCCGCGCCGCGTCCCCGCTGTTCGGCGACTACCTCGCCTGGGGCATGGTCAGCTGCACCAACTGGGCGGTGCCCGGCGCGGCCGACCATCCCGACGTCAGCGCGCCCGGCTCGGCACCGATCCTGGTCGTGGGCAACACCGGGGATCCGGCCACACCGTACGAGGGGGCGAGGAAGATGGTGGAGGCGCTCGGGAAGGGCGTCGGGGTGGAGCTGACGTACAAGGGGCAGGGGCACGGGGCGTACGACAGCAAGAACAAGTGCGTGCAGGCGGCCGTGAACGGCTACTTGCTGGAGGGGACGGTACCGAAGGCCGGAACGGTCTGCACCTGACCGTCCGTTGACCAGCCCCGAATTCCGAAAGACCATAAAACCGCAGGTCAAAAGGTTATCCACAGGCTGCGACGGTCGTCGCCCGCTCCGCCTACTATGACCAGACCGCTTTCCGCGGCGAATGTGCGGAGAGCCTGTGTGGGGGGTGTGCGCGCATGTTGCGATGTGTACGGTGGGCGGCCGCTGTCGCCGCGGGGCTGCTCATGGCCGGATGCAGTGGCGGGTCGTCGGATGGGGGCACGGAGGAGGGGAAGGCCTCGTCCGGGCAGCCGTCGGCCGCCACGTCCAGCGCCACGGGCTCGGCCGCGCTGCCCGCCTCCCTCACCTCCCAGAAACTCGACTGGAGCCGCTGCAAGGCCACTTCCGACTCCACCGCGCCCGGTGACGAGTGGCGGTGCGCGACGCTCAAGGTGCCGTTGGACTGGGCGAAGCCGGACGGGGAGACCATCGGGCTGGCGCTGATCCGGGCGCAGGCGAGCGGCGGTTCGGGCAAGCGGATCGGCTCGCTGCTCTTCAACTTCGGCGGTCCAGGCGGCTCCGGCATCTCGATGATGCCGTACTACGCGACCACCGTCTCCGCCCTGCGTGAGCGGTACGACCTGGTGAGCTGGGATCCGCGCGGGGTGGGCGCCAGCGAGGGGATCCGCTGCCGCAGCGACAAGGCCATCCAGGCCGCCGAGCCGATCGACGCGACACCGGACACGCCGGCGGAGGAGACGGCGTACTTCCAGGACGCCGCCGACTTCGGCAAGGGCTGCGAGAAGGCCGCCGGGCAGCTGATCGCGCATGTCTCGACGACCGACACGGCCCGCGACATGGACCTGATGCGCCAGGTACTCGGGGACTCGAAGATGCACTACTTCGGCATCTCCTACGGCACCGAACTGGGCGGCGTGTACGCCCACTTGTTCCCGAAGAAGGTGGGGCGGCTGATCCTGGACGCGGTGGTCGACCCGACCGCGGACTCGGTCGGTCACGCGAAGAACCAGGCCCAGGGTTTCCAGCGGGCGCTGGACGACTATCTGAAGTCCACCGGGCAGGACCCGGAGCAGGGTTCGCAGAAGATCGTGGACCTGCTGACCCGGCTCGACGCGAAGCCGCTGCCGACGTCCTCCGGGCGGAAGCTGACCCAGACGCTCGCGGTCACCGGCATCGTCCTGCCGCTGTACAGCCAGGACAGCTGGCCGACGCTGACCAGTGCGCTGCGGGCGGCCGAGGAGGGCGACGGCTCGGAGCTGCTGTCGCTCGCGGACCAGTACAACGAGCGGGACTCCTCGGGGCACTACGGCACGACCACGCACTCCCAGCGGGTCATATCGTGCCTGGACGACAAGCAGCGGCCGACGCTCGCCCAGACGAAGAAGCTGCTGCCTCAGTTCGAGGAGATCTCGCCCGTGTTCGGGGACTTCCTGGGCTGGGACACGGCCGGCTGGTGCCACGACTGGCCGGCGGCCGGGGAGTACGACACCCCGGAGGTCAGCGCCCCGGGGGCGGCCCCGATCCTGCTGGTCGGCAACACCGGCGACCCGGCGACGCCGTACGAGGGCGCCCGGAGGATGGCGGACGAACTGGGCAAGGGCGTCGGGGTCGAGCTGACCTGGAAGGGCGAGGGGCACGGGGCGTACGGCAGCGGGAGCGACTGCGTGGACTCGACGGTCAACGCCTATCTGCTGGACGGCACGGTCCCGAAGGACGGCAAGGTCTGCTCATGACGAAGGCGGGGGCTCCGGGCACCTGTCGTGCCCGAGGCCCCCGCCCTCGGCGGAGCCTGTACTCAGTAGACCGGCTTCGACGGCTCGATCTGGTTGACCCAGCCGATGACGCCGCCGCCGACGTGGACGGCGTCCGCGAAGCCCGCGGACTTCAGGACCGCGAGGACCTCCGCGCTGCGGACACCCGTCTTGCAGTGCAGGACGATCTTCTTGTCCTGCGGCAGGCCCTCCAGGGCGGTGCCGAGGAGGAACTCGTTCTTCGGGATCAGCTTGGCGCCCGGGATGGAGACGATCTCGTACTCGTTCGGCTCGCGGACGTCGATGATCTCGATGTTCTCGCCGTCGTCGATCCACTCCTTGAGCTGCTTGGGAGTGATCGTCGAGCCGGCCGCCGCCTGCTGGGCCTCCTCGGAGACGACGCCGCAGAAGGCCTCGTAGTCGATGAGCTCGGTGACGGTCGGGTTCTCGCCGCAGACCGCGCAGTTCGGGTCCTTGCGGACCTTGACCTGGCGGTACTGCATCTCCAGGGCGTCGTAGATCATCAGACGGCCGACCAGGGGCTCACCGGTGCCGGTGAGGACCTTGATGGCCTCGGTGACCTGGATGGAGCCGATGGACGCGCACAGCACGCCCAGCACGCCGCCCTCGGCACAGGAGGGGACCATGCCCGGCGGCGGGGGCTCCGGGTAGAGGCAGCGGTAGCAGGGACCGTACTCGGACCAGAAGACCGAGGCCTGGCCGTCGAAGCGGTAGATCGAGCCCCAGACGTACGGCTTGTTGAGCAGCACGCACGCGTCGTTGACCAGGTAGCGGGTGGCGAAGTTGTCCGTGCCGTCGACGATCAGGTCGTACTGGCTGAAGATGTCCATCACGTTCTCGGCCTCGAGCCGCTCTTCGTGCAGGACCACGTTCACGTACGGGTTGATGCCGAGGACGGAGTCACGGGCGGACTCCGCCTTGGAGCGGCCGATGTCGGCCTGGCTGTGGATGATCTGGCGCTGCAGGTTCGACTCGTCGACCTCGTCGAACTCCACGATGCCGAGGGTGCCGACACCCGCGGCGGCCAGGTACATCAGCGCCGGCGAGCCCAGGCCGCCGGCGCCCACACAGAGCACCTTGGCGTTCTTCAGCCGCTTCTGCCCGTCCATCCCGACGTCCGGGATGATCAGGTGGCGGGAGTACCTGCGGACCTCGTCTACGGTGAGCTCAGAAGCTGGCTCGACCAGGGGTGGCAGCGACACGGAGACTCCGTTGATCGGTCAATCACTACGTTTGTTCTCCGTGTAACACTGCCACGGGCTTCTTCATTCCGAGACACCTGTTCCGATCCGCGAGACGATTTCGTCCCAGTAACCGGGCATGGTCTCCCAGGGGTCGGCTCGGCCGTCGCGGTCCGTGCGGTCGGTGAAGTAGATGGTCGACGCGCCCTGCCAGCGGGCGATGCGCAGTGCCTCGTCGAGGTGTCCGAGGGGCACGCCGTGGACGAAGTGGCAGAAGCGGTCGGGCGGGTAGTCGGCGGTCCACTCGGCGACCTGGGACCAGCGGTAGTCGCCCCAGGGGCCCGCGAAGGTCACCAACTGGTCGGCGTTCTCCGCGTAGCCCGGGTGCGGATGGGTGCCGTGGCCGAGGACGATGTGGGGATCGTCACCGATGGTGCGGAGCGCGGCGACGGCCCGGCGGATCTCGGGGAGCGCGGTGCGCTCGGTGGGGCAGCGGTCCAGCAGGAAGCCGTCGACGCGGTACCAGTCGTGGAAGTGCCGGGCATCGGTGAGCAGGTCGGCCCGGGGGCGGGCGCCGTAGCCGGTGTCCAGGTGGCCGAGGACGCGGATGCCCGCGTTGCGGAGCCGGCCGGCCGCCTCCAGGCAGTGCGGGTCGGGGCGGCTGCCGGGGCCGTTCGCCACGTCGAGGACGACCCAGTGCAGGGGCGTGCCGGGGCGGGTGAGTTCGGCCCACTGGGCGGGGGCGAGCAGCGGGTGGGCGTAGCCGGGGATGCCGAAGGCGGTGCGGAAGCCGGTGGTCGCGGCGCCGGTCCGGGTGCTGGTCAGATGCGGCATGCCGCCTCCATCCAGATGTCCGCGAGGGACTCCTCCAGGTTGATGCGGGGCCGCCAGCCGAGCCGGTCGCGGGCGCAGCGTACGTCGGCCTGCTGCCAGCTGCCGCAGCCGTCCGGGTACGGGTACGCGACCGGGGCCGCGTGGTCGGGGTCCGGGCGGGGGTGGCCGATGGGGCTGCGCAGCGGTCCCGGCGGGCCGTCGAGTTCGTGCAGGGCGCCGCCGTATCCGGCGACCCGGGCGAGGACGGCGGCGGCGTCGCGGAGCCGGACGGCGCGGCCTGAGCCGATGTTGATGACGCCCTGGGCGGCGGAGAGCGAGGCCGCGTGGACGGCGCGGGCGACGTCACGGACGTCGATGAAGTCGCGCTGGGCGCCCAGGCCGCCGAGTTTGAGTTCGCCGTCGCCGGACTGCATGGCGCGGCGCATGGCCTCGGCGAGCCGGCCGAGCGGGGACCCGGCCGGGGTGCCGGGCCCGGCGGGCGAGAAGACGCGCAGGACGACGGCGTCCAGGCCGGAGCCGAGGACCAGTTCGGTGGCGGCGAGCTTGCTGACGCCGTACGGGCCGCCGGGGCGCGGTACGGCGTCCTCGGCCGTGGAGGAGCCGGGCTGGCTCGGGCCGTACTCGGAGCTGCAGCCGACCTGCACCAGGCGGGCGCCGCAGCCGCTGCGGCGCAGGGCCTCGCAGATGGTGGCGACGGCGACGGTGTTGTGCCGGGTGAGTTCGCGGGCGCCGCCGCGGGTGGCGCCGGCACAGTTCACGACGACGCCCGGGTGGACCGCGTCGAGGAAGCGGGTGAGCGCGCCGGGGCTGCCGGTGGCGAGGTCGAAGCGGACGTCGGCGTCATCGCCGCGGCCGAGCGCGGTGAGCTGGACGGCCGGGTCGGCGAGCAGCCGGTCGGCGACGAAGCGGCCGAGGTATCCGTTGGCTCCGATCAGCAGAACCCTCATCGTGCGGCTCCCGGGGTGTGCGCTCCGGCGACTCCGGCGGTTCCGGACGCTCCGGGTCCGGGTCGGGAGGTGGTCATCTGGTGGTCTCCTTCTGGGTGTGGTGCGGTTGCCTTCGGCGGGATGCCGGGGGCCGGCCGCCGGGACGGCTCGGCGAGGCCTGCGGGGAAAACGGCGGCTGGGCTCACTCGGGGTCTCCCGTGGGCGCGTGGGCCGAGGCCCGGGTGAGGCTGCGGGTGGCCTGGAGCAGCAGTGCCAGGGCGGCGGCGCCGCAGACGAGCGCCGGGACGCCGCCCGCGCCCCACGCGTCGGCCAGGGCGTCGACGGGGGCCGCAAGGAAGGCGCAGCCGGGCAGTCGGCCCGCGAGGACCAGGGCCACGGCCGCCGCTTCCGCCACGGCAGCGGCGGCGAGGGCCGGGCCGGGTCCGTGCGGGACGTTGTGGACGGTGAGGAGGCGGGCCAGCAGGAGGAGGGCGCCGAGGGTGAGGGCCTCCGGGTAGCCGGCGGGCTCTCCCAGGGCGGCGCCGCACAGCGCGAGCAGGGCGGTGAGGGCGCCCAGGAAGAGCGCGAACACGCCGAGCAGCAAGGGCTGTACGGCCCCGGTGAACTCCTCCAGGCCCCGGCTGACTGCGAGCCTGCGGCGGGCGCCGGCGGTGAGCAGGTGGGCGCTCCAGGCCGCCGGGGCGCAGGCCAGGGTGAGGGCGAGGACGGGGGCGGTGGTCACCGGCCAGGGGCCGTGTGCGGCGCCGGTCGGCAGGCCGTCGGGGCCGCCGCCGACGACGGCGCGCAGCAGGCCGTTGCCGAAGAGGGCGTAGGCGAGGAGCCAGCAGGTCCACGCCCGTGGGCCGGTGGCGGTGTACCGGGCGAGGGTGCGGTCCGGCACGGCCAGGGGGCCGCGGCGCAGGGCCAGGCGGACGGTCAGGGCGACGGCGAGTGCCCCGGCGGCTGCCACCAGGAGGCGAGGCCGGCCCTCGGTGAGCCGTACACCGGTCACGACGGCCGCGCACACGGCGCCCGGGAGCAGCGTGAGCAGCACCCAGTCGGCGCGCACGCCGGGCGCGAGCGCCGGTTCTGGACGCGGGCGCGGACCATCGTCGCGGGGCACGCGTGCGTAGAGCTCCTCGGCGAGCGAGAAGACGTCACGGTGCCGGAAGCGGGCGGCGGTCCGGTCGGTGACCCCGTGCGCTTCGAGGCCGGCGGCGATCTCCAGCGGGTCGACGGCCCGTTCGCACAGGTCGCGGTGGCGGTGCAGCAGTGCCTTCACGGGGTCGGCGACGCCTCGGCGGGTAGGCGTACGGCTTCCGACGGTGTGCGCGGCAGCGGTCCGGCTCCCCGCGGAGCCGCCGCCGGACGCCGGCGGCTCGCTCCCCGAGAAGGTGTCCGCCGCACCGCCCTCCTCCGTGCCCAGCAGCCACCCCTCCGACCGCGCGTCCCAGGCGTCCGCCGCGCCGGGCCGCCCGGGCCGGTCCAGCTCGCCCAGGCCGCCGTTGGCCGTGCCGCCTTCGTCGCCGTTCACAGCGCCCCCTCCGTGGCCGCGAGCGGCGTGGCCCGGACCGGGGCGGGCCGGGCCGGGGCGCCCAGGGCCCAGCCGGGTCCGCCCCGGCTCACCACGCGGGCCGTGGGGCCGGTCCAGCGGCCGGGGACGTGGGCCTCGGCCGGGACGCCGAACGGCAGCGGCTCGCCGGTCGCGTCCAGGACGACCCGGCGCACCGGGCAGTGCGAGACGATCTCCAGGTAAATGCTGCGAAATGCCGCGATGTTCTGCTCGACGGTGAACAGTTCGAGCGCCCTGGCGCGCGCGGCGGCCCCGAGGCGCTCACGGCGCTCGGGGTCGCGCAGCAAGGCCACGCACGCCTCGGCGAGCGCCCGCGGATTGCGCGGGGGTACCACGAGTCCGGTGCCACCGATGGCCTCCACCACGGCGCCGACGTCCGTGGAGACGGTCGCGCGACCGCAGAACATCGCCTCCACCAGCCCGACCGGGAACCCCTCGACGACGCTGGAGAGGACGACGACCGTGCCGGACGCGTACGCGTCGGCGAGGGTCGGTGCCTCCGGGCCGCCGATCTCCTCGAAGGCGACCGGGTTGTCACCCACGGCGTGCACGCCCTCGGCCTCGTCCGGGAAGAGCTGTGCGGCGAGCGCCTTGCAGTGGCCCAGGTAGGCCTCGCCCTCCGCGCCGGCCGGGGCACCCACCACCCGCAGCCGCGCCTTGGGCTCCCCCCTGCGGACCTCCGCGAAGGCGTGCAGCAGCGACACCAGGTCCTTGGACGGCTCGATCCGGCCGACCCACACGAGCGTGTCCGGGTCGGCGCGGTCCGGGGCCTCGCCCACCTCGGTGAAGCGGGAGGCCTCCATGCCGGGGTGGACGGTACGGATGCGGGCGCGGTCGGCGCCGCAGCGCTCCTGCCAGCGGCGGGCGTGCGCGTTGCCCGGGGTGATGATCGCGGCGCGGCCGTAGACCTCGGTGGCGAGCCGGCCGTGGAAGGCGGCGAGCAGGGCGCGTACGGCCGGGGTGGCCGCGTCCGGGCCGGAGGCGAGGTAGTGCGAGCGCAGCTGCACGCCGTACTCGGTGACCAGCAGCGGCACGTCGGAGAAGTGCGCGGCGAGCAGGCCGGGCAGCGCGGCCGGGCCGCCCGCGGTGGCGTGGCAGAGGTCGGTGGCACCGAGGCCGTCGTCGCCGTACCAGTCGAGGGAGAGGGGGCGCAGGGCACGTTCGAGGTGGGCGGCGACGGCGAGCAGATCGGGCACGCGCGCCTCGCGCGCCGTACCGAGTGCGCCCGGTGCGCGACAGGCGCGCTCCAGCGTGCGCACGGCGGTGTCGGAGCGGAGTGCGCCGACCAGTCCGCCCTCGTCGCGGGCGAGTTCGGCGAGCCCGTAGAGCGCGCTGCCGAAACGGTCCGCCAGATGGGCGGGAACGGCACCTGAGCCCTCCGTGCCGCCTGGGCCGTCCGGGCCGTCCGCGCCCGGTCCGGCACACAGCACCCCCGCCAGCTCCGCGTAGCTCTCGACGAAGCGCCGGCGTGCGCGCCGCCCGTACGCGACCCCGTCCTCCTCGGCGGTCCACAGGGGAGCCGTACGAACCCGGCTGACGTGCGGTGGCAGCTCCAGCCAGCCCTCGTCCTCCTGGCGCCTGCTGCGGCTGAGCGCGTAGACGTCGAACTGGTGCTGCCCGAGCCCGCGCACGAGCCGGTCGCACCAGAGCCTGGCGTCACCGCTCACATACGGATAACCACCCTCCGTAAGCAGTCCGATGCGCACGTGTGCACCCCCGATCGATCTCCCGTAAGGGGAGCCACCGTTGCTCCGGTGGCTCGCAGCGGGACGAACGTATGCGGACAAGGCGGTGGCGCGACGGACGGTTGTCCATCGCGCCACCAAAAGGGGTGAACGGTCGTAACTTTCCCGTGCGGGTGGCGTTCGGTCGCGCTAGGCGATCGAACGGCGGCGGAACGTCACGCCCGGAACTGCAGGAACGTCACGCCGTCGCCGGCTCCCGCCGCGCCGCCCGCCGCCGGGCCGCGGCCTCGGGGTCGAGCGCGGGTACGGCGGCCAGGAGTTGCCGGGTGTACGGGTCCCGGGCGTTGTCGTAGACCTCGTCGGCGGGCCCGCTCTCCACGATCCGCCCGCGGCGCATGACCGCGACCCGGTCGCTGACCTGCCGTACGACGGCGAGGTCGTGGGCGACGAAGACGAGCGCGAGGCCGAGTTCCCGCTGGAGTCCGCCGAGCAGGGCGACGACCTGGGCCTGGGTGGTGACGTCGAGCGCGGAGACCGGCTCGTCGCAGACGATGACGCGCGGGTCGGCCGCGAGCGCCCGCGCGATGCCCACGCGCTGGCGCTGACCACCGCTGAACTCGTGCGGATAGCGGTCGTAGTGCGCCCCTTCGAGCCCCACGCGCTCCAGCAGTTCGGTCACGCGCTCCCGGATGCGACCCTCTTCGCCTTCGCCGCGCGCCCTCAGCGGGTCGGCGATCGACTCGCCCACGCTGCGCCGGGGGTTGAGGGAGGACACCGGGTCCTGGAAGACCATCTGGACGGCCGGGTCCACACCCACGCGCGCGTGCCCGTCGTGGCGGACCTCCCCCGCCGTCGGCTCCAGCAGCCCGACCAGCATCCGGCCGAGCGTGGTCTTCCCGCTGCCGCTCTCGCCGACGATGCCGAGGGTCTCGCCCCGGCGGACGGTCAGCGACACGTCGTCCACGGCCGTGACGGCCCGCTTGCCGCGTCCGAACTCGCGCCGCAGACCGGTCGCCTCCAGGACGACCTCGTCGGAGGCCGCCGAGGGAGCGCGGACGGCGTCCACGCGCGGGACGGCGGAGAGCAGTTCGCGGGTGTACGGCTGTGCGGGCGCCCCGAGCACGGCGGTGACCGGCCCCTGCTCGACCGCCCGCCCGTGCCGCATGACGAGCACCTGGTCGACGCTCTCGGCGGCGACGCCCACGTCGTGCGTGACGAGCAGCAGGCCCATGCCGGTCTCCTCGCGCAGGGTGTGCAGCAGGTCGAGGATCTGGGCCTGGACGGTCACGTCGAGGGCGGTGGTGGGCTCGTCGGCGATCAGCAGGTCGGGTTCGCAGGAGAGCGCCATGGCGATCAGCGCGCGCTGGCGCATACCGCCGCTGAACTCGTGCGGGCGGGAACGGGAGCGGCGCGCGGCGTCCGGGATGCCGACCCGGTCCAGGACCTCCACCGCACGCGCGCGTGCCGCTCGCCGCGACACGCGCGTGTGCACGCGGTGGACCTCGGCGATCTGGTCGCCGATCGCGTAGTACGGGTCGAGGGAGGACAGCGGGTCCTGGAAGACCATCGCCGCCTTCGCACCGCGCAGCCGCCGCAGTTCGCCGTCGGAGGCCTGCTGGACGTCGACGCCGGCCACCTCGATGGAACCGCCGACCCGCGCGCCCGTGCCGTGGTGCAGGCCCAGCAGGGCCGAGGCGACCGTGGACTTGCCGGAGCCGGACTCGCCGACCAGGGCGAGGGCGGCGCCCCGCTCCAGCTGGAAGGAGAGCCCGTCCACGGCCCGCAGGTCGCCGAACTCGACGGTCAGGTCAGTGACTCGGACGAGACTCACGTCAGTACCACCCGTCGGTCGGCCACCGCGTACAGCACGTCCGCGAGGGCGTTGGCGAGGACCACGAAGAAGCCGATGACGAGGACCATGCCGACCACGACGGGCAGGTCGACCACGGTCACGGCGTGGACGAGCTCCTGGCCGATGCCAGGGAGGCCGAAGAGGGTCTCGATGAGGACCGCTCCGCCCACGGCACTGCCGAAGTCGTTGGCGTTCAGGGCGATGATCGGCGCCAGCGCGCCGCGCAGCGCGTGCCGGCCGACGATCGACCGTTCGCCGACGCCGTAGGCCCGGAAGGTGCGGATGTGGTCCTCGGCGAGGGTCTCCAGCATCGACGCCCGGGTCAGCCGGGCGAAGTAGGCCGCCTCGGCGATCGCGAGGGTGAGCCAGGGCAGCAGCAGGTTCCACGCCCACTGCTCGGGGTCGTCCGAGAAGGAGACGTACTCCGGGAACGGCAGCAGCTCCAGCTGCCCGCAGACCACGATCATCAGGACGAGGCCGATGACGAAGACCGGCGTGGAGATGCCGGCCAGGGTGAGGCCGGTCAACGCGCGTTCGGTGAACCGGCCGCGCCGCCAGGCGGAGAGGATGCCGGTGCCGACACCCAGCAGCAGCCAGAGCACCATCGCGCCGATCACCAGCGACAGGCTGACGGGCAGCTTGTTCAGGATGATCTGGGTGACCTGCTGGTCGCTCTGGTACGAGAGCCCGAGGCAGGGCGCCGAACAGTGCGCGACGGAGGTGCCGGTCGAGTAGTCCTGGCCGGCGACGATGCCCACCAGGAAGTGCCAGTACCGCACGTACAGCGGGTCGTCGAGGCGGAGCTGCTGGGTGACCTGGTGCACCTGTTCCGGCGAGCAGCGCGGGCCGCAGGTGATCTGGGCGACGTTGCCGGGGGTGACGTAGAAGACGACGTACACGATCACCGAGATGGCGAGCAGGGTGATCAGCGCGCCGACCGCGCGGCGCAGGGCGAATCCGGCGAAGCCGCTCATGACCGCGCCTCCTTCGCGACGGTGGTCTCCGCCGTCTCCAGCGCGGCGGCCGCCTTCGCCGCCTCTGTCGCGGCGTTCGCCTTCGCCTCCTGCTTGCGGCCCGTGCCGACGCGCAGCCGGGAGGCCGAGCGCGGGTCGAGGGCGGTGCGGACGCCGTCGCCGAGCACGGTGAGGGCGAGCACGGTCACGAACAGGGCGCCCGCGGGCAGCAGCAGGTACTGCGGGGCGGCCTGGTACCAGACGTTGGCGGGGGTGAGCATCTGTCCCCAGGACGGGGTCGGGGGCTTCACTCCGACACCGAGGAAGGACAGCGAGGCCTCGATGGAGATGTTGGCCGGCACCATGAGCGCGGCGTAGGTGATGACGGGCGCGGCGAGGCCGGGCAGCACTTCCCGGCGGGCGATCCGCCAGGTGCTCCAGCCGCTGAGCCGGGCGGCGGCCACGTAGTCGAGGTTCTTGAGGGAGAGCGTCGCGGCGCGCGTGATCTTCCCGATGGTGCCCCAGGCGACGAAGCCGATGATGAGGGAGACCAGGACCGGCCTCGGGAAGCTGCTGGGCACGACGGCCAGCAGCGCCAGCGCCATGATGATCAGCGGCATGGCCACGATGATGTCGGTGATCCTGCTCAACAGTTGATCAACCCATCGATTGCCGAGCGCGGCCGTGACACCCACGACGACACCGAGCACGACCTGCACGGTGGTCGCCGCCAGCGCGACGCCCAGGGAGACCCGGGCGCCGTAGACCAGCCGCGCGAACAGGTCCCGGCCGGTCTGCGGTTCGACGCCGAGCCAGTGGTCGCCGCTGATGCCGCCCAGGGAGCCGATGGGCACGCCGCCGCGCGCCGAGTCCACCAGGCCGGGGTGGTACGTGGTCGGGTCCTGGCCCTCCAGCGTGGTGAGCAGCGGCGCCGCGAGCGCGACCAGGACGAGCAGCGCGACGACGGCCGCCGCGACGAGGGCGGCGCGCTGCGTACGCAGCCGCCGCCAGAACCGACGAGCCCCCGAAGCCCCCGAGGCGGGCGCCTCGGGGGCCTGGGAGGCGACAAGTGCCTCGCTCACGGTGCTACTTCACCGCGACCTGGGAGATGTCCAGGACACCGGTCCAGTCGCTGATCACGACGTTCCTGATGTCCTTGCCGACCAGTCGCTTGTAGACGGGGTGGAACAGCGGCACGGTCAGCGCCTGCGCGCCGATCTTCTGGTCCAGTGCACCCCACCGCTTGGCGGCCGCGTCAAGATCGGTCAACTTGTTGATCGCGTCAATCTCGGCATTGACCGATGCATCGTTGAGCTGGGAAGCGTTGAAGTTCGCGCCGTCCTTGACGATCTGCCGGCCGTCGAAAATCGGGGCGAGGAAGGGGCCGCCGGAGGGCCAGTCGGCACCCCACGCGGCGAGAAAGAAGCCCGGCTCGGTCTTCACGCTGTGGACCGTGTCCGAGTAGTTGTTGTCCTCCAGGCCCTGGAGCTTGACCGTGATGCCGGCCTTCTTCAGCGCGTCCTGGATCGCGGTCGCTATCTCGGGGCTGGTCTTGAAGTTCTGGGCGTTGTCGTGGGTCAGCGTGACCGTGAGCCCGTTCGGGTAGCCCGCCTCCTTCAGCAGTTCCTTGGCCTTGGCCGCGTTGCCGGTGGCCCCGGCCGGGAAGAGGTCGTACGGCGTGTAGCCGAAGGACTTCTGGTTCGGCAGGAAGGTGGTGGCGGCCTCGGCGAGCGCGCTGCCGCCCGCCGCGTTGACCACGGACGACCGGTCGACGGCGTACGAGATCGCCTGCCGCACCTTGGGGTTGTCGAACGGCTTGACCTTCGGGTTGAACGCTATGTAGTTCGTGTAGCCGAAGTGACCGGTGCCGACGCGCGAGGCGAGTTCCTTGTCGCCGGTGACCTTGGCGAGCTCGGCCGGACCGAGGTTGGTGTCCGTCGTCACGGCCGCCGCGTCCGCGCCCTGGGACGCCGACAGCCGCTGGTTGATCACGGACGAGTCAAGACCGGACTTGACGTCGATCTTGTCCGGGTAGGCCTTGCGCTGGTCGTCGACGGCGGCGGACCAGTACTTGTTCCGCTCCAGCACCAGGTGCTCACCGTCGTTCTCGTTCTCGACGACCTTGTACGGGCCGGACGAGATCGGGTGCTCCTCGTACTTCGTGCCGGTGTCCTTGGTCTTCGGGACGGGCGTGAACTGCGTCTGCGTGGCCAGGTACGGGAACTCGCCCTCGGGCTTGTTGAGATGGAAGACGATCGTGCGGTCGTCCGGCGTCCCGATCGCCGAGAGCCCCTTCTTGTCCTTGTACGGCCCCTGGTAGTCGGCCGCCCCGACCAGCCAGTCCCGCAGGTAGGGCGCGCCGCCGGAGAGTTCGGGGGCGAAGGACCGCTCGATGCCGTACTTGATGTCGGCGGACGTGATCGCGGTCCCGTCCTCGTACTTCAGGCCCTTCTTCAGCGTGTACGTCCACACGGTCGCGTTCTTGCTGGGGCGGCCGGTGTCGGTGGCCAGGTCGGGGACGACCTTGGTGCCGGCGGCGCCGTTCGCGCGGTTGCGGGTGGTGAGCGTGCGGAAGACCAGGGAGGGCACGTTGCCGCCGCCGGAGGTGTACAGGCGGGCCGGGTCGAAGTCCGACTGGGGGTCGGAGTTCAGGACGCTGAGCGTGCCGCCCTTGTGCGGCGCGGAGTCGCCACTGGAGCCGTTGGCATCGTTGTCCTTCGGCCCGCAGGCGGCGGCGCCCGCTGCCACGACCAGGGCGAGCGAAACGTACGCCGCGCGGGCGCTGTTTACGGACGGTTGACGCATCGGAATGACGACCTCTCGGAAGGCGCGTCTCGACAAGCGAGACAGATTGACGAGGAGTGAGACGAAAGTGAACAGACGTCTGCCCCGGCGTCAGGTCGTCGAAAGAGCCGTGACCCAGGTCACGGCGGTACAGAGAGATCGCGACGCGAACGCCGGAAGGCGAGCGTCAGCGACAGTGAATGTCGGCCACGCAGAGCGCGGTCACGCCGATGAGCGCCAGCTCGATGGCGGCGCGCGCGGAGGCGTGAAGGGACGACATACCCAGAAATATGTACGAACTTTCTGCGCATGTCAATGTGATGTATGAGCCACCTGTCAACTCTTGGGGTAGGGCCAGGGGTTGGGCAGACAGTGGATTCCGTCGTGGTCGAGGAACTTCGTCTGCTGCTGCATGACCGGCGCGAGCTGGCCGTCCTTGTCGCACGTCACATGGCCGTAGCCGAGCCGGTGGCCGACCTCGTGGTTGATCAGCATCTGCCGGTAGGCGTGGATCTTGTCCCCGTACGTCTTGCTGCCCTGCGCCCACCGGTACGCGTTGATCATGACGCGTTCGGTGGACGCCGAGTCACAGGACACGTTGTCCTCGGTCGTGTCGAGACCGGACTTGGCGCACCACTTGGCGGTGGTCCCGGGACTGGCGAGCGTGATCACGAAGTCGGCCTTGCCGGAGGAGACGCGCTCGAAGGTGCGGGCGCCGTCGTGGGCCCAGCTGCGGGAGTCGTTCAGCGTCTTCTGCACGGCCTGGGCGAACAGTTCACCGTCCAGCCCCAGCCCCTGCTCCACGTCGACGCGGTAGGTGTACTTGCGCCCCTTGCCGGGCGCCTTGGCGGCCCCGGGCACGGCGTCGAACTTCCCGGACCCGGCCAGCTTGGCGCTGAGCGGGTACTTGGTGTTCATCGCCTGCTCGTACGACAGCGTCGCGACCCTCGGCGAGGCGGACGCGGAGGCGGACGGCGTCGTACGGCTGTTGCCGCGCGAGGCGGGGCCGTCAGTGGCCCGTGTGTCGCCGGCGGCCGACTGCGACCGTGCGGCACCGCCGTCGCGGCCGTCGGCCACCTGCCCGGCGACGATCACCGCGAGCACCGTGGTGACGGCGGCGGCCGCGACCCCGGTGAAGGCCCGCCCCTTGCCGCCCTTGGGCTGCGCCGTTACGCCGACGGCCGGGGTGCCGCCGTCGGCGCCATCGTCGTCGCCGCCGTCCGACGGGAGCGCGGAGGTCTGTGGGTCCGAGACCGGCTGATACGTTTCCGCGCGCCGGGCGCCGATGCCGGGGCGACGCGCGAAGACGTCGACGTCCTCGTCGAAGGCGTCGACGTAGTCCTGCCGGGGTGCGCCGGGAGCACCCTGTCGCTGGCGCGGTATCGACACCCCGGCCGACGCGGAGCCGGCGGCCGGTCCGCCCACCTCACCCCAGCCACCACCCGCTTCACGCTGCTGCGGGTGACCGCCACGCACCCGGGGAACACCCTGCGCGGGGGTCCCGTCCGGGAACCGGGGAACACCGTGGGCCGGGGTCCCGTCCGGGAACCGGGGAACACCGTGGGCGGGCGTGCCATCGGGGTAGCGGGGGACGCCACGGGCGGGCGTGCCCTCGGCGAAGCGAGGCATCCCCTGGGCAGGCGTGCCGTCCGGCAGCCGCGGGACCCCCCGGGCCGGCGTGCCGTCCGTGAAACGAGGAACGCCACGGGCGGGCGTACCGTCGGCAAAGCGCGGCACCCCCCGCGCGGGCGTGCCGTCGGGCAGTCGTGGGACCCCCTGGGAGGGCGTGCCGTCGGCCGTCCGAGGCATCCCGTGGGCCGGCGTGCCGTCCGCGAACCGGGGCGTCCCGCGCACCGGCGTCTCGGCCCGCACCGGTGTCCCGTCCGGCAGTCGCGGCGCTCCGCCCGTGGGCGTGCCGTCGGCCGGGCGCGGCACCGTCGTCCCCGGAGTGCCGCGTTCCCCGTCCCCAGGGGCCTTCTTGCGGCCCGCGCGCGCTATATCCGCGTCGTCACCTTTGGGTGCCGGGCCGCGGCGGCTGTGGCGTCCCACCCGCTCCTCAGCCCCCCGCACCCGACGCGGCCGGTTCGCCGCCCAAGTCGTCGGCGTCGGCGAGGAGTTCACAGAACGCCCCCGCCACCGCCCCCGGGTACTCCATCATCGCCACGTGCCCGGCGTCCGGCATGGACAGCAGCCGGGAGCGGCGGAAGCTGCGCGCGGCCTTCTGGGCCATGCGGTAGCCGACGAGCTGGTCACGGCCGCCGTAGATCAGCAGGGTGGGGGCGAGGACGCGCTCGGCCTGACGCCAGAGCCCGTGCTGGCCGCCCAGCGTGTACGCGTTGACGATGCCGCGCGCGGACCGCGCCATCGCGTCCCAGAAGTACGGCAGCCGCAGCCGCCGCTCCAGCTCCTCCACCGCGTGCCCGAACGCCTCGGGCGTGACCCGGCCTGGATCGCCGTAGCAGAGGGCCAGGACGCCCCGTACGCGCTGCTCCGCGGTCCACTTGCCGGTCGTGCGGGCGAGCAGTCCGGCGACGCCGGGCAGGCCGAGCAGCACCGTCGGCATGGCCGTGCGCTGCACGCGCAGCTCGGGCAGGGCCGGCGAGACGAGCGTGAGGGTGCGGACGAGGTCGGGGCGGACGGCGGCGACGCGGGTGGCGACCGCGCCGCCGAGCGAGTTGCCGAAGAGATGGACCGGACCGCGGCCTGCGGTGTCGAGGTAGCCGATGACCGCGCGCGCGTGCCCGGTGACCGAGTAGTCGCCGTCGTCCGGCGGCGGTGAGTCGCCGAAGCCCGGCAGGTCGACCGCCTCGCCGTTCACGACGCCTTCGAGCCGCTCCATCAGCTCCGACCAGTTCTGCGAGGAGCCGCCGAGCCCGTGGATGAACAACGCGGACGGCAGACCCTCGCGCGCGGGCGGGCGGGAACGGATCGTAAGAGTGACGCCGGGCAGCCCCACCGACCGCAGCCGCTCCCCCTCCGCGACTCTGACGGCCGCCGCCTTCGGGAGCACGCTGGTGGGCGGCACGGATGGCAGCTCGGTCGAAGACATGGGCCAATGTTACGAGACGATCACACAGTGGTTCGTGTGTTCGCCATCACAGAGTCGCCCGGGCGAGCCGCACACGGGCCCGGGCTTACGACCGCCGATGGCATAGCGTCCGCATCTCGTGTCTCCTACGCTCGTAAAGAGGGCACCCGTTTGTGGCCCCCTGCTTCCGGCAGGGACGTTCGAAGGAAGGGAGCCCACCATGGCCTATGACCCCACCGACCCCGACGTGCTCGACGATCTGGAGGCGGAGGACGCCCCGGAGATCGACGTCGAGGCCCCGGAGGGCGACGCAGCCGAGCAGCACACGGACATCGCACCGTCCCACGACGACCCGCTCACCGGAGTGGACCCGGACCGCGCGAACGAGGCCGATCTGATCGAACAGGCACGCGTGGTCTCCCTCGACGAGGACGACTATCGCTGACCGGAAGCGGCCGCCGGCGGGGCCACCTGGGCTGTCCGTATTTCCCGGTGCTTTCCCTGTGCGGCTTTCGCGGCGGTCCGGTACGTGAAATTCTGCGCTCGCACCGCGCACAACACGGTTACCGAAAAGTACGATGGCCGCGCGGCGCAATCCGCATGTGGACGACTTTGGGAGGCGGCGTGACAGCCATCGAGCAGACAGAGGCGGCGCGCCCGCGGGGCACCCGCCTGCCGCGCCGTGCCCGACGGAACCAGTTGCTGGGCGCCGCCCAGGAGGTTTTCGTCGCGCAGGGATACCACGCGGCCGCGATGGACGACATCGCCGAGCGCGCCGGCGTCAGCAAGCCGGTGCTCTACCAGCACTTCCCGGGCAAGCTCGACCTCTACCTGGCCCTGCTGGACCAGCACTGCGAGGCCCTGATCCAGGCGGTACGCGGCGCGCTCGCGTCGACGACGGACAACAAGCAGCGCGTGCGGGCGACCATGGACGCCTATTTCGCGTACGTCGAGGACGACGGCGGCGCCTTCCGTCTCGTCTTCGAGTCGGACCTGACGAACGAGCCCGCCGTGCGCGAGCGTGTCGACAAGGTCACCACCGAGTGCGCCGAGGCGATCTGCGAAGTGATCGCCGAGGACACCGGGCTGCCGCGCGCGGAGTCGATGCTGCTGGCCTCCGGCCTCGGCGGCCTGGCCCAGGTGGTGGCGCGTTCCTGGCTGCACAGCGACCGCACCGTGCCGCGTGACCAGGCGGTACAGCTGCTGACCTCGCTGGCCTGGCGGGGCATCGCCGGTTTCCCGCTGCACGGGATCGACGGCCACCACTGACGTCCGCCTCCCGGCGTCCGCCGCCGTCCGCGCGCCGCATTCCCGTCCGCTGTTCGCTCTTGGCGTGCAGGCGCGCAGCGTGTACGTCCCCTCACCGGGCTAATGTGTGCAGCGTACGGCGCGGAAGGTCGCGCACTTCACTGACCGTCGGAGGGACATAGCCGTGGAGGTCAAGATCGGCGTGCAGCACGCGCCCCGCGAGATCGTGCTGGAGAGCGGTCTGAACGCCGAGGAGGTCGAGCGCCTCGTCGCCGACGCGCTGGCCGGCAAGTCGCAGGTGCTGTCCCTGGAGGACGAGCGCGGCCGTAAGGTCCTGGTCCCGACGGACCGCCTGGCGTACATCGAGCTCGGTGAGCCGACCGTGCGCAAGGTCGGCTTCAGCGCGGTCTGACCACAGCAGCGCGGAGGGGCCGGGCGGACACATGTCCGCCCGGCCCCTCCGCCATGTCGGCGCGCTCTCCTGCCCGTACTCCCCCGTGCCGGCGCACCGCCGTGTCGCCCCTCCACATTCGGCGCACAAGTCGCCCACAGAGGGAGGATTGCATTCCGCAGGTCACGGGTATGACGGGCTACGACCGTGAAGCACGGGCCGACCGTGGGAGGGACCCCTCGTGATGCTCCTGGAAGTCCTTGGATCCGCACTGCTCGGCGTGGCCCTGTCCTGGGCCGCGACCAGCCGCCTGGCCCACCGACTCCCGGCCCGCCCTCTGGTGTTCTGCACGGGCATCGCGGGAGCCCTGTTCGGCGACTTCGTCACCCACAGCGCGCTCGGCCCCGGCACGGTCCTCGTGAGCCTCCTGGGCGCGGCGATCATCTCGGCCGCCTCCCTCTCCCTGCTCCTCCGCCCGGCCGGCCGGCACCTGCGCCGACGATCGATCCCGGCGTAGCTGTCGAACGCCGGGACCTGACACACCCTCAGCGCGTCACGCGGCCAGCCCCAGCGCGGCCATCCGCTTGGTGTGTGCCTCGGTGATCCGCGAGAACATCCGCCCCACCTCGGCGAGATCGAACCCGTCGGCCACCCCGCCCACCAACATGGTCGACAGCGCGTCCCGGTCGGCGACGACGCGCTGCGACTGCGACAGCGCCTCCCCCATCAACCGCCGCGCCCACAGCGCCAGCCTGCCGCCCACCCGCGGGTCGGCGTCGATGGCGGCCCGTACCTTCTCCACCGCGAACCCGGCGTGCCCCGTGTCGTCGAGGACGGCCAGCACAAGTTCACGCGTGTCGGAGTCGAGCCGCGCCGCGACCTCCCGGTAGAAGTCACTCGCGATCGAGTCGCCGACGTACGCCTTGACCAGGCCCTCCAGCCAGTCCGACGGCGCCGTCTGCCGGTGGAAGCCGTCGAGGGCCGCGACGAACGGCTCCATCGCCTGCGCGGCGTCCGAGCCGATCTCCGTCAGCCGGTCCCGCAGCCGCTCGAAGTGGTGGAACTCCGCGGACGCCATCTTGGCCAGCTCGGCCTTGTCCACCAGCGTGGGCGCCAGCTTGGCGTCCTCGGCGAGCCGCTCGAACGCCGCGAGCTCGCCGTACGCGAGCGCGCCGAGCAGGTCCACGACCGCGGCACGGTACTGCGGGTCGGCGGCGGCCTGGGCCCAGTCCTGGGCGGCGACACCGGTCGGTTCGGCGGAGGCGTTCTCAGGCTTGTCAGAGCTCGTCATGAAGCGCACAATAGCCCGCCCGCCGCCCCAGGGAAGTCCCGGGGAAGCCAGGGGGAAGCCGGGGGAAGTCCCAGGGAAGCCCCTGGTCATCCACTGTGACTACCACGACGTGACCAAATCGGCCATCACATGTGCACGATTCCGGGGTATGGTGGTAATGCGCCTGCTGGTACGCCGACGTATTCGGTCGTACCTCGACAGGCCGCACGTATGAGGATGCCCGGTCGGTGGCCCGATCGGCTCCGACCCGACAGCCCTCCCGGCTCGTACGGCACTGTGCGTACGACGACCGGAGGGACACACCCTCAGCGGTACGAGCGCTAGAGCGTCGGCAGAGGTCCCGTGCACTACGGCGTGCCCCCACGGCCCGCTCGTAAGGCAGCCGACGTCCCCGGCACGGTCCGTCAAAGACCCCCGCGCTCGCCTCGCGCCGCGCCACACAGAAGAGGCAAAACCCTGACTACGACGTTTCGTGAACTCGGAATCCTTCCCGAGACCGCCGAGGCCCTGGAAGCCGTCGGCATCATCAACCCCTTCCCCATCCAGGAGATGACGCTCCCGGTCGCCCTCTCCGGCACCGACGTCATCGGCCAGGCCAAGACCGGCACGGGCAAGACCCTCGGCTTCGGTCTGCCGCTCCTGGAGCGCGTGACCGTCCCCGCCGACGTGGAGGCCGGGCGCGCCGCCCCCGAGGCCCTCACCAACGCCCCGCAGGCGCTCGTCGTCGTCCCCACGCGCGAGCTCTGCACCCAGGTCACCAACGACCTCCTGACGGCCGGCAAGGTCCGCAACGTACGCGTTCTCGCCATCTACGGCGGCCGTGCCTACGAGCCGCAGGTCGAGGCCCTGAAGAAGGGCGTCGACGTGGTCGTCGGCACCCCGGGCCGGCTCCTGGACCTCGCGGGCCAGAAGAAGCTCGACCTCAAGCACATCAAGTCGCTCGTCCTCGACGAGGCCGACGAGATGCTCGACCTGGGCTTCCTGCCCGACGTCGAGAAGATCATCGACATGCTGCCGGCCAAGCGCCAGACCATGCTGTTCTCGGCCACCATGCCGGGCGCGGTCATCGGCCTCGCGCGCCGGTACATGAGCCAGCCCACCCACATCCGCGCCACCGCGCCGGACGACGAGGGCGCGACCGTCGCGAACATCGCGCAGTTCGTCTACCGCGCGCACTCCATGGACAAGCCGGAGATGATCGCGCGCATACTGCAGGCCGAGGGCCGCGGGCTCGCGATGATCTTCTGCCGCACCAAGCGCACCGCCGCCGACATCGCCGAGCAGCTCCAGCGCCGCGGTTTCGCCTCCGGCGCCGTCCACGGCGACCTGGGCCAGGGCGCCCGCGAGCAGGCGCTGCGCGCGTTCCGCAACGGCAAGGTGGACGTCCTCGTCTGCACCGACGTCGCCGCGCGCGGCATCGACGTCGAGGGCGTCACCCACGTCATCAACTACCAGTCCCCCGAGGACGAGAAGACGTACCTGCACCGGGTCGGCCGGACCGGCCGCGCGGGCGCTTCGGGTACGGCGATCACGTTCGTCGACTGGGACGACATCCCGCGCTGGCAGCTGATCAACAAGGCGCTGGATCTCAAGTTCCCCGACCCGGTGGAGACGTACTCCACCTCCCCGCACTTCTTCGAGGACCTCAAGATCCCCGCGGGCACCAAGGGTGTCCTGCCGCGCTCGGAGCGCACCCGCGCCGGGCTCGAAGCGGAGGAGCTGGAGGACCTGGGCGAGACCGGTGGCCGTGGTGGCCGCGGTCGCGGTGGCCGGGGCGGCCGTAACGAGGCCCCGCGCTCCGAGGAGCGCGAGCGCCCGGCCCGCACCCCGCGCCGCCGTCGCCGTACGCGTGGCGGTTCGACACTGGAATCGGTCGACGGTACGACGTCCACGGCGCCGGCCGCCGAGTCCGCCTCGCCCGCCGCCGGCGCCGTCGCCGCGTCGGAGCCCGCGGCCACCCGGACCCCGCGCCGTCGTCGCCGTACCCGCGCCGGGGCGTCGCAGGAGCCGGTGGCGGCCGTCGCCCCGGTGGCGGTGACGCCGGAGGCCGTCGTCGAGACGGTCGAGGCCGTGGTGGAGCCGGCCGAGCCGGAGAAGCCGCGCCGCCGTCGCACCCGCAGGTCCGCGGAGAGCGCCCCGGTGGCGGAGGTGACCGCGGTGACCGAGGCCCCGGTGGCCGAGGAGGCACCGGCGCCCCCCGCCCGTCGCCGTACCCGCAAGGCGGCCGAAGCCCCCGAGGCCGCCCCTGTGGCAGCCGTCGAGGCGGTCGAGACCGTCGTCGCGGAGCCGAAGCCGCGTCGCACCCGCAAGACGGCGGCCGCCGCCGAGACCGCGGTGGACACGGCCGAGGCCGTCGAGGCCAAGCCGCGCCGCCGCACCCGGAAGGCCGCCGAGGCGGTCGAGACCGTGACCGAGGTCGCGGAGGCTGCGCAGGAAGCCGTCGAGGCTCCGGTGGCGCCGGCCCGTCGTCGCACCCGCAAGACCGCCGCGCCGGCCGAGCCGGTGGCGACCGCGCCTGAGGCGGAGGCCGCCGAGGAGCCCAAGCCGCGTCGCACCCGCAAGACGGCAGCCGCCGCCGAAGCCGCCGTGGACACGGCCGAGGCCGTCGAGGCCAAGCCCCGTCGCACCCGGAAGACGGCAGCCGCCGCCCCGGAGACCGTCG